>JAYVUV010000121.1:0-24354 GCA_043787615.1 Janthinobacterium sp. | reverse complement strand
GTAGCGGCTGGGTCGATTTCAACTGGCCCAATCCCTTGACCAAGGCGGTCGAGCCGAAATCGGGCTATGTCGAGCGGGTCGACGACTTCCTGATCGGCTGCGGCATCTATAAATAGGCGATCGCGGCGCAAGCGATCGCCGCGCGAACCGGGCCGACCGGCTCGCGCGGCCGCCGTCAAGACTCGGCCAGCAGCTTTTCCACCACCGGCGCCAGCGCGGCCGGACGGCAACCATAGGCCGCCAGCCTGCCGCGCGCGTTCGGCGCCAGATCCAGGTCGTAAGGCAGGCGGCCGGCCACCACCCACAGCCGTTCGGGCGGCAGCGCGGCCAGGATGCGGCGCTGGCCTTCGACCAGCATGGCGTTATAGGTTTGCAGCACGATCTGGGCGGCGCCCTCGGCGAAGGCGAGCGCGCCCGCCACTTCGGTCTCGCCGGCCTCGGCCGACAGCGCATATTCGCGCACGTCCAGACCGGCCGCCAGCAAGGCCGGCAGCATCGAGCTGCGCGCTTCCTTGTTGCGTCCCAGCGCCACCTCGTCGATCTCGCTGCGCGAACGCACCTCCACCGTGATCAGGCACACCGGCACGCCACGCTCGAGCGCCTGGAACGGCCCCACCACCCGCAGCGCGGCCCGTTGCAGTTTCTCGGACAGGGCCATCGCCTCCGGCGCCATCAAGCGCGGCGGGATGGGTGCGCGCGCGCGCCAGTCGCGCACCGCCTCGCCACGTTTGAGGCGCGCGACCCGGCCCAGCGCCTGCTCGAGGCGCGCGGCGTCGATCTCGCCTTGCTCGACCGCCGCCAGCACGGCCTCGATCGCGGCGCGCTGCTGCTCTTCGCGATGCGAAATCAACACCACGTCCGCCCCCGCCCGCAAGGTGGCGACGGCGGCACGCGGCACGCCGACGCCGTCGGCGATGGCGGCCATTTCCAGGCAATCAGAAATGACCACGCCATCGTAGCCCATCTCGCCGCGCAGCAAATCGGTCAGCACCGCCTTCGACAAGGTGGCCGGCAGCGACGGCTCGATCTCGAAGGCGGGAAAAGCCACGTGCGCGGTCATGATGGCGTCCACCCCGGCGGCGATGGCGGCCCGGAACGGCGCCAGCTCGACCGCGCGCAGGCGCGCCTTGTCGTGCGGCACCGAGGCCATGGCGTAATGGGTGTCGATGGCGGTGTCGCCATGGCCGGGGAAATGCTTGGCGGTGACGATCACGCCGGCCGCCCGCTGGCCGCGCATGGCGGCCATGCCGTATTCGATCACGGTGTCGGCGTCCTCGCCGTAAGCGCGCACGCCGATGACGGGGTTGAGGCGGTTGTTATTGACGTCCAGCACGGGCGCGAGCAGCATGTTGATGCCGATCTGGCGCATTTCGTCGCCGCTGATGAAGTTGATCCGCTCGCAATCGTCCACCGAGCCGGCTTCCTGGAACGCCATCGCGGCCGGAATCGGGGTGACCCCCTGCTCGATGCGCATCACCATGCCGCCTTCCTGATCGAGCGCGATCAGCAAGGGCACTTCGCTCACCTCGGCGTTGATCTCTTGCAGCTGGCGGCACAGGGCCGACAACTGCCGCGGCGTGTGCACGTTGCGGCGGAACAGGATCACTCCGCCGATGCGTTTTTCCCGGATCAGCTGGGTGATATGCGGGTTCGCCTCCAGGGCGTCAAAGCCCACCATGAACAACTGCCCGATTTTCTGTTGCAAGTCCTGCTGCATGACCGACTCCTCGCTCTTCGCCCCGTGGCGATAAAAATATTAATCGATTTTTTCGCCGCGCCACCGCGGCGCGGCCGACGCCTCAATAGTCGTCGAACAAACTCAAGTCCAGATAAACCGGCCGGCTCTTGCGCGCCGCGCCCTGCTTCGGTTCGCCCCGCGTGGGCTGCCAAAAATATCCCTTGCCGATCTGTTCCGCGTTTTTGTGGATCGCGTAGGCCGCGAACAGGGAATTGACGCGGTCTAATTTGTCATCCTCCGACAGCAAGGCGCGATAATGGCAACCCTGCGCCTCGGCCCGCAAGCGCGGCGCGTAAGCCATGCGCGGCGATTCGTGACTGTAGGCGAGGTCGGCGATCCCTTCCAGCGCCGCCGGATGCGCCAGGCGCCAGTCCGTCTGGTCCAGGGCGTCCACGCAGCGCCGGTAACTGGCTTGCTCCACCGCGTCGAGCGGCCGCAGCATCCGGCTGCGGGCGTCGACCAGCAAGCGCATGCCGCGCAAGCCGCGCAGCACGGTTTCCTTGCCGCTGTCGTGCAGCACCGAATGGGAGCGCGCCATCTCGTCGTGCGCCAGCGAGGTGGCGTCGGCCTGGCTTTTCCAGGCCGCGTCGGTGGCCGCTTGCAACAGCGAGGCGTAATGGCGGACCGGCGCGCCGCCCGCGCGCGCGTCGGGCATCGGCGCGTCGATGCGGCCGAAACCATCGGCCAGGGTTTGCGCCAGCCGCGTCACGCTCGGGTTGCTCTTGCGCGCGGCGAGCAGGGTGTGCTCGTCCCGGCTCAAGCTCAGCCAGCTGAGCGGGGATTGGCGTATTTTCCCCGAACGCGGGTCGAGCCGGCAATCGACATAGTCGGGCAACTCCGGCTTGGCCAGGAACACCGTGGCCGACTTGTACGGCACGGTGTCGACGTCCAGATACATGCCGCCGTATTGGCGCAACACCAGCAAGCGCAGCAACTCGGATAGATGGATGAAGTAATGCCGCGCGTGCAGCCCGGCCAGCATTTGCGTCGCGGCCGGACACAGATCGCGCGCCAGGGCCGCCACGCTGTTGACGGACAAGACGCGCCGCCCCACCGCGTAGCGGCCGATGGTGTATTTGGACGAGCCGGCGCCGGGCAAAAACAAGGGGTCGGCCGCCACTTGGGCAGCGTCCCAGACCCACAAGGCGAGGCGGTAACGGCCATCCTTGTTGCGCTCGACCTCGTCGAGCGCCTCTTCCCATTGCCGCATGGCTTGAATCGCCAAGCTCGGCAAGGCGCCGCCCAGCCAGATCCGGTGCATGAGACGCTCGTCGTCCTGCAAGGGTTTGGTGGGCAGGCCGATCAGGGAGCTGACGTGCTCGGCGTCGAAGCGGGCGAAGTGGCGCTGCACGAATTCGCGCAATTCGCGCAAGCGATTCTTATAATTTTGCTGTAACAGGCTGGAGCGCGCGGTCGCGGTGCGGGCGTCGATTTTATGCAGCGCGCATTCGAGCTCCCAGTGTTTGCTCGCCAAAAACTCGGACTTCAAGTCCCGGATCAGGACTTCATACTCATGATCGAAATTCATCATTGCTTCTCGTCGCTGTCAGCGGGACGCCGGCGGCCGATCGGGTAGACCGCGCGATGGCCACACCACCCGGCACTGTGGTCTTATATTGGACCCTATAATACATCGATTGGTTATCAAGTGGTATTAATTTAAATCTATAGGCCAAGGTAATAATTAGTGTCTTGCAATAATAGATGATGCCGGCCATAAGTAAAGCCAGCGTGGCGCCGGCACGCGGGCGATAAAAAAACGCTTCCGAAGAAGCGTTTTTGTCATGCTTGCCGATGGGCTCGCCTTCGGATGATCGGCTTACTTGGCGGCCATCAGGGCCACGGTGGTGTCGAGCATGCGGTTCGAGAAACCCCACTCGTTGTCATACCAGGACGATACCTTGACCAGACGGCCCGAGACCTTGGTCAGGGTCGAATCGAAATTCGACGAAGCCGGGTTGTGGTTGAAGTCGACCGACACCAGCGGCTCGGTTTGATAGGTCAAGATGCCGTTCAAGGCGCCTTCCGAGGCGCTTTTCATGATGGCGTTGACTTCGTCGACGGTGGTGTCGCGCGCGGCGACGAAGGACAGGTCGACGATCGACACATTGATCACCGGCACCCGGATCGCGTAACCGTCCAGTTTGCCATTCAGCTCGGGCAACACCAGGCCGACGGCGGCGGCGGCGCCGGTTTTGGCCGGAATCATCGAATGGGTGGCGGAACGGGCGCGGCGCATGTCTTCATGCATCACGTCGGTCAGCACCTGGTCGTTGGTGTAGGCGTGCACGGTGGTCATCAAGCCGTTGACCAGGCCGATCGCGTCGTTGAGCGGCTTGACCAGCGGCGCCAGGCAATTGGTGGTGCAAGACGCGTTCGAGATCACGGTGTCGCTGGCTTTGAGCACGCCATGGTTGACGCCATAGACGATGGTGGCGTCGACATCCTTGCCGCCCGGTGCGGAAATGATGACTTTCTTGGCGCCGCCCTTCAAGTGGGCCGAGGCTTTTTCCTTGGTGGTGAAGAAGCCGGTGCATTCGAGCACCACGTCCACGCCCAGCTCGCCCCACGGGATTTCGGCCGGATTGCGTTGCGCGAACACGCGGATCGGATCGCCGTTGACGATCATGTTGTCGCCCTCGACCGTGACGGTGCCGGGGAACTTGCCGTGGGCGGTGTCGTAACGGGTCAGGTGGGCGTTCGACTTGGCGTCGCCCAGGTCGTTGATGGCGACGATCTGGATGTCTTGTTTCTTGCCGCCTTCGTAAAACGCGCGCAAGACATTGCGGCCGATGCGGCCATAACCATTGATTGCAACTTTAATCGTCATACTATTCTCCAGATGAGATAAATGAGGGACGCGGCGACAAGGGGCCGGGTCCACCTCGCGGCGGCCCCGGAAGCCAGGTCGCCCGACAGACTGCTAAGCCAGCAAAACCGACTTGACCTTGGCCACGACGTTTTCTACGGTGAAACCAAAATGCTTGAACAGGACGCTGGCCGGGGCCGACTCGCCGAAGGTGTCGATGCCGACCACGGCGCCTTCCAGACCGACGTATTTATACCAAAAATTGGTGACCCCGGCTTCGATGGCCACCCGTGGCGTGCCTTTCGTCAAGACGCCGGCCTTGTACTCGGCGTCCTGGCGCTCGAACACATCGGCGCAAGGCATCGACACCACCCGCACCGCGATGCCTTCGGCGGCCAGGGCGCTGGCGGCGTTGACCGCCAATTCGACCTCGGAACCGGTGGCGATCAGGATCGCCTTCGGCTCGGCCACGTCGTTCAAGACATAGCCGCCGCGCGCCACGTCGGCGATCTGGGCCGCCGAGCGTTCCTGGTAGGGCAGATTTTGACGCGTGAAGATCAGAGTCGAAGGGCCGTTCTTGCGCCGCACCGCCGCGCCCCAGGCGACCAGCGATTCGAGCGTGTCGCAGGGGCGCCAGTTGTCCAGGTTGGGGATCAGGCGCAGCGAGGAAACGTGCTCGATCGACTGATGGGTGGGGCCGTCCTCGCCCAGGCCGATCGAATCATGGGTGAACACGAAGATCGAACGCAGCTTCATCAGCGCGGCCATGCGCAGCGCGTTGCGGCTGTAATCGGAGAAGGTGAGGAAGGTGGCGCCGAACGGAATGTAGCCGCCGTGCAGGGCGATGCCATTCATGATGGCGCTCATGCCGAATTCGCGCACGCCGTAATTGATATGGTTGCCCGGCTTGCCGGCGCGCAAGGCGACGCTTTCCTTCCAGTTGGTCAAATTGGAACTGGTCAAATCGGCCGAGCCGCCCAAAAATTCCGGCAGCACGGGCGCCAGCGCCTGGATCGCGTTCTGGCTGGCCTTGCGGGTGGCGATGTTTTCTTTTTTCTCGGCCACGGCGCCGATGGCGGCCGTCAAAGTGGCTTCGAAGGTTTCCGGCAAATCGCCGGCCATGCGGCGTTCCAGTTCAGCCGCTTGCTGCGGGAACTGGGCGCGGTAGGCGGCGAACCGCTCGTTCCAGCTTTGCTCCAGGGCCGCGCCTTGCGCCTTGGCGTCCCAGGCCGCGTACACATCGGCCGGCATCTCGAACGGCGCCGCGTCCCACCCCACGTAGGCGCGCACGGCCGCCACTTCCTTGTCGCCCAAGGCGGCGCCATGCACCTTGTCGCCGCCCTGCAGATTGGGCGAACCCTTGCCGATCACGGTCTTGCAGCAGATCAGGGTCGGTTTCGACGATGACTTGGCCGCCTCGATGGCGGCGTCCACGGCCGCCACGTCGTGGCCGTCGACCGCGCGCGCCACGTTCCAGCCGTAAGCTTCGAAGCGGGCCGGGGTGTCGTCGGTGAACCAGCCTTCGACCTTGCCGTCGATCGAAATACCGTTGTCGTCATACAGCGCGATCAGCTTGTTCAAGCCCAGGGTGCCGGCCAGCGAACACGCTTCGTGCGAAATGCCTTCCATCATGCAGCCGTCGCCCAGGAAGACGTAGGTGTGGTGGCCGACGATGTCGAAGCCGGGACGGTTGAACTCGGCCGCCAGCAATTGTTCCGACAAGGCCATGCCGACCGCGTTGGCCAAGCCCTGGCCGAGCGGACCGGTGGTCGTTTCGATGCCGGGCGTGACGTCGACCTCGGGATGGCCCGGGGTTTTCGAATGCATCTGGCGGAAAGACTTGATGTCGTCCATGCTCAAGTCGTAGCCGGTCAGATGCAGCAAGGCGTAATGCAGCATCGAGCCGTGTCCGTTCGAGAGCAGGAAGCGGTCGCGGTTGAGCCATTTCGGATTGGCCGGATTGTGGCGGTAATGGCCGCTCCACAGGGCCACGGCGATCTCGGCCATTCCCATCGGCATGCCGGGGTGGCCGGAATTGGCCTGCTGGACCGCGTCCATTGCCAGCGCGCGGATCGCGTTGGCCATCTTGGTGGTAGGAAGGGTAGATTTCATCGTGTGTGGTCGATTACCGAGTTTGGAAGAGGTGGCGTGGCGCGTGCGTCTATCGCTAGCCAAGTATTTTACCAGAGCATGGGTGTCCGATTTAAAATTGCGCCTCGGTGGCGGCTTGGCGCGCACCGCGATTCGATGTATTTTTATTATTCCGCCGGCGACCGCCCGCCCCGCCACCTTGTCAGGATTGCCATGCCGCGATTTTTTTGCCCCCAACCGCTCGCCATCGGCGCCGTTCTCAGCTTGCCGGAGGCGGTGGCCCACCATGTGCAGGTGCTGCGCCTGGCGCCGGGCGCGCTGATCACCCTGTTCAACGGCGAGGGCGGCGAATACAGCGCCACCCTGAGCGCCATCGAGCGGCGCCGGGTGGAGGTGGAAGTGAAGGCGTTTTCGGCGCGCGACGTGGAATTGCCGTATGCCGTGACGCTGGCCCAGGCCCTGCCGGAAGCGGCCAAGATGGATTGGATCGTCGAAAAGGCGATCGAGCTGGGCGCCTCCGGCATCCAGCCGCTGGCGGCGCAGCGCTGCGTGGTGCGGCTGTCGGCCGAACGGGCCGCCAAGCGTCTGGCGCACTGGCAGGGCATCATCGTGTCGGCCTCCGAGCAAAGCGGACGCAACCGTCTGGCCCAGCTGGGCCAGGTCGACGAGTATCAACAATGGATCACCCAGCAGGATTTACACCGCCGCATCATCCTGAGTCCGCGCGCGGAGCAATCGCTGGCGGATTGGGCGCGGCATCAGGCGCCGCAGGCGGTGACTTTGGTGATCGGCCCGGAAGGCGGCTTGAGCGAGGCCGAGGAGAAGGCCGCGCTCGCGCACGGCGCCCTGGCGCTGACCATGGGGCCGCGCATCCTGCGCACCGAGACGGCGGGCTTGGCGGCGCTGGCCGCGCTCAACGCCAGTTGGGGCGGGATGTAGCGCGCTCCGATTGAAAACGGCCCCTTCGCCGAGGGCCGTTTCACGGTGACGTCGGCGATTACATGAACTTGTAATTCATGCTCAGACCGAAGTAACGCCCTTCCCCGTTGTGCAGATCGGTATTGAAGCCTTCGACCGGAAAACGGGGATCGTAAGGCGCCCTGGTGTCGAACAGATTTTTAATGTTCAGCGACAAAGTCAAGTTTTTGATGCCGGTGTACGCATAGCCGAGACCATAAGTGGTCCAGCTTTTCACGTCGCAGGAACTGATATAGTTCGAAAACTTCGGCAAGCCGCCCAGCGAATAAGCGGTGCTGGGCTGACCGACCCCGTAATGGCAGTAAGGCGCCGCATACACATCGGCGTTTTCACTGCGGCGCAACAGCGATACCGGTCCGACAAAATCGGCCGACGCGGTCACGGTGTGGTCGCCCATGGCCCAACTGGCGGCCAGGTTGAAGCGATTTTTCGGCATGTCGTCCGAGCTGGTGGCCCAATCCGACAAGCCGCCGCTGTAACCGGCCACGTTGGCCGCCACATCGCCGGGCGCTTCGGCGCGGCGGTATTCCAGCAAATAGCTCCAATTTAAAGTGGTGGTCAATTTGCCGTACTCGCCCAGCGCCTTGCGCCAGGTGACATCGACATCGACTCCGCTCACTTCGGTACTACCCTGGTTGACATAAGACCGGTTCACTTGCAGGATGGGGCCGGAATTGGCGACGAGATTGCCGTTTTCATCGGTGATCCAATTGGCGGGATTCTGGTCGCGCACCAACAGGCCGGAATACTGATCCGCGTGATCGATCACGCTTTGAGCCGACAATAAGGCGGTTTCATCGACTTTTTTGATTCGGTAGTAATCGATCAAGACGTCGATATCCTTGGTCGGCGCCAGGATCAAGCCGAATGACAAGCTCTTCGATTTTTCCGGTTTCAATGCCGGGTTGGCCGCCGACAGGCTGGAGATACCTTTGCTGCAATCGAGCTTATCGGCGCCATCGGCGGGAGTGACGCCATCGGGACAACGCAAGGAATCGATCACCGTGGTAAACGATTGCACGCCGCCCGGAGAGACCTGGGTCAAGGCGGGCGCGCGGAAGCCTTCGGCGTAACTGCTGCGCAGGGTGACGCGATCGCTGACGGTCCATTTAACGCCCACCTTGGGCACGAAATTGCCTTTGAAGGTAGGGTACTTGTCGTAACGGCCGGCGAAATCCATCTCAAAATTCTTGGCGAATGGCGTGCGCAATTCGACAAAGGCCGATTTGACCTTGCGGCTGCCATCGGCCGACGAATTGGCGAGGCCAACTATATCGCCGCGCTGCAAGACTTCGTCCGGAGTCAAGCCAACTTTTTCCTCGCGAAACTCGGCCCCGACCGCCAAGCCGATTTCTCCGCCGCCCAGATGGCCGAACGCCGTACTGGCCTTGGCGTCGACCTGGGCCACCTGGGCGTAACCGTGGTTGACGACGTCGTGGGTGACGGTCGGATCGGCCGCGGTCTGGGCCAAAGTGCGCCCTTCCGTCATGATGCGCTCCACGGTGGGCCGGTACAGGCGACCGAAGGTAGTCTCTTCCCGTTCGCTGCGATTCCACAAAGCGGCCGTTTCCCAATCCCAGCTGCCGGCCGTCCCCTTCACGCCGCCAACCAGGCGGTAAGCCTCGTTGATATTGTTGGTATTGCCGCTGCTGTTGACGAAGCGGTAGCCGACCGCCGCGCGGGAAGCCGGGAAGGGGTTGTCCGGATGGCCGACCGGTAAGATGAGCTGAAATGGCGCGGGCGAACCGTCCAAGGCGAAGACGGTGGTGGACGCGGTCCCGCGCGTGGCGATCGGCACGCCCAGGTAAGTGCGCTCGGTGCGGCTGTAGCCCGCTTCGACGAACGCGGTCAAGTTCGGGTTCAGCTGGAACGTCAATTTCGATAAGATATTGGCGTCCTCGCCCGCCCCTTGCGCCTCGCGGTAATTGTCCAAATTGAAGTTGCAGAAAGTGCGGCCGATCAGTGTATCGCTGGCGTTTAGATTATGCAGGGCGCGGTCGCCCGTGATTAGTTGGGATGGATCGCAATTGCTGCGGTTGATCACATCCGCTCGCAGCGCATAAGTATTGGAGAAATTTTTCGCGCCCGGCGTGCGCTCCCGGTAAAAGAAGGGCTGGGCGCTCAAACTGCTGCTAAACGGATTGAGTCGGCCGTTGATATCGGCATACATCGCCTTTTCGACATCGTTGGCATCCTTGATCAGAGTGCTGTCGCGCTTGGCCACGTCGAAGCTGATAAAGGCGTTGTAATGGTCTTTTTGCAAATCGCCGATGCCGAAGATGCCGTTCGCGTTGTGGCGGCGGAACTGTCCATCGTCGTTGAAGGTCGTGCTCGCGCCTAGTTGGGCGCCCTGATAATCGGTCTTGGTGATGAAGTTGATCACGCCGGCGATCGCGTCCGAGCCATACACGGCCGACGCGCCGTCCTTGAAAATTTCAACCCGCTCGATGGCGGAAATGGGAATCGTGTTCAAGTCATAGACCGCCGATTTGCCCTGGTTCGGATCAGCGTAGGCCGAGGCGGTGATGCGCCGGCCGTTGAGCAAAATCAGCGTGGCCGACGAACCGAGACCGCGCAGCGAGGCGGTCGATGCGCCGTTCGAGAAACCGCCGTCGGTGGTGTCGAGCGCGGCGCCGGTGCCGAAGGCGGGGATCGAGCGCAGCAATTCTGCGACGGTGCTGGCGCCGGTGGCGGCGATCTGCTTGGCGGAAACGGTTTGTACGGGCGACGTGCCTTCCTTGTCGCTGCGTTTGATGTTCGAGCCTGTTACCAGCACTTTTTGCATCGCCGGCTCGCCCCCCAACTCCTGGGCCGCGACCATCTGATTGGCCGCCAGTGTCAGCGCCACGGCGGCGATCCCACGCTTGAGTACAGTTTTCTTCGTCAAAGTTTTCTCCACTAAATACCCTGTTTCATTCAATGTTTTGAAGACGGAAGCCGTGTTCCGCAGCCTCGC
The DNA here is from genome assembly GCA_043787615.1 of Janthinobacterium sp. Classification (GTDB taxonomy): domain Bacteria; phylum Pseudomonadota; class Gammaproteobacteria; order Burkholderiales; family Burkholderiaceae_D; genus Janthinobacterium. Next base: position 13,782 of record JAYVUV010000121.1, on the reverse strand, counting down.
TCTACCAATCTAGTGTTGCAACAGTAGACGGCTTTTTGCAAAGTGGTATATACGATTTCCCACAAGATACATCAAAACATTTACAGTGCTATTTTGTCAAATTCCATAAAGAAAACTTTCACTTTTTTACAACAGTACGAATTGTGCAAGGTCGTCTATGACAACGACGTCAGCTAACAATCGGACGTGGAGCCGGCGCACTTGCGAGGTGGTAAAGCGAAATCGATCCCGGCGCCCATGATTGACGGCGGCCTGGCCGCCATCGACTTGCTGACGTGGATCGCGGCGTACGGGTATTTGGACCGCCTGCCGTTGTACCGGATCGAACCGGCGCGGCCAGCGCCAACTTGGCCGACTGGATCGGACACATTAGGGTGGCTTTGCAACCACTGGCCAAGCTGCTCAGGGACGGCGGCACGCCTCTGGTCGTGTTCGACTACCAGCCCAGCCCGGGGTGGAAACGCGCACCTTCCTGCACGGTCGCGCGGGCATCTGATGGTTGACGATTACGCCGGCAACACGACCCTGTTTCGGAGTACGGCCCCATCGAATTGGATTGCCTGGCGCATATCCGGCGTAAATTCTTCGACCGGCATGTCGCCAACGGCAGCCCCGTGACCGGAAGGGCCTTGCGCCGCATCGCGTAGTACGCCGTCGAACAACAAGCTGTGGGCATGACATCGACACTGCGCCTCGCACTGCGCGAGCGATATGCCGTACCCGCCTTGGCAAAAAGGCGCGCTCGGCCGTTGGACACGCAAGTCACCGTCGCGATCGGCAACGGCACGGTCAAAAGTTTCGATGGGAGGTGGGGTGGCTAGATGCATACTCCTCAATATCGCATGGCTTAATTTGGCTGGACCGCTCACGAATTCAGAGGTGGAGAGATTGAACGCTTATTGTGCGTCCATTCGGGGCGCACAATAAAAAAGCGCACAGCCGCGAAGCCGTGCGCTACGCTGAAATAGGGTCGATATGCCGGCCCGACCCAGACGGATTACAATTTAAAATTGATACTTGGCGCCCAGGCTGAAGAAGCGACCCACCGCGCCCGATTGATGCAAGGTGGCGTTGTAAGCGGCCAAGTTGCCTGAGTTGCCATACGTACCGACGTCCGCTGGCGGCACCCGGTCGAACAAGTTCAACACCGTGCCGTGGAAGGTCCAGTTTTTGCCGTATTTATATGTCACGGTCAAATCCGTCGACACGAACGACGCCACCTGGCAATAAGCCGAGCCATCCTTGTTGAAGAAATATTGGCGGCCGGACTGTTCGATCGCGGCGGTGGCACAATCGTTGGCGCCCACCGATGGGTCGAGCACCGAGTAGTCGCCTACCCAGTTAAAGACGGTGGTGACGTTGAGAGGACCCTTGTCGTAACCGAGGGTGAACTGGGCGCGGTTTTTAGGATTGCCCGTGTCGCCGCTCACGACCGATGGACCATGGGTGCCAGCCAACTCATATGTCACGCCGCTTTGGGTCAGCTGGTAACTAATCATGTGCGACATCTGGAAGCCGGTTTTCAGACTGCCGTATTCGCCCAGGTTGAATTTATACGACGTGTCGATTTCCACACCGCGGGTCTTGGTGCCGCCCGAGTTGACATAGGCAGAAGGGGCATAAACGATTTGCCCAACGGAAGAATTAGCAATATTGGAACCGCCGGCACCGTCCGAGATAGCGGTTGGCGTGATTTCGCCGCGCACATAGACCGGTACAAAATCGGGCAAGCCCGATGCCGTATTGATTTGGTTTTCGATCTTGATATTGTAGTAATCAACCGTCGTGGCCCAACCTTTGACCGGCTCGAGAATCGTACCGAAAGTAAAAGACTTCGATTTTTCCGGTTGCAAGTCCTTGGTGGTTTGCTGCACGGTCAGCGGAGTAAAATTACAAGCGGCAATCACGTTGCCTTTGGTTTTCGAATCACCGTTCGGACACAAAATCGGATCGCTGATCGAATTAGCCACGAAAGCGCTGCTGGCTATGCCATTTTCGGCCGAGTTGGGTGCGCGGAACCCGCGCGAATAGGTGCCGCGCAGCGTTACTTGCTGAATCGGCGCATATTTAAAACCGGCTTTCGGCGTGGACGAATTGCCATAGGAAGCAAAATGATCGAAGCGGCCCGACAGGTCGAATTCCAAATTTTTCAGCACTGGCGCCACCAATTCAGCGTAAGCGGCAGTGTTGGTTTCCTTACCAAAAGCGTAGGCCGAACCGTTATCGACCAAACCTTGTGACAACAGCGAAGCCGGTGGCGAGTTCAGTTTTTTGTAACTGACAGTAGTGCCGATCGATAGACCCAATGCGCCGCCCGGCAAACTCATCAATTCACGCGAACCGCGCAACTCGGCGAAACTCAGTTCATCGGTCGACTTGTTATCGAAAGTAGGCGAAATCGCTGCCATATCTTCCGCCGAGTTGCCGCCAGTGACCAGGAATGGATTCACCGGACGGTTCAGCGCGTTGTACAGCGCCACCCGATTGATATAGCCGCTGTAGTCGACCTTCGTTTCCACCCTGGTGTAGCCAAGCGACGCCGCCAAATCCCAACCATAAGCCGAACCTGTCAAATCGGACACGAGCCGGGTCGCGGTCGATTTGGTGTCGGTAGATCGCGCCGGCGCCAGTCCGGGAATATAACCGTAAATGCGCACCACTTTTCCGAAAGTGTTGCCAGGATACGTGGCTGGCACAAAAAACGGGTTAATGACATTGACGATCTTGGGTGTCTGACCGGGAATCAATTGGACGGAGCCGGCGAAAGAGCCGGCTGGGAAAGTAAACGGCACGCCACGATTATTCTTGTCTTCGCTAGTGAAAATCGATGCCTTGGTCGCCAATTTCCAGTCATTGCCCAGATTTTTGGTGAAACCGACCAGCAGGTTGATATTTTCGGTTTCCGGTTGCAGATTGGTGACGGTGTCGCGCACGGCGCAGGCGCCGGCGATGTAGCGGTCATAATCGCAATCGGCGGTAGCGAATTTGAAATTGTTTCTTTGACCGGCACCGCCGGCGCCGGTTTGATCATAAAAAAACGGCGTATTAGTGGCGACCCGGTTGGCATTGACCGCGTTCGGCACGCCGCGTTTCAAATTGATACCGCCGCGCGAAGTCCAGTCGCCGTTGGCCCACTCCTGATTGTCGCGCTGATATAGCTTGATGGCGTCGGAATGGCGGTATTCGAAGCTGCCGAATGCATTGTAGCCATCGGTGGCCAGATCGCCAAAACCGTGGGTCACGGACAGGTGGACGTTGCCGCCGCCGCCATGCTGCGAGGTGCCGCCCTCGGCATTGACGGTGGTGCCTTTGAAGGTTTTCTTCAGGATCACGTTGACCACGCCGGCGATGGCGTCCGAGCCGTAGATCGAGGATGCGCCGTCCTTGAGCACTTCGATCCGCTCGACCGCGTCAAATGGAATGCTGGAGACGTCGACGAAGGCGCGTTGGCCATCGTCCGACAGAGGATACGGCGCCATGCGATGGCCGTCGATCAAGACCAGAGTCAAGCCGACCGTCAGGCCGCGCAGCGACACGCCGCTGCCGCCGCCGGCGAAGGCGCCGGAAAAACCGTGACCGAGCGCGCCTTGACCGTTGGCGGTAATGTTGGACAGAACTTCGGCGACCGTGCTGTAACCCGATTTGGCCAAATCATCGGCGGTCAATACTTGAACTGGACTAGGCGTTTCTTTATCCGCGCGGCTGATCAGCGAACCGGTGACGACAACCCGCTGCGGCGCGGCTTCTTCCGCCTGTTGCGCCATGGCCGGGTGCATGGCAAGCGCTGAAAGTGCACCGCTGGCGACCACTTGTAAGATTGCGAGGGGCATCGATTTCATACGAAACTTCATGTAAATCTCCTTCTGCTGTAAGCACTTTGATAAATAAAAACGTCCCGCCGGCTCGACGGCGACCGCGCGGTCATCGCTGGGTAAGCGACGTCAGACGATAAACATGAAGGGGATTTTTCAGGCCATCCATCTTTAACTATCCACATAGAAACATGTCGAAATACCTATGTCAATGCTCCCACAGCTAAATGTCACGCCGAAAACAACAGTTTTACCTTTATGAACCCTGCTGGTGCGGTGACGCACAAATTTTGTGCGTAAACGATATGGTTTGTTTTATTTTGGACATATCCTTCCCCGCCATTTCCGACTTCAACCCGGCCAACGTTGCGGGTAGAATAGCGCCTTGAAAAGCGTGCCCAACCAGCCTGTGCGGCTCGCGCGCAAACTCTCCGCTAACTACGGAGCCCAGCAATTTTCGGATGAAAAACATGTTGCGATTGAATGAAGTAAAACTCCCGCTCAACCATACCGAGCCGGATCTGCCTGCCGCCATTCTGGCCCGCCTCGCTATTCCTGCCGAGTCGCTGCTTGGCTTCACGGTGTTCAAACGCAGCTACGACGCGCGCAAGCGCAGCGCAATCGTACTGATCTATTCGCTCGATGTCAGCATCGACGACGAAGCCGGCGCGCTGGCGCGGCTCAAGCACGACACGCACTTGATGCCCACGCCCGACACCGGCTACCACTTCGTGGCCGGTGGCCAACGCGCCGCCGGCCACGGCGACGACGAGCGGCCGGTGGTGATCGGCACCGGGCCGTGCGGCTTGTTCGCGGCCCTGATCCTGGCGCAGATGGGTTTGCGTCCCATCATCGTGGAGCGCGGCAAGCCGGTGCGCGAGCGCACGGTCGACACCTTCGGCTTTTGGCGCAAGCGCGAACTCAACCCCGAATCGAACGTGCAGTTCGGCGAAGGCGGCGCCGGCACCTTTTCGGACGGTAAGCTATATAGCCAAATCAAGGACCCGAAGCATTACGGCCGCAAGGTGCTGACCGAGTTCGTCAAGGCCGGCGCGCCGGACGAGATCATGTACGTCAGCAAGCCGCACATCGGCACCTTTCGCTTGGTCAAAATGGTCGAGCAAATGCGCGCCAACATCGAACAGATGGGCGGCGAATACCGCTTCGACAGCAAAGTGGTCGACCTGGAGATCGAAGCCGGCCCGGACGGCGGCCAGGTGCGTGGCGTGACCCTGGCCGGCGGCGAGCAAATCGCCACCCGCCATGTGGTGTTGGCGATCGGCCACAGCGCGCGCGACACCTTCGAGATGCTGCAACGGCGCGGGGTGTATATCGAGGCGAAACCGTTTTCGATCGGTTTCCGCGTCGAACACCCGCAATCGCTGATCGACGAATGCCGCTTCGGCCCCAACGCGGGCAATCCGATCCTGGGCGCGGCCGACTACAAATTGGTGCATCACGCCGCCAACGGCCGTTCGGTGTATAGCTTTTGCATGTGCCCGGGCGGCACGGTGGTGGCGGCCGCCTCGGAGCCGGGCCGGGTGGTCACTAACGGCATGAGCCAATATTCGCGCAACGAGCGCAACGCCAACAGCGCCATCGTGGTCGGCATTTCGCCGGCCGACTATCCGGGCCACGCGCTGGCCGGCATCGACTTGCAGCGCGAATTGGAAGAGCGCGCCTTCGTGCTGGGCGGCGGCAATTACAATGCGCCCGGCCAGTTGATCGGTGACTTCGTGGCCGGCCGCGCCTCCACCGCGCTCGGTTCGGTGACCCCGTCCTACAAGCCCGGCGTGCAATTGACGGATTTGGCCAGCGCCCTGCCCGAGTACGCGATCAGCGCGATGCGCGAAGCCTTTCCGGCGTTTAACAAGCAAATCCGCGGCTACTACAAGGCCGACGCCGTGCTGACCGGCGTCGAGACCCGCACCTCGTCGCCGATCCGCATCAGGCGCCGCGACGATGACCTGCAAAGCCTGAATACGCGCGGCTTGTTTCCGGCCGGAGAAGGGGCCGGTTATGCGGGCGGCATTCTATCGGCCGGGGTGGATGGCATCAAGGTAGCGGAAGCGGTAGCGTTGTCGATGATGGCTGAACCGCGCTCGCACACCAAGTCTACTTAGATAGAAACCTGGTGCCGGACCGCCGACACCGACACCCCGCACGCTAGTCCATGGCGCGCACGGTCGCTGTGCTGGATAAGACAGGTGCATGCCGATAAAAAGCACGCTGCATGGAAGCAAAAAAAAACCGCAGAACTGGTCTGCGGTTTTTTTGCGACGCCACCAATCAACATATGATTGATGGCGTTAGCACTTAACTCAATTTCCGTTAAAACTTATACGAGCCATTGAGGTAGGCAGTGCGGCCGCGCGAATCAAAATAGCGATCGTCGTAACCAAACTGTTGACCACGATTGTAACCGGAGGTCGATGGTACAAACGGCGGGTTTTTATTGGTCACATTCAATACGCCTGCGGTCAAGGACCACGCTTTAGCTGGCGCCCACACAGTTTGCCAGTCGATGGTCGAATAAAAACCGACCTTCATGCGAATGTCTTCCTGACCAGTCACGTTACCCGCGTCGTCCAGCACATCCACCGTGGTTTTCTGATCTTGGTAGCCCGATTGGAAGTTGATCGTGAAACTATTGGACCAGTCGCCGGTTTTCAAGCTGTTGGTCCAGCGGCCTTTGTTGCGGAAGGTGACAGTGCCAGCTTCAGCAAAATTGCCCACTGCGGAAAAGTATTCGCCATCGCGTTCCAACTGACTTACTTCACGCAAGATACGCGTCAAGTTCAGCTGCGATGTGAACAAGCCAACCGGGGTACGGTAGCGAACGCTGACATCGTAATCGAGACCAGTCGTATACGATCTACCCAGATTCAAGTTGTCTTGCACAAAAGCCAAATAGTTTTTGCCGGTTCCGATATCAACCTTGGAGCCCCAGGAATTCGCGAAGTTGAGCGGATCGGCAAACACCACTTGCTCGGTCAACTGACCGAATGTGTCACGGATATTGACATGCCACAGATCGACGCCAAAGGTGAAGGCGCTGATCGGCTCGAATCGAAAACCGATGGTCGCTTGCTTGGATTTTTCGGCCTGGAGGTCGGCATTTCCGCCTGCCAACTGATCATATTGACGCTGACCAGGTTGGCACAGTGCATTGTGCTGGGTCGCCAATTGCTGCAGCTCAGGAGTGCATTTATACTTTTCGCTGGTCACGCCGTAGCCCTGTTCCAGGGCGTTGACTTGAGATACGGTTGGCGCGTGGAAGCCGGTTCCAACCGAACCACGCACGAAGAAAGTCGGTGCGGGTGTCCATTTGAAGCTGCCTTTGTAGGTGGTCGCGCTGCCAAAATCCGAGAAGTTATCGAAACGCACCGCCGTGCCTAACTCCAGGGTTTTCAACACAGGAATCACCAGTTCGGCGAACACACCCTTGGAAGTACGGCTGGCGTCATACGGCAAGCTGCTGGCGGCATCACCGAAACGTTGATCGCAAGGCAAGCCGGTGCCATCGCACAGCGTGCCTTTTACCGGATCGGCCAGTTTGCCCTGAGCAAACAGACCTGGACGCGAATTGAAGGTCTCGTGATTGATGTTGATACCGGTACCGAGCGACAGGGCTCCGCCTGGCAATTTTGTCAATTCACGCGAACCGTTCAAAGTCAAAGAGTGCAACTTCGAGGTGCCGCCATCCCAGTAACCGGAATAAGCCGTGTTTTTGATGGCGGCGAGCGCTTCCGCGGATTGCTGGCCAGGGCCGACGAAAGGATCGAGCAAACCGCTGCCGGTCAAGGCTTTGACAGCCAATGCGCCTGGATAACCGGAAATATTGCCTTCGACCTTACTTTCAGAGAAATTATAGGCTGCGTTGTAATCCCAACCCCATGCGTTGCCGCGCGAGCCGAGCACCATGCTGGCGAACTTCGCCGTATCGTTCGAGCTACGCGGGCCCATATCGAACAAGCGATAAAACGCCAAGCTGTCGCCGGTAATTCCCAGCGGTTGCAGGTATTTCACTGCCAAAGGCGAACCGGCATCGATACTGATCGAACCGGGTACGGGCGCGATGCGCGACACTTGTTTTGACTGCGATAACAGCAAATCGATATACAGTTCTTGGCCGGCCAATTTGGTCGTACCCGAGGCCATGAAATTGTCGCGTTTGCGCTCCGGGAAAATCTCCAAATCTTTGACAAAGTCATATCCGCAATAGTCATCGGCCAATCCCGAACCGTCGTTATACGGCTCAATCACGCGGAATGTCTTGGCGGGGCAGCTACCGTTTTTGCGTTGGTAGGGGTTGATCAACTGACCCTGGTCGTCCAGCGCATTGGCAGGAATCGGGCTGGCGGAAAATTGTTGTTTTTGATAGCGCTTGCCATCCTGGCTAAACTGGACTTTACCGGTGTTAGCGAAAGAACGGTCCACCGAACCCAATTTGGTGCGCTCGTCATGGCCGTAAGTGAGCATGACGTTGTAGCCATCTTGGTCCAAGGAACCAAAACCTTTAGTCACGCTGAAACGCTTTTCAACCGCGCCGTCCTGTGGACGCGAATAGCCGATCGACACGTCGCCGTCGGTTTTATCGTGCTTAGTGATGAAGTTGACCACGCCGGCGATGGCATCGGCGCCGTACAGGGCCGACGCGCCATCGGTCAGCAATTCGACCCGTTCGATGGCCGACAAAGGAATCGAATTCAAGTCGAAACCAGCAGCAAAACCGGTCAGGGTTTGGCCGCCGAACTGGGCCAGCCGTTTGCCATTCAATAGCACCAGGGTGCGCGTTTCGCCCACGTTATGAATCGATATACCGGCAAAACCATAAGTGCTACCGCCCACCGAGGCCGACTCGCCAGTCGATCCCTGGACCGCCGATAATTTTTTGACGAGGTCGGCCACCGATGTCACGCCCGACGTACGGATCGCTTCGGCGTTCATGACAGTGACCGGCAATGCGCCCTCGGCGGCAATACGTTTGATTGATGAACCGGTAATTTCCACACGCTGCATGGGCTGCGCATCAGGAGAGGAAGACGCCTCTTGCGCCATCGCAGGTTGGGCCGCAACAGACAGTGCCACGGCCACACCACCTGCAAACATGACCCGTACCGAACGGGCCAGTACCGTTTCTTTAATCATCGTAAATCCCTTTTACATTAGTATCGAACGCTGCGCAATGATTAGGCAGATATCCATAAACACAAAATCGTGCCTCTTTATACGGCTGCGCGAAGACGTATGTCAGCGCCCAGCCACTTTCAGTACAGGACAGTTCCATCCAGCACTTTCCTTTTTCTTACTTCTTCAATAATTGCTTTTTTACTTACTTTTCATCGCTAGCAAAATTTCTAAACACTAAAGATGATAGCGTGTCACATGTGACCATATCGCATTGAATTGTGTCAATGAAACACCATCGGCCTGACGTCAAAAACAACACATTTAAGACAGTAATTTTGTATCAGACCCCAAAAAGCGAGTCATATGGCCGGGCGCCCAGCTCTGCCCCTGCCCGGCTACAACCAGCCGGAACGCCGGAACCGATTCCACATATAGCTGCTGGCCGTGACCATCACCAGCAGGGCGGCCGGGTAACCGTAGCGCAGCTCCAGCTCCGGCATCCACTTGAAATTCATGCCCCACACCCCGGCCATGGCGGTGAATACCCCGAAGATCGCGGCCCAGGCCGCCAGCCGCTTATTGACTTCGCTTTCCTCGATCGCCACCATCGACAGATTGACCTGGATCGCGGTGCTGATGGTGTCGCGGATGGTGTCGAGCTTGCCACTGATGCGGTACAAATGGTCGTGCACGTCGCGAAAGTATTCCTGGGTGTCCAGGCACATCGACGGCACCCGGCCGCCATGCAATTTGCCGACCGCTTCCATCAAAGGTCCCACCGCGTGCTTGAGCACGATAATCTTGCGCTTGAGCTGATACAGGCGCTCGATATTGTCGCGTTCGGTTCCCTTCTCGAAGATGCGCTCCTCGATCAACTCCAACTCCGACTCGAATTGCTCGACCACGGGAAAGTAGCGGTCCACCACCGCGTCCATCAGCGCGTACAGCACGAACGCCGAGCCTTGCCGCAGCAGGTGCGGCTCGTGCTCGGCGCGCGCGCGCACATTGAGAAAACCTTGCGAGGTATGACTGCGCACCGACAACACGTAATTTTTCCCGACAAAGATGTCGATCTCGCCCACCACCAGCTCGCCCTCGAAAATTTCCACCGTTTGCACCACGGCGAACAGGGAATCGCCGTATTCCTCGATCTTGGGGCGCTGGTGGCCGCGCCGGGCGTCTTCCACCGCCAATTCATGCAGGCAAAATTCATGCTGCATCTCGGACAGTTCCTCCGGCTGGGCATCGCGCAGCGCGACCCAGACGAAACAGTCGGGCCGCTCCACATAGTCGCTGATCGCCTCGATCGGAATGTCCGCCAGTTTTCTCCCGTCCTGGTAGGCCACGCAATTAATCAGCATACGATTTCCAAAAAATAAAGGCGGGCCGTCCCGCGCAGCGAGAGCTTACCTGATTGGAGGAAATCGGTCAGCCCGCAGGCCTGCCCGGCGACCGGCGCGGCCGCGCCTCAGTCGTCCTTGGCGCCGTCGATACCGAGCTCGGCGATCTTGCGCGTGATGGTGTTGCGCCCGATGCCCAGCCGCACCGCCGCGTCGTTCTTGCGCCCGTGGGTATGTTTCAAGGCCGTCTTAATCAAGGCCGATTCGAACTGCCGGCCCAGCACCGCCATCACTTCCTGCTGGCCGCTGCTCAACATGCTCGCGGCTTGCAATTCCAGCAAACCAATCCAGCCCGGCCCGCTGCCATTGGCGGCATCGAACACTTGCCCGCCATGCGCGGGCGCCGTCTCGGGCGCGACCGGCGGACCGGGCGGCGGCCCGTCGTGGCCCTGGGTCAACTCCAACGGCAAATCCTTCACTTCCACGGTTTGGCCCGGGGCCATCACGGTGATCCAGTTGCACAGGTTTTCCAGCTGGCGCACATTGCCCGGCAAATCGAGCCCGCTCAAAAACTGCACGGTCGATTCGCTCATGCGCTTGGCTTCCACTCCCAGTTGCTTGGCGCTTTGCACCAGGAAGTGACGCACCAAAATAGGGATGTCCTCGCGCCGCTCCCTCAAACTGGGCAGGCGCAGCCGGATCACGTTGAGGCGGTGATACAAGTCTTCGCGGAACAAGCCGTCGCGCACGCGCTGTTCCAGGTTTTGATGGGTGGCGGTGATGACGCGCACATTGGCCTTGAGCGGTTGATGGCCGCCGACGCGGTAAAAATGGCCGTCCGACAGCACCCGCAGCAAGCGGGTTTGCAAGTCGAAGGGCATGTCGCCAATTTCGTCGAGGAACAGGGTGCCGTTCTCGGCTTGCTCGAAGCGGCCGCGCCGGGTGGCCTGGGCACCGGTGAAGGCGCCGCGCTCATGGCCGAACAATTCCGATTCCAGCAAATCCTTGGGGATGGCGGCGGTGTTTAAGGCGATGAAGGGTTGCGAGGCGCGCGGGCTGTGCTTGTGCAGGGCACGCGCCACCAATTCCTTGCCGGTGCCGGACTCGCCGGTGATGAGCACCGTGACGTTCGACTGCGACAGGCGGCCGATGGCGCGGAACACTTCCTGCATGGCCGGGGCCTGGCCCAGGATCTCGGGCGATTCGCTGGGACCGGACTCGACGCTGGTCTCACGCAGGCTTTCGTCGAGCGCACGGCGGATCAGCTCGACGGCCTTGTCGATGTCGAATGGCTTGGCCAGATACTCGAAGGCGCCGCCCTGGAACGCGGCCACGGCCGAGTCGAGGTCGGAAAAAGCGGTGATGATGAGCACCGGCAAGCCGGGAAAACGGGTCTTGACGATCTGCAGCAGCTCCAGCCCGGAGGCGCCCGGCATGCGGATGTCCGACACCAGCACTTGCGGGGTATCGAATTCGAGCGCGGCGATCGCGTCGCGCGCGTTGGCAAAACTTTTGGTGGCCAGGTTTTCCCGCGCCAGGGCTTTTTCCAGCACCCAGCGGATCGACTCGTCGTCGTCGACTATCCAGATTGGCTTCATAAATTGTGTGCGTCCCGCAATTTGGATTTCATTTCATGGGATCCGACTGCAGGACGCGCGCACCGCTTATGGCAGAGGCAAGATGATCCTGAAATCGGTGTATCCAGGCCGGCTCTCGCACTCGATCACGCCCATGTGCTGTTGCACGAAGGTTTGCGCCAGTGTCAGCCCCAAGCCGCTGCCGCCTTCCCGCCCCGATACCAGCGGATAGAAGATGCGGTCACGGATGTGGGGCGAAATGCCCGGTCCATTGTCAATGATATGCAAGTCTAATGCCAGGCCGTAGCGGACCTTGGCCAGGGTGACCTGGCGCGCCACCCGGGTGCGGAAAATCAGTTCGGCGTCGCCCGCCACGATGCGCTCGGACAAGGCGTGGGCCGCGTTGTGCGCGATGTTAAGCACGGTTTGTATCAATTGTTCCTTATCGCCGCGAAACTCGGGGATCGAGGCGTCGTAATCGCGCAGGATCGTCAAGCCGCTGGGAAACTCGGCCAGGATCAGGCTGCGCACCCGCTCGCACACCTCGTGGATGTTGACATCGCCCACGATGTGCGGCCGCCGATGCGGCGCCAGCAAGCGGTCGACCAGGGTTTGCAAGCGGTCCGCTTCCTTGATGATCACCTGTGTGTATTCGCGCAACTGACCCAGATGCAGGGCCGGCAACTCCAGTTCCAGCAACTGGGCCGCGCCGCGGATGCCGCCCAGCGGATTTTTGATCTCATGGGCCAGGTTGCGTATCAACTCCTTGTTGACCTGGCTCTGATCGAGTATGCGTTCCTCGCGGTCGAGTTTGAGCTGCTGCACGTTTTCGCGCAACTCGATCAAGACCGCGCCGCTCGGCTCGTCGAGCGCGCTGACGATGCTGTGCACATGCAGCGACTCGCGCCCGGAGCGCTCCAGGGTCAAATCCTGACGCAGGTCGGCGAAGGTATGCTCGAGCGCCTGCTGGCAAATCGCGGCCAGCTCGTCCGGATTGAGAAACAGGGTGGTCAGTTTCTGGCGCGACAGCGCCTTGAGCGAGCTTTCCAGCAAATTTTCAGCGGCGGCGTTGGCGTAGCCGATGCGCCCGTCCGGGTCGAGCAAGATCACGGCCGAGGCCAGCAAATCGAGTCCGGCCACCGACGCGCCCGGCGGCGTGGAGGCGGCGCTCATCGGATCGCCGAAATCTCGCGGTTCAAGGCTTCGATGTTTTTCTCCACCCGCGTGATGCCGTCCTTCATCTCGGTGACCCGTTCCTGGTACTTGGCGAAGTTGCGCTCGTTGCCCTGGCGCTCGGGTTCGCCATTGTTATACGCCTTTTTCAAGTCGGCCAGCTTGGCCGCCTCGGCCTTCAACTCGTCGTCGAGAATCTGGCGCCGGTCGGCGTCGCGCGCTTTTTGCTGGGCGTTGTCGACCTTGGGAAAGTCGACCGGCGCCGCCGTGGGCGCCTTGGCCGCGCCGCCCGGCCGCTTGGGCGGCATGGTCATCGCGCCGGGCAACTCAAGCGCCTTGCAATTGCCCTTCTTGCTCACATCGGTCAATTCCTTGCGACCGTTTTCATCCACGCACAGAAAAATCTGGGCCTGGGCGCGCGTGAGCGAACCGGCCAGTAAAAGGCCCAGCAACAGCGAGCGGATAAGCAGTTTTAACATGGTCGACCTGTTTGTATTCTTGTCGCGCGGCGGGCGCGGCGGCGCCACGCATCTCCCACCCTCAAAGCGATACTGTACAGCGGAATAGTCAATATCAAACAAAAAACGCGAGAAAGCCGTGGCTATTCTCGCGTTATTTTACATCTCAGCAACATTTTTTACCAGCATCGTTCAACGATACCCGCGTTTTGCTGTATATCGCCGTCTTCCGCTATTACAGCGAATAATACATATCAAACTCAATCGGGTGCGTCGTCATGCGGAAGCG
>JAYVUV010000120.1:0-5249 GCA_043787615.1 Janthinobacterium sp. | reverse complement strand
CGCCGGCGATGTTCGGCACGAAGCCGAACGCCTCCTTGATGGCGAGCAGGGCGGGCCGGGAAGCTTCGGGGGCGTTGTCGATGCTATAAACGGTAAAGTCGGACATGTCATTCTCCATGTGAGGAAACTACTGTGGCCGGATCTAGCGATCCGATACACGGAGAATAGGGAAAGCCGGGCCGCCTCTCAATTACCTCGAAGGTAATAACGCGGCCGGCGGGCGGGCTAGTCGCCCTGCGCGGGCATCCGCTTGAAGGGCCGGCCGCGCTTGGCGGGCAGCACTTGCCGCTTCAATTTTTGCTGCAAAGCCTGTTTGAATTGCTCGGAGCCGAGCGGCCAGCCCTTGAGCACGGTCTGTTCCACGGCGGCCAGCTCGGCGGCGGACAAGGCTTGCTCGCTCACACTCAAATAAGCCGCTTCGCGTTGGAAAGGCGTATTGCCGAGCGCCCAGTACAAGGCGTGGTCGAGCACCACCGGATCGGAGCGCAACCCCACATGGTGGCCGTAACTGGACCACGGATAGTCGGCCGCCGTCGCGACCAAGCCGTCGCGCACGGGCGTGGTGTCGATATAACGACTGCACACCATGAAATACGAAGCGGCGTCGATCGGCGCGGTTTTGTAGCGTCCTTGCCACAAAGTGCCGCTGCGTTGATATTTGGCGTTGAAATAAGGGACGTAATAACGCCCTATCCATTGCATCATCCGCCCCAGCCCCGTCGCGTCGGCCGGCGACACCAATAATTGCAACTGCGTTGGCATCAGCACATAAGCATGCACGGCGACCTTGAAGGTTTTGGCGGCGCCGCGCAACCAGCCGAGGAAGGCGGTATAGTCCTGCTCGTCAAGAAAGAGCGCTTGCTGGTTATTACCGCGCTGAACCAGATGATGCGGCTGGGACGGAATGATGAGTCGGGGCAAGCGGGCCATGGCGGTCGGGAGAGCGGAAATGCGGCTATTTTACGCAGCTATCGACTCCGGCCCCATTTATTCAGCGCGATTCAGCGCGCCCGGGGGCGCTCAATTCAAGTTGAAGCTGGCCGACAGGCTGTAGCCTTCGCCATAGGCGCTGCGCAGGGGGAGATCGTGGCCCAAGCCGCTACGCGCCTTCTTGCGCAAGCGATACACCAGCATATCCACCCGGCGCCCCGCGTCCGGGTCGTCGCCGCCCATGCCGGCCACGATCACATCGCGCGGCACGGGACGGGTGTTGATGGTGAGCAGGTGCAGAAAATTGAATTCTTTTTCGGTCAAGGGAATGACCAGGCCCATCAGCTCAAGCTGGCGGGCGCCGACCTTCAAGGTCCACTTGTTCGGCTCGGGCAGGGTTTCCTGCGGACCCACGCGCCGGTCCAGCGCCTCGATATGGGCGGCCAGCTCGGGAAACTTGATGGGCTTGGTCAAATAATGGTCGGCGCCCAGGCGCAAACCCAGGATGCGGCTGTCGAAGGCGACCCGGCCCGTCAGCACCAGCACCCCGATGTGGGGATATAGCTGGCGCATGCGCGGAATGACATTGAAACCATCCTCGTCGGGCAACCCGAGATCGAGCACGACCACGCCGACATTACCATGGCTGAGGGCGGTCCACATATCGGCCGCCGAGCTGGTGATATGGACTTCGTGTTCGAGCTCAATCAGAAACTCCGCCATGTCTTCGGCATAGTCCAGATTGTCTTCGACGATGAGTATTTTCGTCATTGCACCGCCATTTCGGTTAGTCCGGCGTGTCACACACTTGTCATAGTTTCTGCCGCGGTCCGCTATAGGGAATTATCACTGTTGCAACCGCTGTGCGCAAGGCTTTTCCCCGGAATCGGTGGGGATCGGCAGCCAAATCCGGAATTCCGCCCCCGCGCCAGGGACATTTCGCACCGATAGCTTGCCGCCGTGGACATCGACCACCGAGCGGGCCAGATACAAGCCCAGACCTGAACCTTTTATGTCAGCGATATTACTTCCGCGGAAGGACTTGTCGAACACCAGCGGCAGCGCGGCGGCCGGCACGCCGGCGCCGTCGTCGCGCACCAGCAATTCGATGCCGCCCTCGGCCGCGGGCCGGCCCAGCAGCGTGATGGCGGCGCCGGGCGGGGTGTACTTGCACGCGTTGTCGAGCAACACGCTGAGACACATGCGCATGCCGTCCGGGTCGCAGCGCAGATTGGCCGGCAGATCTTGCGCTTGCACCATGACCGGATGGCGCTCGCCGTCGGCGGCGCGGGCGGCGGCGGCGACTTGCTCCATCAAGGGCAGCGGGCCGATGTGGTTGGGCCGGGCCGGGCGGCCGATCGCGGCCAGGCGCTCCGGCGACAGATATTCGTCGATCAGGGCCAGCAGGCGGTCCACGGCGGTCTGGATTTTGCGGTAGCGCTTGCGGGTGGGTTCGTCGGCTTGGGCGGACGTCATTTCCAGGCGCTGGATGGCGCCGTCGATGGTGGCCAACGGGCTGCGGAATTCATGCGAGATCATGGACGCGAAGCGCTTTTGCGCCTGCTCCTGGGCGCGGCGCTCGCCGATGCCGCGCACCAACCCCACCAGCGAGACGGCGCGGCCATGGCCGTCGTCGATCAGGGTCGACACGATCTCCAGCGCCATCGGACTACCATCCTTGCGCACATGATCGACTTCGCGCCGCAGCTGGCGGCGGCTGGCGTCGCCCTGCTCGAAGCGGCGCAGGCGCGCCGGCAAATCGAGGGCCAGCTGGGCGACCAGTTCGTCCAGCTCGGCCTGCCCGAGTCCGAAACGCGCGCCGGCCTGCGGGCTGATGTACAGCAAGCGGGACGTGGCGCAATCAATCATCCAATTGACCTCGCCGCTGTGATCGGCGATCTGACGCAGGCGCGCCTCGCTCGCGCGCGCGTCGCGCAAGGCGGCGGCCAGCCGGGCCTGGCGCCGGCCGAGCAGCGAGGCCGACAGTGGCGTAAAGATCGGGGTGGACATGGTCGGTGGTGTGTTTTCGAGACAAGGCGGTGCTGGCACGCGGCACGTATAGCCAAGTATATGCCGACAAATCCACTTCGGCGTGGATATTGTGTTCGCGTGCGCCCGGCAGAGGGATAAAAACCGCTGAGCCCACCTTTTTTAAATGCAAATAAAAAACAAATGATTTTTATAGGAAATTTCTGATCTTCTTTGATCTATCCTTGGGACAATAAAAAAGAGCACGAACATAATTCATCAAGACCAAGCGCTCAAGAGCACCGCATCGCATTCATTCGCAACTTTCATGAAGGTTTATATGGCAAGCCATACATTGGACCGCAACTTTAAATTAGCACTTCGAGCCATGGGCGGCGGAAGCATATTGTTTTTAACAATCATTGGCGTGTGTATCGATATATTGCTTGACGATTATAATTGTTCGCTAAGTTTTGTGAAGACGATGTTTATTATCAGTGTGGGCATTGCGTCGGTACTATGCATAATCAGCTTTTTTGTGCCGGAAAAAACAAAGGGAGTACTGGTTAGCAATATCGCCGCCTCAGGATTTTTCGCCATCCCGACATTTTTAATGATACTTTTATCTATATTTTATTTTTTAGCGGATGCCAAAAGAAATTCATCGCAACTCATCGTGGCTGAACTGATACTTGCTGCTTTGGCGATGAGTGCTTTTCACTGCATATTGAGTTTAAAAAAACTTATGTTAAAAACTAGTTTTATCGAAAAAGAATTTCGCGTCAACACTTTGCGCATCGTCATGCGCATGCCATTCAAAACAGAACTTGATGTGGCAAACGATCAATTTATTGATCTGACGGACAAAATAATTAATTTTTTTAGCTGGAAAATAATACAAATAGTCGCATTTCTCTCGACTTTCCCTTTATCCTATTTTCTTACGCGCTACAGCGGCGGAACCGCCCAAAAATTTTTTTTGTTGACCATCCTCGCCTTGCCATTGGCGAATTACGGGCTCACCAGTTTTGTGTGCTTCCTGTATGTACGGGTATTCACAGTCTGGAAACTCGAACAACGGCACGGGAAACGCGTGGTCTTTGGCGACACCGAATAAACCGATGCGTTATCAATCCGTCAGCGGCGCGAAAATCTGTTGCAAGTCTTCCTGCGTCAAGGCCATCTTTTGCGACTCGCCCTCGGCCAGGATGGAATGCGCCAGCTCCGCTTTCTTTTGCTGAAGCAGCTGAATCTTTTCTTCCAGCGTACCCTTGGCGATCAACTTATACACGAACACCGGCTTGTCCTGGCCGATACGCCAAGCGCGGTCGGTGGCTTGATTCTCGGCCGCCGGATTCCACCACGGATCGTAATGAATCACGGTATCGGCCGCCGTGAGATTGAGGCCGACCCCGCCGGCCTTGAGACTGATCAAAAAGATCGGCACCGCGCCCTGCTGAAAAGCCGCCACTTGCGCCGCGCGGTCGCGCGTGTCGCCCGTCAATAATGCATACGGAATGTCGCGCGCCTCTAGCTCTTGCTCAATCAAGGCCAGCATACTGGTAAATTGCGAAAACACCAGGATCTTGCGGCCTTCGTCGAGCAAATCCTCGACCATCTGCATCAAGTCGGTCAACTTGGCGGAACCGGCCGCCTGCTTCTTCGATGGCAGCGATTTGACCAGGCGCGGATCGCAGCAGACTTGGCGCAACTTCAGCAACGCTTCCAGGATCACGATCTGGCTGCGCGCCACGCCTTTCTTGTCAATTTCGTCGCGCACTTTTTGGTCCATCGCCAGACGCACCGTTTCATACAAGTCGCGCTGAGCGCCGCTGAGCTCGACCTTGCGCACCATTTCTGTCTTGGACGGCAATTCCTTGGCGACGTTGTCCTTGGTCCGGCGTAGCAGGAAAGGCTTGATGCGACGGTTGAGCAAGGCCCGCCGCAGCGGGTCGTCCTGGCGCTCGATCGGATGGCGGAACTGGCTGTTGAAGGTTTTTTCATCGCCCAGCAAGCCCGGCAACAGGAAGTGGAACTGCGACCACAGCTCGCCCAGGTGATTTTCAAGCGGCGTGCCGGTCAGGCATAAGCGGTGGCGCGAGTTCAATAAGCCCGCACTTTGCGCCGCTTTCGAGCGGTTATTCTTGATGTAATGGGATTCGTCGAGAATGACCAAATGATACTCATGCTCGCGCAATTTCTCTTCATCGCGTGGCAACAGCGCGTAAGTCGTCAGGATAATGTCGCACTCGTCAATTTTGTCGAACTGTTCCAGCCGCTCTTTGCCCTGCAATAGCAGCACGCGCAAATCAGGCGTGAACCTGGCCGCCTCGTCCTGCCAGTTGGCCATC
>JAYVUV010000119.1:0-1682 GCA_043787615.1 Janthinobacterium sp. | reverse complement strand
GGTCGATCACGCCAAACACAGCAAGGACACGGCTTATTTGACCGAACTGGTGCGCCAGCGCCTGGGTCCGCTGATTTGCCAGTCGCTCGCCTCCGGCGGCAACGTGCTGCAAGTGATGACGCTGGACCCGGCGATCGAACATAGCTTGATGCAAAATATCCGCGCCGTGGAAAACGGCGGCGCCATGGTGATCGAGCCGAAATTCGCCGAGCAAGTGATCGTGCGCGTGGCCCAGCACGCCGAGAAAATGATGAAGAGTAATTTGCTGCCGGTGCTGCTGTGCGCGCCCGAGCTGCGGCGCCACCTCCGCGTGTTATCCGAGCGCATGGTGCCGCAGTTGCGCGTGCTGTCGCTCTCAGAAGTGCCCAGTTCGCTGGAATTGCGCTCGTTTGCCACCTTGACACTGTAAGACCTTGTTTCTTTAGGAGAAATCATTTGAGCGATGCCCTGACCGCCGCCGTCCACAGCATGCAAGGCGACTTGCGCTACATGGACACCATCAGTCAAAACATGGTCAATATCGCCACGCCCGGCTATCGGCGCGCCATTCCGCTGGCCCAGCCGTTCGGCGCCGCCATGGCCGCCGCGCAAGACACGGCGGCCGGTCCGCGACAGCCGTCCGCGCCATCGCTGAGCAGCGTGCTCGACTTGACGCCCGGCGCGCTGCGCCAGACCGGCAAACCTTGGGACCTGGCCATCAGCGGCGACGGCTACTTCGCGGTGGAAACGGCGCAAGGGCCGGCCTACACCCGCGCCGGCGAATTCCGCCTCGACGCCGGCGGCCGCCTGGTCACCGGCGACGGCCACCCCGTGCAAGGCGTGGGCGGCGATATCGTCCTCAGCGGTAGCGCGGCCCAGATCGACCATGCCGGGCGCATCACGCAAAACGGCGAAACCGTCGGCCAACTCAAGGTGGTGCGCTTCGGCCCGGGCGTGGCTTTACACAAGACCGGCGCCGGCCTGCTGCAAGCGGGCGATCCGGGCGCCGGCGCGGCGGTGGCGGATCCCGAACTGCAAGTAGGCTATCTGGAAAATTCGAACGTGGTGCCGATGCGCGAAATGGTGATGATGATGGAAACCACGCGCCATTTCGAAGCGGCGCAAAAGCTTTACCAGGGTTATGACGAGGCGCTCAGCAGCGCCATCCAGAAACTTGGCGCGTTTTAACGCGCCCCTCCCGACTTAGGACGGCATGAACGATTCACTCTACATCGCGGCGACCGGTATGCAGGCGCAGCAACTCAATATCGACGCGATCGCCAACAATCTGGCCAACGTCACGACCACCGGCTTCAAGAAAAGTCACGTCAATTTCGCCGAATTGATGCTGGTCGACTCGGCCCCGGGCGCGCGCGACGGCGCCGCCGCGGCCGGCCTGGGCATCAGCGCCGGCAGCATGGCCAAGGACTTCAGCGCCGGCGCCATGACGCGCACCAACGCGGCGCTGGACCTGGCCATCGATGGCAGCGGCTTCATCGGCGTCAGCCTGGCCGACGGCAGCCAGGGTTATAGCCGGGGCGGCACCTTGCACGTGACCAAGGAATCCTATCTGGCCACCAGCAACGGCGAATTGCTCAAGCCGGCGATCCACATTCCCGCCAACGCCGGCCCGATCACGATCGGCGCCGACGGCAAGGTCAGCGTGACGGTGGCCGGACAAAGCCAGCCGGTCGAGGTGGGAC
>JAYVUV010000118.1:0-7605 GCA_043787615.1 Janthinobacterium sp. | reverse complement strand
TGACCACAGGAAATCGCGCAGCGTCACCGGCGAGGTGCGGTACTGGGCGATGCGCATGTCGCCGTCGGCGTCGACATAGCGGGTGCCGCTGGCCAAGTCCTGGCGCAGCACGTTCGACAGCGACAGGCGCAGCTTGCTCGCCGGTGTCAGCTTGAACAGCGCATAGGCATCCAGCTCGCGCCGGGTGCCGACCGTGTCGTAACGTTCCGGACCGGTGCGCACCTCGCCTCCCAGCTTGAAGGTGTAGGAGGCGCCCACGCTCCAGCGCTCCGACGCGAGATAATCGGCGCCCACGGTGGAGCTCAAGCGCAATTGGTCCTCGACCCGGTTGTTCGGACCGGGCACATCGTCCACTTCGGACCAGTTGCGCGTCAAGTTGGCGCGCAGCTCGACCTTGGGCGCGCCCGCGATCGCGTCGGCCAGCTTGAACTTGGTGTCCATTTCCAGGCCGCGGATGGTGGCGCCACCGCCGTTGACCGGATAGGACACCCAGCGCTCGCCCTCCCGGGTGATGGTATCGCGGGTCAGGCCGTCTACCTTGCGCAGGTAGCCGCCCAGGCTGATCATGGCGCCGCCTTTCCAGTTGTGTTCGTAGGCCAGGTCCAGCCCCAGCGCCTTCTGCGGGCGCAGCGCGGGGTTGCCGCGCGTGTCGGGGTCCAGCGGCGAATTGTTGGTGCTGGTGTAGGGGCGCGGTATCAGGGTTTCGATGGCGGGCGACTTGTAGGTGCGGTTCAAGCCCAGGCGCAGCTGGTCGTCCTCGGCACCGCTCGGCTTCCACAGCACTTGCATCAGCGGAGAGAGCATGTGCTCGTGCCGGCTCACCTGGGCGAAGTCGCTGCCGCTGGTGCGGGTGGCGATGCGCTCGTCGCGCAGGCCCAGGTAGAGCGACAGGCGCTCGCTCGGGGTCCACTCGTCCTGCAGGTACAAGGCCGCGTGGTCGATGGTGGCGTCGAAGTCCATGCCGCTGGTGCCGGGGAAACTGGGGTGCAGACGCAACACCTGGGTGCGGTCTTCCCGGCGCCGGTTGCGCTCCAAGTCCCAGCCCGCCACCAGCGCATGCCGCTCGGCGAACTTATTGGCGTATTTGCCGGTGTATTGCAGCGTGCGGTCGCGCACGTGCGAGACGGTATGGTCGTCCAAATTCTGCACCTCGGCGACGTTGAAGCCTTGCTGACGGAAATCGACGTTGCGGCGGTTGGCCGACATTTTCAAGTTCGATTCCAGGGTGGCGCTTGGGGCGATCTTGTGGGTCCAGCCGAGGTCGGCGCGCGCCTGGCCGCCGCGGTCCTCGGTCAACTGGGTGTTGCTGGCGAATTCGGCGGGCTCGCCCAGGCTGGTGTCCAGGCGCCCCGCCGCGTCCTTGTGGAAGCGTGTGGCCGACAGAAAGGTTTGCAAGGCCAGGGTATCGCCGCCGGCCAGCTTGAGGCTGGCATTCGGGGTTAGGCTGACGGTGTCGATGCGCCCGTCCAGGCGCAGCCGGCCGTGGCGCGCCAGCACCGGGGCGCCGGCCGCGTCGGTGCCGGTGGTGTCGTCGCGAAAGCTTAGCAAGAGATCGCGCGTGCCGGCCGCGCCCACGACGCTGTACGAGAGCGCGTCGCCGCGCTCGGACCACTCCCAGCTCGCCCCGGGCGCCCAGCGTCCGCGCGCGTTGGCCAGCATGGCCTTGGCCACTTGCTGGCTGCGCCTGGGTGTTTTCTTGAGCACGATATTGATGGTGCCGGCGATCGCCTCGGCGCGCTGCTCGGCGATGGCGCTGCGCCGAATCTCGACCCGCTCGATCAAGTCGGGCGAGAGCGAATCGATTGAAAAACCGGGCGCCACCTTTTGGCCGTTGAGCAAGATCTGGGTGTAGCCGTTGCCCAGCCCGCGCATCGAGATGGCGCCGTTGGCGTCGACCGTCACGCCGGGCTGGCGCTTGAGCACGTCGCTGACGGCTGCGTCGCCGAATTTGGCCAACTCTTCGCGCCCCACCACGATCTGGGCCGCGGTGTCGTAGCGCCTGGCGTCGTAGGCGGCGGCGCTGCCTTGGACGGTGACCACGCTCGCCGCGCCGCCCGCTCCCGGCTGGGCCGGGCCGGGCGTGGCCGCCCGCTCGCCGTCGGCCAGCGCCGGATGGACGCCGGCCGCGAACAGGGACAAGGCCAGCAGGGCGCGCCGCGGCGCGGTCGAGCGCAGCGGGGGCGCGATAAGGAAATCCATGGAGGGCCGGCCAGAAAGCAAAGCGCGAAACTTATCATAATAACGCCTTGATTAAAATCAAAAGTTGCAAAAAACACTTACTTAAGAAATAAATGTTGTTTTTTGTTATATTTTTCTTGACATGCAACTATTTCGCTCGTTATAGTCCGCTCCTTTTGCAAAGCTGGTGGGACGTACATACCGTGAACGCATACTTTTTCGCCCGCCGCCCGCTCTCGGCACGGTTCGTCCTGTGGCTCGCCGCGCCTGTTTTGGCGCTGCTTCTGGGGCTGTGGCTATGGTTGCGTCAGGGTTTGCCCGCCGTGGACGGCGGGCTCGACTTGCCCGGGCTGGGCGCGCCGGTGACGGTGGCGCGCGACGCCGCGGGCTTGCCGCGCATCCGCGCCGCCAGCGACGCCGACGCCTTTTTCGCGCTCGGTTTCGTGCACGCCCAGGAACGCATGTGGCAGATGGATTACAAGCGCCGCCTCGGCCAGGGCCGCCTGGCCGAGATCGCCGGCATCGAAGCCTTGCCCAGCGATAAGTTGATGCGCACCCTGGGCCTGGCCCAGGCCGCCGAGCGCGCGCTGGCCAGCCTGGGTCCGGCCGAACATGCCGCGCTGAACGCCTATGCGCGCGGGATCAATGCCTGGATCGATGGCAAACCGGTGCTGCCGCCCGAGTTTTACCTTTTCAATACCCGGCCGGCGCATTGGCGCCCGGCCGATTCCCTGCTGATGATCAAGTTGCTGGCGCTGAACCTGGGCGCCAACTACCGCCATGAACTGGGCCACCAGGTGCTGGTGCGCCATCTGGGCGGGCGGGCGGCGGGCGAATTGACCGGTCTGGCGTTGGAAGAGGGCGCGGCGACCGCGCCTGCCGCGCCCTCGCCGCTGGCGGCCCTGGCCGAACGTTTGCAAACCGAACAAGGACTGGGCGGCGACGGGGTGGGCAGCAACGCCTGGGTCGTGGCCGGGCGCCACACGGTCAGCGGCTTGCCGCTGCTGGCCAGCGATCCCCACCTGGCCCAGCAAATGCCGACACAATTCTTCCTGGCGGCCATCGATGGCGACCGTCTGCACGTGGCGGGCGCCACCCTTCCGGGCGTGCCGGCCGTGGTGTTCGGGCATAACGCGGCGGTGGCCTGGGGCGGCACCAATCTGGCGGCCGATGTGCAAGACTTGTACGCCGAGCGCATCGCGCTCGACGGCGACCATCGCTACGAACGCGACGGCAAGTCGCAAGCGATGCTGGTGCGCGAAGAAACCATCGTGGTGGCGTCGGCGTTTCCGGCCTTCTTGCGCGACCCCTACAAACCGCTGCGCTGGACGGTGCGCGCCACGGCCAACGGGCCGCTGCTGAGCGACGTGTTCGCCGACGCCGAACAGCCGCTGGCGCTGCGCTGGAGCGCGCTCGACGCCGACGACACCACCTACGCCAGCTTCCTGGCCATGAATTACGCGGCCGACGCGGGCCAATTCCGCGCCGCCCTGGCCGGCTATGTGGCGCCGGCGCTCAGCTTCGTGCTGGCCGACCGCGGCGGCAATATCGCGCTGTTCGCCGCCGGCCGCATTCCGCTGCGCGGCAAGGGCAACGGCACCATGCCCGCGCCCGGCTGGGATAGCGCCTACCGCTGGCGGCGTTACTTGCGCCCCGACGAGTTGCCCGCCATCGTCAACCCGCCCTCGGGCTGGATCGTCAGCGCCAATCAGCAAGTGCACGCGGACGATTACCCCTTCGTCATATCGAACAGCTGGCAACCGCCTTACCGCGCCCGGCGCATCGAAGCGTTGCTGTCGGCGCGGCTGGCCGGCGGCGCCAAGCTGGACCCGGACGCCATGGCGCGCATGCAGACCGACGTGGGCGATATCGAAGCGCCCGGCCTGCTGCCGCTGCTGCTGCGCCAGCCGGGCGCCACCGATGCGCAAAAAGACGCGCTGGCGCGGGTGCGCGCCTGGGACGGGCGGATGGACGTCGACAGCGTGGGGGGCGCCCTGTACCATGTCTGGTCGCGTCATCTGATGCTGCGCCTGACGGAGCAACCGCTGCGGGTGCGCCTGGCCCAGCCGCAGCGTCTGGCCGGCTTGCGCGAGATGAGCGAGGTCTACCGCCCGGCCTTCTTGCGCGATGTGGCCGACGGCAAATTGGCGCACTGGTGCGGCGGCGCCGGCGCGTCCGACTGCGACCGCCTGGCCCGGTTGGCGTTACAGGACGCGCTCGACGAATTGCGGCGCCTGGCCGGAGCCAGCGGCGACGGCTGGCGGTGGGGCGCGGTGCACAGCAGCCTGTTCCCCCATCAGCCGCTGAGCGCCCACCCGCTGCTCGCGCCCCTGTTCGACCGCCGCATCGCCGCTCTCGGGGGCGGGCGCTACACGGTCGACGTGTCGGGCGCCGATTTTTCGCGCGAAAAAGGCTATGTGAAACACCTGGGCGCCGTGTTCCGCCAGGTGATCGGGCTGGAGCGGATGGAGGGCGCCCGCTTTTCCATCGACACCGGTCAATCCGGCAACCCGCTCGATCCCCATTACGACGACTTGTTGGCGCGCCACCGCGCCAACGCGTTGTTGCCGATGGACGCGCCGGTGACCGCCACCTTGCGACTACGCCCAGCGCCCAGCCAACCATGAACCATCCCCTAGACGAAGCGCAACTGCGGCGCGGCCAGTTCCATTTTTTGATGGCGCGCGCGCCCAACCGCGTCTTCCTTTCCATCCTGGCCGCCATCGTCGGCGGCGTGGCCCATGCGCTGCTGATTCCGCTCCTGCTGGTGTCGATCGCCCCGGCCCAACCGCTGCTGGCGGGCTTCATCGACGAGCACAAGGTCGTGCTGCTGGGCTGGGAAGTGACGCAACCGCGTTTCGCGCTCGCCTTCCTGGCGCTGTGCGCGGTGGTGGTGGTGAGCAAGGCCATGGCCCAGAACGTGTTTAGCTCGGTGCTGATCGAATCGGCCAGCGCGCTGCGCCTGTTTTTCGCCGAACGCATCCGCACCCTGCCGATCCGCCAGCTCGAACAGATCGGTTCGACCCGCCTGGTGACCGCCATCAATGTGGATGTCGCCTCCTTGATGGAAGGGGCGGCCAGCCTGCCGGTGATGATCATCAACGCCAGCACCATCGTCGGCGCGCTGGCCTATATCGCTTTTTTGCACGACAAGATCTTTTGGATGGTGCTGGCGGTGATCGTGCTCGGCGTGGCCAGTTACCGCTTGCCGCTGGTGTTCGGCGCGCGCTATTTCACGCGCGCCCGGCCGCTGCGCGACGCCATCCAGGAGTCGATCGGCGCCCAGGTGTTCGGCGCCAAGGAGTTGCGCCTGAACGCGGCCCGCCACGCCGATTTCATGGAGCAGGGCATGGCGCGCGACGAGCGGCGTCTGGTTGGCTTGCTGGACCGGGGTTATACCGTGTTCCATCTGGCTATACAGTATGGCAATGTGATCGGCTTCCTGGCGATCGGCGCCATCGCTTACGCGGCCACCGGGCGCTACGAGTTGGCGCCGACGCTGCTGCTCAGCGTCGTGATGGCGCTGCTGTACGTGATCGGTCCGATCAGCGTCATCGTCAACAGCGTCCCCGGCCTGATCCAGGGCGCGGTGGCGCTGCGCCAGTTGCGCGCGCTGCTGGCCGACATGCCCGTCGAAGGCATCGCCGAAGGCGGCGCGCCGCTGGCTTGCCCGCGCCTGCGGCTGCGGCAAGTCGCTTACCGTTACGCCGGCCAGGATGGCTTCGGCGTGGGGCCGCTCTCGCTCACGCTCGAGGCGGGCCAGGTCACGTACATCATCGGCGGCAACGGCTCGGGCAAGTCGACCTTGGCCAAGATCATTTCTTGCCACTATACGGCCAGCGCCGGCCAGGTGCTGTTCGGCGATACGGCGGTGACCGACGCCACGCTATTTCGCGCGCGTCAGGCCATCAGCGCGATTTACCTCGACTTTTACCTGTTCGGCCAGCTGTATGGCATCGGCCCCGAGGCGCAGGCGCGCGCCCAGGATTACCTCGAACGCCTGGGGCTGGCCCACAAGGTCGGACTGGAAAACGGCCGTTTTTCGACCCTGGCGCTGTCGGCCGGCCAGCGCAAGCGTCTGGCGCTGTTGGTGGCCCTGCTCGAGGACCGCCAAGTCTATGTGTTCGACGAATGGGCGGCCGACCAGGATCCCGAATTCAAGTACGAGTTTTATCACGTTCTGCTCGACGACTTGCGCCGGCGCGGCAAGGTGGTGGTGGTGATCAGCCACGACGAGCGCTATTTCGGCCAGGCCGACCAGCTGGTGTGGATGGAGCACGGCAAGCTGGTGCGGGTGGAGCAGCGCGAACACGGCGTGCGCGGCCCCGGCCAGGAGCCGGAATACGATATTCTTACCGGAGCATAGCATCGACACCAGCGTTGACATCGGCATGGACCAGGGCGCCGATAGCGGCCGCGTCGCCATCATCGGCATCGGCTGCCGCTTCGGCGGCGCCGAGACGGCGGCCCAATTCTGGGAACTGATCGCCGGCGGCGCGGAATACCTGCACCGGCTGGATCCGGCTGCGGGCGGGGGCGATCCCCACCATGTCGCGGTCAGCCGTTCGCTGCCCGACGTGGCCCGATTCGACGCGGCTTTCTTCGGCATCGCGCCGCGCCAGGCGGCCCTGATGGACCCGCAGCAGCGCCTGTTCCTGGAATGCTGCCACGAAGCGTTCGAGGACGCCGGCCACGTACCGGGCGCCGCGTCCGGCAGCGTGGGCGTGTTCGCCTCCTCGGCCGCCAGCACGTATCTGCTCAATAATCTGCTCGGTCACGAGACGTCCAGCCTGAATCAGCAAGCCTACGACCACGCCCACGGCAACGACAAGGATTATTTGCCCTCCCTGGTCTCGTACCGGCTCGATTTGACCGGTCCGTCGATCAGCGTCAACAGCGCCTGCGCCTCGGTGCTGGCGGCGGCGGCCCAGGCTTGCGCCAGCCTGCTCAACTTCGATTGCGATCTGGCCCTGGCCGGCGGCGTGCGTATCGAATTGCCCGGTATGCGGGGCCACACTTGGCGCCAGGGCGGCATGCTCTCGCCCGACGGACGCTGCTTCGCCTTCGACCGGCGCGCCGCCGGCACCGCCTTCGGCGACGGCGCCGGCGTGGTGCTGCTCAAGCGGCTGGAGCAGGCGCTGGCCGACGGCGACCATGTGTACGCCACCATCGATGGCTATGCCGTCAACAACGACGGTGCCGCCAAGGCCGGTTTTGCCGCGCCCGCGGTGGCCGGCCAGGCGGCGGCCATCGGCGAGGCGCACGCCTTCGCCGGCGTCGCGCCGCGTCAGGTCGGTTACGTGGAGGCGCACGGCACCGGCACGGCGGTGGGCGACCCGGTCGAATTCGACGCGCTGTGCTCGGCCATGCCGGCGGCGCCGGACGGCCAGCCGTATTGCGCGCTCGGCTCGGTCAAAGCCAACCTGG
>JAYVUV010000117.1:0-3976 GCA_043787615.1 Janthinobacterium sp. | reverse complement strand
TTGTTCCAGACATAGATGTCGGACGAGGTGCCGGCCACTTGCTTGTTGTTGACGGCGGTTTGGTCGGTGAAGACGCCGAACTTGCCCACTTCCGGCTTGGTCTGGTTGCCCAGTTTGACCGAGCCTTTGCCGTCCAATTCATACACGCGCACATAATCGACGTACATCGTGCCTGGCAATGGCGAAGTCACTTGGCCCGGGGTGGCGGCGTCGGTGAAGTTGCCGCCCACGGCCAGATTGAGCAACAGGTAGAACGGCGCCTTCAGCGAATCGGAATTGACAGCCAGCGGGTTCAGATACATGTCGTGTTCGACACCGTTGTCGACCACGCTGAAACGCATTTGCGATTCGGTCCAGTACAGGCGGTAGGTGACGAAGCGGTTCGCCAGCGATTGGGCCGGCGCGTACCAGTTGTGGGTTTGCCAGGCGGTCGAGGCGGCGCAGGTTTCATTGCCCGGAACGCAGGCCGCCGATTGGTAGGTGATGACGTTGGAACCCATGAAATTGTCGGTCGACGGGGTCGGTTGGCCAGCGGCCGCGCGGCCTGCGGCGCGGTGGCCCATTTCCATGATGTCGATCTCGCCGTTACGCGGCCAGCCGGCCGGGCTGGCGCCCAGCAACCATGCCGCCGGCCACAGGCCGGTGCCGATGGTCGGCGTGCTCAGGCGGATTTCGACCATGCCGTATTGCACTTGCACTTTATTGGCGGACGATACTTTGCCGGAAGTGAAGGAGCGGCCCGACAGGTCCTGGCGTTTGGCGGTGATCGCCAAGGCGCGGGTGTTCGGCTCGAAAGGCGGATTTTGGATCGACAGGTTGTTCGGGCTGTAGTATTCCAATTCCTGGTTGCCGAAACCGTCGCCGGCGTCGATGGCGGTCCAGATACTGGTGTCGACATTGCTGCCGTTGAATTCGTCGGACCACAACAGCTTGCCGATCACCGGGCTGGTGACGCTGGCCATGGCGCCGCTGCCGTAGACCATCATGATGCCGGCCGCGATCGCCGACAGCATCAGTTGCTGTTTCTTGTTTTTCGTTGTGCTTTTTTTCATTGTGATTCCCTTGTTGTTTTTAAATTGTGGCGCGCTGCGGCGTTGCCGCCGGTTCGCCCACGCTATATATATGCCATCGGGTGCGTCGTTTCCGATTGCCCCAGGTTCGGATCAAGCCGACCTGACCGTCTGTTTAAACGTTGCCGCATGGGCGAGCGGCATGTCGCGCGCGATCGGCCTCGGGCTTGCCCACGGAAACGATTACTGGAAGGTATGTGCGGCCGGAATCCAGCCCGGTCGGACCGTGCGCTTGCGGCGGCCCCGCGCGCACCGTCGATGCGGCTACGCGTAAGGGGCCGGTGCGCGCGGATGGACCGGGTGAGGCTGTGTTCGCATGGCTGTGTTACCGGCGCTGTCATCAGCGCTCGGGCAGCTCTTTATGCGCGCCGTTCGCGCATGCGCGAGGCGTTATAAGATGAAAATGTGAGGCAGCGGCCCTGAGCGCTGCGAAGGTGTTCGGTGGAGCTTGAATCTAACGATTGCCGCTGGAAGTAGCAGTGTTCTGGGACCGCTTCCAGCAGAGTGAAATATATGCCCATATAGATTCTCTGTCAATTGAAAGATGCCTCAAATCAACATTGAATGCATGGGCGATTCAAATTGGTGCGGAACGGACGGACGGCCGGAGTCGGACTTGACTTTAAAACCACGGTCGGCACCAAGCTGGGGCGGGTGCGCGACCGGAATAAAAACGCGGCGGGTCGGCGCCGCGTTCGGGGTGGGGGCGCCGCCGTGGCCGGCCGCACCCAGCGTGCGCGTGCGACGCGGCGCTTACTTGGCGCCGGCCACCCGTTGCTCCTGCGCCGGCGCGGTGTCGCGTTCGGCACCGGCGGCATGGGTGAAATAATGGATCACCGTCAGCAGCAGGGGGATGCCCAGCAAGGCCAGCAGCACCGCCATGCCCAGGATGATATGTTGCGCGCCATAGAGCGCGCCGACGCTGGCGGTGATGGCGCCGCCCAGCGGATAGGAAAACGCGTTGAGCAGATAAAACACGCCGCTCACCTTGCCCAAATGCTCCTTGCCGATCGCCTTGATCCGTTCGGTGCGGTTGAAAACATTGAACAGGGTCACGCCGGCCATGGCCAGCAGGAAGGCGATGCCGTATACCCAGACGTTGGGCGCCAGGCCCAGCGCGATCAAGCTCGCGCTGACCAACAGGAAACCGCCCAGGCCGAGCCGATGAATCGACCACAGGCGCAAAATGGTCGGCACCAGCACCAGATTGATCAAGCCCAGGGCGCCGGCGCCAGCGCTCATCATGCCCAGTACATATTCGGGCGCGTGAAAGCGGCCCGTGATCATGAAGGCGTTGGCGCTGAGCACCACCGCGAACACCAGATTGATCGAGAAGTTGGCCCCGGCCAGCAAGGTGACGGCGCGGTTGGCGAACAGCAGGCGCCAACCCAGCGCCAGGTCGCTCAGCACGGTGCCGGCCACGCTTGATGTGGGCGGCGCGCCCGGAATTTTTCGCCAGCACAGGATGGCCAGCAAGAAGGCGCCGCTGGCGATGCCGAACAGGGGCAGCTTGCCGGTGTAGTGGGCCACGGCGGCGGCGATGCCGGGGCCGGCCGCCATCGACACCAGTTCGATGTTTTGCAACAGCGACAGGCGCTGGGCCAATTCCTGGTCCGGCCCCACATAGGCGATGGTTTTTTGGATCGCCATGCGGTTGGGCGCGATCAACACCGAGAGCAGGACGCTGCTGCCGACCAGGATTTGCACGGTCCAGCCGGGCAGCAGGAAGCAGGCGCACATGGCCGTCAACAGGCACGCGGCGCGCGCCGCGTTGGCCATGCGATACAGGCGGGGGCCGCCGACCCGGTCCGCCAGCAAGCCGGCGAAAGGGTAGGCCAGGATGGGCGGCAACCATTCCAGCGCGAACGCCAGCCCCGACGAGGCCACGCTGTGGGTGCGTTCGTAGATGATCAGCGGCACGGCGAACATGACCGCTTGTTCCGCCATCAGGGACAGGGTCAGCCCGAAGGCGATCCAGCCCATGCGTTTGTTGCCGTGCGATATAGAACTAAGCAAGGAAAACTCCGGAAAAGGTGGGTTGCGCGCGCGGGCCGCGCGTCAAAATACGCCGCTGTAGGCGCCGCCGTCGATCAGCAGGTTTTGCCCGGTGATGTAGCCGGCCTGGGCGCTGCACAGATAGGCGCAGGCGTCGCCGAATTCGGCGCTCTCGCCGAAGCGGCCGGCCGGATTGGCCGCGCGCCGGGCCGCCAGCTCCGCTTCCACGCCGTTGCCGCTCACGCGCGCGGCGGCCTGCATGGTCGCGCGCAGGCGGTCGGTGTCGAACGGGCCGGGCAAAAGATTGTTGATGGTGACGTTGCTGGCCACGGTCTGGCGCGCCAGGCCGGCCACGAAGGCGGTCAAGCCGCCGCGCGCGCCGGACGACAAGCCGAGGTTGGCCAGCGGCGCTTTCACGGCCGCCGAGGTGATGTTGACGATGCGCCCGAAACGGCGCGCCATCATGGCGTCCACCGTGGCGCGCATCAGGGCGATGGGGGCCAGCATATTGGCGTCGAGCGCGGCGATCCAGTCCTCGCGCGACCAGTCGCGGAAGTCGCCCGTCTTCGGCCCGCCGCCGTTGGTGATCAAGATGTCGGGCGCGGGACACACTTCCAGGATGGCGCGCCGACCGGCTTCGCTGGCCACGTCGGCCACCACGGTGCGCACGCTCGCGCCGGTGGCGGCGCGGATTTGCGCGGCCGCCAGTTCCAGCGCCTCGCCGCCGCGCGCCACCATCGTCACCAGCGCGCCCTCGCGCGCGAGCGCGTGCGCGCACGCCCGTCCCAAGCCCTTGCTCGACGCGCACACCAGCGCGCTGCGTCCTGCGATGCCCAAATCCATGGTGTTCTTTCACGGCCCGGCCGGGCCATAGTATTGAGGAAAATCCGCGGCGGCGGATCGCTCCGCCG
>JAYVUV010000116.1:0-2193 GCA_043787615.1 Janthinobacterium sp. | reverse complement strand
CGCACCGGCCGCGCCGCGCGCCCGGCTGGCCGCGCCCGCCACCCCGGCGCGGCGCCTGGGAGCCAAGGCGGGCGGTGATGACGACCGGGACCGCTTCTGAGCGAAATGGCGCCGCCGGGACGGTTACAATGCCGCTTCGCGCCGCCCGATCCGGGCGCCGCTTAGCCGGGGTGGGCGGGTCGATGTGGAAGAGCGCTACAGTATGAGTCGCGACATGGGGGACGCCAGCGCGCGCGACAACGGGACCAAGCCCGGGCGCGGCGTGTGCGACGCCTGCCTGCGTGCGCGCGCCACCTGCATCTGCCGCTGGATCGTGCCGCAAGCCCATCAGGTCGAGGTGCTGATCTTGCAGCATCCGCTGGAAGTGTCCAACGCCAAGGGTAGCGCCCGGCTCCTGCATTTGAGCTTGCCGCACAGCGTCTTGCTGGTCGGCGAACAATTCGAGGACGCCGCGTTGCGCGAGCGCTTGAGCGGCAAACACAATTTGCTGCTGTATCCGGACAGCCCGGACCTGCGTTCGCTCGGCATCGTCGCGCCGCCGCCCCTGGCGCCCGACGCGCTGGCGCGACCGGAAGGCTTGCGTCTGGTGCTGCTGGACGGCACCTGGCGCAAAAGCCGCAAGATGCTTTACCTGAACCGGGCCTTGCAGGCGCTGCCGCGCTTGCCCCTGCGTGCCACGCCGCCATCCCATTACCTGATCCGGCGCGCCCATGCGCCCGACCAGCTCTCGACCCTGGAAGCGTGCTGTTATGCCTTGATGCGGCTGGAGCGCGACGGCGCGCGCTTGGCGACGCTGATCGACGCCTTCGATGGTTTCGTGGCCCAACAACAGGGTTATATCAAGCGGCGGGCGCGGGACTCGGTCGACGACGCTTGAAGTTTGGCGCGTGAGGGCATAATATACTGGATATATATACAGTATTAAGGTTTGCCATGCGCGACATCGACGATTATGAAGAAGGGCAAGTCATGCTGCCTCCCCCTTCGCTCAAGGCCGGCAAGGGGCGCGGCGCGGTCAGCAATCTTCAAGGCCGTTACGAAGCGCATGGGCGCGAACCGTTCGACGACGGCTGGGCCGACGAGGCGGACCGGTCGGAGGGCGCGCCGTCCTGGAAAACCGTGGTGTGCGACGAATTCGCCAAGACTATCCTCAGCCGCAACGCCTCGCCCGACCTGCCTTTCAGCGTGTCGCTCAATCCCTACCGTGGATGCGAGCACGGCTGTATTTACTGTTTCGCGCGCCCCAGCCATAGCTATCTGGGCTTGTCGCCCGGGCTCGATTTCGAGAGCCGCATCTTCGCCAAGGTCAACGCTCCCGAGTTGCTGCGGCGCGAGCTGGCCAGGGACGGTTATGTGCCGGAATCGATCGCGCTCGGCGTCAACACCGACGCTTATCAGCCTTGCGAGCGCGAGCGCCGCCTGACCCGGCGCGTGCTGGAGGTCTTGCACGAGTGCGGGCATCCGGTCGGCCTGATCACCAAATCGTCGCTGATCGAGCGCGATATCGATTTGCTGGCGGCGATGGCGGCCAAACGCCAGGCGGCGGTGGCCATCACCGTCACCACGCTCGACCCGGCCATCGCGCGCACCCTGGAGCCGCGCGCGGCGGCGCCGGCGCGGCGTTTGCGCACCATCCGCACTTTGAGCGAGGCCGGCATTCCGGTCGGCGTGAGCGTGGCGCCGGTGATTCCCTTCGTCACCGAACCGGATCTGGAGCGGGTGCTCGAAGCGGTGCGCGAGGCCGGCGCCATCCACGCCCATTACGTGGTGCTGCGTCTGCCCTGGGAAGTCAACCCGCTGTTTCAGCAGTGGTTGCAGGCGCATTTTCCCGAACGCGCCCAGCGCGTGATGAACCGGGTCCGCGAGATGCGAGGCGGCAAAGACTACGACAGCAGCTTCGCCTCGCGCATGCACGGCGAAGGCGTGTGGGCCGACCTGATACGGCAGCGCTTTGAAAAAACCGTGCGCAAGCTGGGCATGAACGCGCAGGGTGGTCGCTTCAGGCTGCTCGACGCGTCGCAGTTCAAGCGGCCGCTGGTGGTGCCGCCGCCGGAATCGCGCTCGCGCGGCAATCCGGCCGCGCAACTCGACCTGTTTTAGCCTTGACGAGGGGGCAAATGCGCGGTCTGCCAGGTTTGGAGATCGGCAAGCCAAGGGGGCGACATGGCCGGGGCGGGGCGGCGGGCCGGTGGC
>JAYVUV010000115.1:0-4561 GCA_043787615.1 Janthinobacterium sp. | reverse complement strand
CCTGGCCGACGCCAAGGCCGATAAAAAAGTAATCGAAGCGCGCAGCAGTGCGCGCGAAGACAAAAGAATTGCCGAGTACAAGGTCGCATCCGAGCGGTGTGATGCATTAGCCGGCTCAGCCAAAGACAATTGTGTCTCGGCTGCCAAATCCCAGTTCGGCTATTAAGCCGTGCGGGTAAAAACGCTCGTTTTGAGCACGTTGATCGACCATTCTAAGGAAAAACCATGAAAATCGCACAAAAAATCGCTACCGGCCTGTTCGTCGCTTCCCTGTTCGCTGTCGCTGGTTGCGCTTCGACCTCGACCAAAGAAGGCACCGGCGAATTCGTCGACGACACCGTCTTGACCACCAAAGTCAAAGCCAGCATCTTTAACGAGCCTAGCCTGAAATCGACCGAAATCAATGTCGAAACCTTCAAAGGCACCGTGCAACTGAGCGGCTTCGTGGCCCAACCAGGCGACATCGCCAAAGCCGGTGAAATCGCGCGTGGCGTCAAAGGCGTGACCGCGGTTAAAAATGATATCCGCGTGAAATAATGTGCGGCCCCGCCGGAGCGCCGTTCGCGCGGCCGCTCCGGCCACTTTTTTGTATCGCGTGATCCGATGAGCACTCAGCCGCACGAAGTTCAGCCAGTAACCCTGCCCACTTCACCGGCTGACCGTGCCTCCGACACGCCGCCCGACTTGCACGGCTCGCCCGCGACACCACCGCGCTTGCCGTTGCATGTCAACGCGCGCGGTTTGGCGCTGGGCATCATCGCCAGCGTGAGCTTTTTATACGCGGTCCAGTGGGCGCAAAAGTTCCTGGTTCCTCTCTTATTCGGTATTTTTCTCGCCTACACCCTCAATCCCCTGGTGCGCTGGCTGGAACGGCTGCGCATTCCGCGCGTGTTCGGCGCCACCCTGATCACTTTGCTGATTCTGGGTGGCGGCGCCGCCACCATCAACGCGGTGCAGGGCGAGTTCGAGGCCATCGTCGAAGAATTGCCGGCCGCCACCCATAAGCTGGCGCGCCTGATCACCGCCACCATCGGCGACAAGCCGGGCACCTTGCAAAAAATGCAGGCGGTGGCCAACGAAATCCAGCAAGCCGCCGGCGGCGCCGAAGCGCGCCGCGCCGCCCGCCGCGCCGGCCCCGAGGCCGAGCATCCGAATATCAAGGTGATCGACTGGGTCTGGGCCGGCTCGATGGGTTTACTCGGCTTTCTGGGCCAAGCCACCATGGTGATCTTCCTGGTGTTTTTCCTGCTGCTGTCGGGCGACACCTTCAAGCGTAAACTGGTCAAGCTGACCGGGCCTTCCTTGAAAAAGAAAAAGGTGACGGTGCACATCCTGGAAGATATCAATACTTCGATCCAGAATTATATGTTCATGCTGCTGGTCACCAATACCTTGCTGGCCTTGCTGATGTGGATCGCCATGCGCCTGATCGGGCTGGAAAACGCGGGCGCCTGGGCCATCGTGGCCGGCTTGCTGCATATCATGCCGTATTTCGGCCCGCTGCTCATCACCGGCGCCACCGGCATGGCCGCTTTCATGCAATTCGAATCGCTGCAAATGGTGCTGCTGGTGACGGGCGCCTCGCTGGCCATCGCCACCCTGGTCGGCACCGTGGTCACGACCTGGATGACGGGCAAGATCGCCAAGATGAACCCGGCCGCCGTGTTCGTCAGCTTGCTGTTCTGGGGCTGGTTGTGGGGCGTGTGGGGCTTGTTGCTGGGCGTGCCCGTGATCGTGATCTTGAAGGTGGTGGCCGAGCGCGTCGAAGGCATGGAAGTGATCGCCGTGCTGCTGGGCGAGTGAGTGCGCCATGGGCCGGCGCATGCCGGCCGCGCCGGCTCGCTCAATGCTTGTCGATCAGGTCGCCCGAGGCATCCTTGGGCCGCTCGCGCAGGCTGCCGATCTTGAGCGCGTACTGGCGGGCGAACTCCGCGCCCAGGAAAAAGATTTGCGCCGAGTAGTAGACCCATAACAGCAAGGCGATCATGGAGCCGGCCGCGCCAAAACTGCTGGTCACGCCGCTGTTGCCAATGTAGACCCCGATCGCGTATTTCCCCAGAGCGAACAGGGCGGCCGTGCCGAGCGCGCCGATCACCACGTCGCGCCACGATAGCCGTATGCGCGGCAGCATCTTGTAGATCACGGCAAACAGCACGGCGATCACCAAAAAACCGATCCCGGTCGATAGCAGCGACAAGAGATAGACCGCGTTGTGCCACAGCCCGCCCAGGTAGCGTTCCAGGATCGCCAGGGCCGCGCTCACCACCAGCGACACCATCAGCAAAAACGCCAGTACCAGCACCAGCCCGAAAGAGAGCAGGCGCGTGCGCAACATGTCCCATACCCCGGCGCGCGTGGAGGGTGGCACTTGCCAAATTTCATCGAGGCTGCTTTTGAGTTCGGCGAACACGCTGGTGGCGCCGAACAGCAGCAGGGCGGTGGCGATCATGGTCGCGATCCGGCCTTCCTCGTGGTTGCTGGCGCCGGCCAGCACCAGTTGAATCGCTTCGGCCCCCTGCGGCCCGACCAGGCCGCGCAGCTGGCTGAGGATCTCGCCGCGCGCCGCTTCCGGGCCATAAAAAAAGCCGGCGATGGCGATCACCAGCACCAGGATGGGCGCGATCGAAAACAAGGTATAGAAGGCCAGGGCCGCGCCTTTGCTGGAGGCGCGGTGGTCGAGCCACTCGGCCACCGAACAGCTGATCACATGCCAGAGTTGCCGGACGAATGGCGCACGGCTTGGCGCATCGGCCCGGCGCGCAGGAGAGTGTGGTGTCATAGGAGTTCCATAGAAAAAAGGGGCGAGCGCCCCTTTTTTAAACCGGGCGTGGCGAACCGATAAGCGATCGCCATGCCATTGTCACGCCCGCGAGCGGGCGGCACCGGATTTATTGCACGCGGCGTTCGATCGTGATTTGCTCGATTTCCACGCGACGGTTTGGCTCCAGGCACTGGATCAGATCGGCGCGTTTTTTGTTGGTGCAGACGGCAACCGGATTGGCTTCGCCTTTGCCCACCGCGTTCAAACGGCCGGCGTCGATGCCTTTGCCGACCAGATAAGTCTTCACGGCGTTGGCGCGCTGTTCCGACAGTTTCTGATTGTACTTGGCCGAGCCGAGACGGTCGGCATAGCCGGTGATGACGACATTGTTGACGTCGGTGCTGCCGCCCAGGGCGGTGGCGATTTCGTCCAGTTTAGGCTGCGGCGCGTTCAGTTTGGCGCTGTCGAAGGCGAACAATTCGGTGGCCGACAGGGTCACTTTCTCGAAACGGGCCGGAGCCGGCGGCACCGGAACCGCCACCGGTGCGGGGGCGGGCGCGACTTCGGCCACGGGGGCCGGCGCCGGCGCGGGAGCGGCCGCCACCACCGGGCTGTTGAAGGCGTAATTGAAGCCCACCGTCACGTAGTAATTGTTGCTTTTGCTTTCAGGGAAAGTGTCGCCGCGCAGAAAGCCGTGCACATCGCGCACGTCCGCTTGCATCGACCAGCGGTCGTTGATTTGCGACTGGAAACCCAGACCCAGGCTGGCGTAAGGCGAATTCTTGGTTTGCTCTCCGAAGGCGCGCGTATCGAGCTTGTCGCGTTGGGCACCGGCGCCGAACAGCACGAAAGGACGGAAGGTCTTGCGGGAGAACATATACAGCGCGTCCACGCCCAGGGTGTTTTGCTGGTAACGCTGACCATTTTCGCGCGAACGGGCATAGGTGGTGCCCAATTGCAGGTCCCAGCTTTCGTTCAGCGGTTTACCGAAACGCAGGCCGGCGCCGTAGCCGGTCTTGTCGACGATGAAATCCGAGTCCGGTTTCATGGCGTTCAGGCTCGGTTGAATATACCAGGAAGGATTGATCTCTTGCGCTTGTACGGCCATGGTCGAACACAGAATGGCGGCGGCAACGGCGATTTTACTAAAGTGTGTCACAAGTAACTCCAAATGGAAGAAAGGTTATTTTTTGGTACAGCGCGTTCGCGGCGGCAGTGATATGTATTGCCGAGTTATCTCTGCTGTTGGACCCATCTTAGGCAAGCCGGTTCAAG
Organism: Janthinobacterium sp.; assembly: GCA_043787615.1. Classification (GTDB taxonomy): domain Bacteria; phylum Pseudomonadota; class Gammaproteobacteria; order Burkholderiales; family Burkholderiaceae_D; genus Janthinobacterium. Next base: position 525 of record JAYVUV010000115.1, on the reverse strand, counting down.
CGGTCCGTGCGCTTGCGCACAAAGGATTGATGATCATCAAAAGAATAATAAAAATAGACAAGGCTGTTGTATTTTTGTATCGCCCGCAACGATGCGGGAAAGCGCCGCGTGCTCCGTACCGATGCCGCTTGGCGGTCCTCGGTGGCGCGCCGCCGTAGTAGTGGTGAGCGCGGCGCCGGCCGGGCGGGCCGGCGGCGGCCAGCGTCCGGGTTCGATCTCGGAAAATATAATATTGACAACGCACTTATTTTTATTGCATTGTCATTGCTAGCGGCGAATTAATTTGATGACTTGCGTCATTCGACCCGAACTAAGCGCGCGCTGAGCGGTCCAAGAAATGAAATCGCGCCGCACCATGCCTTGTGGGGCTGGTGCGGCGCGATGGCGAGGCGCACGGACGGCGCCGTGTGCTCGGAGCGAAGGATGCCGGTATTACTTGGTTTCGGTCGCTGGTGGCGGGGGCGCGTCGGCTTTCGGCGCTTCCTGAGCCGGCATCGGAGCGGGAGCGGCCGCGCCAGCAGCACC
>JAYVUV010000114.1:0-1781 GCA_043787615.1 Janthinobacterium sp. | reverse complement strand
CGACAAGCTGACCTCTTTCCTGGCCTTGAACTTGAGCAAAACGGAAGTGACGGGCGTGCATGCGCCCGAGTCGCTGAAAAACTATCAGGACGTGGTGCTGTCCGAGCGCGAGCGCCTGTTCATCGAGCAAGGCGGACCGCGCGCCAAGGCCACCCTGGGGTTCGATTATGTGACGGGCGCGCTGGAAACCGATTTGAAAATCATCCATTTCGGCCCGCAAACCCTGGGCACCTTCAGCGGCACGGCCGCCGGCGTGCCGAACGCGCATTACGAGTCGAAAACCTCGGCCGACTTGAGCTTCACCTACAGCGTCAATAAAAACACCAAGTTGACCGTGGGCGCCACCAACATCCTGGGCGCCAAACCGACCACGCAAAACGCCGATGAAACCGACAACGGTTTCAAATACGACAGCGTGCAGTTCGGCTTGAACGGCACCGCGTATTTCGCGCGTGTGTGGGTCAAGTTCTAAGGTTGCGGCGCCGGGTTTGAACCAACCGGACAAGGCGCCCGCACAGCGATGTGACGGGCGCTTTTTTTACGCCCCGGGCCCGGCCCTACCTACCGGGAAATTTGAGAAAAGAGATAGGTGGGCTTGCCATGTTGCTCGTCGACGCCATCGAAGCGGAACTGCGCGCCGGGCAGCGAAATCCACTGCAACTTGTTCTCGTTTTTCATGGAGTGGCCATAATATTGGCGCGCGTCGACCGGGTAGCCCTTGCTCATCTTGATGCGCATGCGATGCCCCTGGTCGGCGCCGCGCTCGCCGCCGACGAAGACGAAACCGTCCTCTTTATAGATTTTCCCCGGCTCCAATTGGGACGGATCGGAGATCCCGCCTGGAAAGACGGTCGCCATGCGCTCTTTTTTCACTTCTTCCGGCTTGGCCTTGGCCAATTGCGTGACGATCTCGGCCGATTCCAACAAGCGGCGCCGGGTTTGCATCGTCTCGTCGGGGTGGCGCAAGGCTTTCTGATAATCGCGATAGCCGCTATCGATAATTTTAATCACCGCCACGTCGCGCGCGCTCAACAGCTTGCTGCTGGTGGGGACCACATGCCGGTCGAGCGCCGTCATATCGAATTGTTGCTTGAGCATGGGGTAGTGTTTCCTGCCCTCCTCGGTCAGCGTCAACTCGCCGCCATCGTGTCCGCCCGTCACCATCGTCGGATGGTTTTCTTGCATATACCGCGAAAAGGTCAGCACCACCGCTTGCTCCTCGAGCTTGCCGGCTAGTTGCGCCACCGCTTGATGCAACTCGCCGGCCGAACCGACAAAGCGGTCGATCCGCCCCACCAGCGCGGCGGCGCTGGGATAGTCGCCCGGCTTGGCCGCGAGCGCCTCTTGCAAATGTGCGCTCGCGTCGATCAAGCCCAGCTGATCGCGCCGCGTCAACTGGGCTTTGTCTTGCAAGGGGCGTAACAAGGCATCGGCCGACTTCACCCCTTCCGGCCGGTGCCGAAACAGTTTGGGACCGGCATCCTTTTTGATAAATTGCTTGATCGCGTCATTCAACGCCGCGCGCGGTGGACCGTCGCCCCGGTCGGTGCTGGCCGCTTGCTCGGATCGGCTCGCGCCAGTGGCCACGCGCGGCGCGGAGGAAGCCCCCGGCTCCGCCGTCGAGGCATTTTTCAGCAGCAGATCGCGCCGGCCGGGAGCGTGCGCGGGGACGCGCGCGGCGCCACGGCCGGGCGCCGGCAAAGGCTGCGCGGGCGGTGATGGAGGCCGCGCGTTATCGGCGTGGAGAGGATACTGCCCACCGATCGGCGCGGATGTGGCGC
>JAYVUV010000113.1:0-4936 GCA_043787615.1 Janthinobacterium sp. | reverse complement strand
CGGCGGCCCAGATGGACCGCGACGGCACGCCGCTGGCCAGCTTGCCCAAGATCTGGGGTGGCATGGTGCCGGGCGCGCAAAACATCGGCGGCACCCAGTACCAGATCGGCGAGGAGCAGATCAAGGATTTGCCGAACGCGCCGTTCAAGCTCACAGGCGCCGACGGCAAGGCGCTGCCCGCAGGCGTGATCACGCGCGATTTGTGGCACCTGTTTTACCATAACCAGATGCAGATCAACGGCGGCAAGAACGACGGCTTCGCGGCCTGGGGCAACGCCGGCGGCATGGTGATGGGGTATTACGCCGAGACCGGCGCCACGCTCGACCTGTGGAAGATCGCGCGCCAGTTCACCTTGTGCGACAACTTCTTCATGGCCGCTTTCGGCGGCTCCTACCTGAACCACCAATTTCTCGTTTCCGGCCGCACGCCCGAGTATTTCAACGCGGCCGACACGGCCGCCAAGAAAAAAATCGCGGCGCTGGAGGACGGCCCCACCGGCACCCGGCTGGCGCTGGCGCCCGACTGCCCGCCGTCGGCCATGGACGGCAAGCCGAAGTTCGTCAGCGACGGCGCCATCACGCCCGACGGTTACGCCGTCAACACCATGGCGCCGCCGTATCAGCCCAGCTATATCCGGCCGGCCGCCGGCGGCGATCCGGCCCTGGCCGATCCGGCCGACGCCAGCACCCTGCCGCCCCAGACCTATGCCACCATCGGCGACCTGCTGTCGCAAAAATCGGTGAGCTGGGCCTGGTATGGCGGCGCCTGGCAAGCGGCGCTGGACGCCAAGGGCGGCGGCGAGCGGCCCAATTTTCAATATCATCACCAGCCGCTGAACTACTTCAAGCAGTTCGCCCCCGGCAGCGCGGCGCGGGCCGAACATCTGCGCGACGGCGGCACCGGCGACAGCCCGATCTCGAACAAATTTCTGGCCGATGTGGTGGCCGGCAAGCTGCCGGCGGTGAGTTTTTATAAGCCGCAAGGCAATCTGAACCTGCACGCCGGCTATTCGGACATCGAATCGGGCGACCAGCACGTGGCCAACGTGCTGGAGCATCTGAAGAAGTCGCCGCAGTGGAAGGACATGATCGTGGTGATCACCTTCGACGAAAACGGCGGCTGGTGGGACCATGTGGCGCCGCCCAAAGGCGACCGCTGGGGACCCGGATCGCGCGTACCGGCCATCGTGGCTTCGCCGTTCGCGAAAAAAGGCATGGTCGATCACAGCTTTTACGACACCACCTCGATCCTGCGCCTGATCACCCGCTTGCACGATCTGCCTTTGCTGGAAGGGCTGGCCGCGCGCAACGCCGCCTTCGCCGCGCGCGGGGCCACGCCGCCGGGCGACTTGACCGGCGCGCTCAGCTTCCGCTAGCGGCCGCTCGCCGCGCCGGCGCTCTTGGCCAGCAGGCGGCGCAAGGTCTCTTGTTCGGCCGCGCTCAAATGCGCCAGCAACTCGGCGTCGAGCGCGTTGGCCAGCCGGGTGGCGCTGCGCAACAGATCGCCGCCCACCGAGGTCAGCTCGACGCTGAATTTTCTCCGGTCGTCCGGATCGGCGACCCGCCGGATGGCGTTCAAGCCTTCCAGGTCGTCGAGCACCACCACCATGGCGCTGGGCGCCACCCCCAGCGCCTTGCCCAGCGATTGCTGGGACGGCTGCTTGAGCGCCTCGAGCAGCGCCAGCGCGCCGCAGTGCTTGGGTCGCAGGCCCAGGGGCGCCAACTTCCGCGCGAACCCGTCGAACGCGGCCTGCCCCAGCTTGGTCAGCATATAACCGCAGGTGTGTGAAATGTGTCTGGTGTCTTCCATCAAAGAATAGTACACTTTATAAATCATTCATCATTAGAACGATTTACCATGAGAACGAAATTCAGCTTTTTCTTGTGCGCCGCCGTCACCTCGCTGAACGCGCTGGTCGGCGCCGGCTTCTCCATCGCCAGCGTGCTGGCGCCCCATGCCGACGCGCACCTGGCGCTGTACGGGGTGTCGCGCAGCGCGCCGATCGCGATCGCCGCACTGCTGGTGGCGCGCGGCGGCTCGGTCGAGCGCATGCTGTTGCTGTGTTATTTGACGGCGGCGATCCAGTTCGGCGACGCCCTGATCGGCTGGCACGGTGGCGACTTGGGCAAAACGCTCGGTCCGCTGCTGCTGGCGCTGACGACGGCCGGCGCCGGCGCCGCGCTACGCCGCGCGGCGCGACGGCGCCCACGCCGAAAAAAGAGTGTGATACACTGCGGGCCGCCCTATCGACCGGGTGGCCGCATTTCCGCTTCCACGCATTCACCGGCGCGGACGCGGCGGGCCACTTCCGGCATCGACCCATCCTGGAGCCCGACTCACACAGCCGGGCTTTTGCTTTTCGCGGCCCGCTTCGACATGAGAGACAAAAAAGACAACGCGACCTTCGACCTGCCGGGCTTCGGTGCGGCCGGCGTCGGTGCGGCCGCAGCGACGCCTTCGCCGGAGCCGAAACGCGCGGCCCGGGTCAAAAAACCCGCGCTCAAGCAAGTCCAGCTCGAACTGCTGGAAGCGACCGACAACAGCGGCTTGCCGGTCTGGACCCGCGACGAACGGCTCGATCTGACCGGCTTGCCGATCTGGGCGCCGGCCTGAGCGAGGCCGCGCGCACCACGCCGTGGCGGCGCCGCCTTTGCAGTCCCGGGTCGCGCCCGCCATACCTGTTAGACTGTGCGCACCCCTGATGCGCCCCGCCCGTTAGCCTCCTCTTCTTTACCTGAACCGCGCCTATGAATCCGAATTCCTTTTCCAGCCTGCCGCTGACGCCCGCCTTCCTGGCCAATCTGGACCTGCTGGGCTACCACGAGATGACGGCGATTCAAGCCCAAAGCTTGCCGGCGGTGCTAGACGGGCGCGACCTGATCGCGCAAGCCAAAACCGGCAGCGGCAAGACGGCCGCCTTCGGTATCGGCCTGCTGCACAAGCTCAATCCGGCCTGGTTCGCGGTGCAGGGGCTGGTGCTGTGCCCGACCCGCGAATTGGCCGACCAGGTCGCCAACGAATTGCGGCGCCTGGCCCGCAGCGCCGGCAACATCAAGATCCTGACCCTCACCGGCGGCGTTTCCATGCGCCCGCAAATCGCCTCGCTCGAACACGGCGCCCACATCGTGGTCGGTACCCCGGGCCGCCTGCGCGACCATCTGGGCCGGGCCACGCTCGACCTGAGCCACGTGCAAACCCTGGTGCTCGACGAGGCCGACCGCATGACCGACATGGGCTTTTACGATGAAATCGCCGGCATCGTCAGCGCCTGCCCGGCGCGCCGCCAAACCCTGCTGTTTTCGGCCACCTACCCGGACGATATCCGGCGCGCCACCGCGTCCTTCCTGAACGACCCGGCCGAGGTGACGGTGCAGGCCCAGCACGACAACAGCAAGATCGAACAGCGCTTCTACGAGGTCGGCTTCGACGACCGCAACGCCGCCGTGGCCAAGCTGCTCAAGCATTTCAGACCGGTCTCCACCCTGGCCTTTTGCAACACCAAGGTGCATTGCCGCGAGCTGGCCGAGCAATTGCGCGAGCAGGGATTTTCCGCGCTGGCCCTGTACGGCGAGCTGGAACAGCGCGAGCGCGACGAGATCCTGGTGCTGTTCGCCAACCGCAGCTGCTCGGTGCTGGTGGCAACCGACGTCGCCGCGCGCGGGCTCGATATCCAGAGCCTGGAGGCGGTGATCAATGTCGATGTCTCCAAGGACACCGAGGTGCATATCCACCGCATTGGCCGCACCGGACGCGGCGACGAGCACGGCCTGGCGCTGTCGCTGTGCGCGCCGAACGAAAAGAAATGGGTCAAGCTGATCGAGCAATACCAGGACACCCCGGCCCGCTGGCATGATTTGAAGGAGTTGAGCGAGGGCGACGGCGAGGCGGCCCTGGCGGCGCCGATGGTCACGCTGTGCATCATGGGCGGCAAGAAAGACAAGCTGCGTCCCGGCGATCTGCTGGGCGCGCTGACCGGCGACGCCGGTTTGAGCAAGGAACAAGTCGGCAAGATCAATGTGTTTGAATTCATGACCTATGTGGCGCTCGACCGGCGCGTGGCCGAGGCCGCGTTCGCTCGCTTGAATGGCGGCAACCCGCTGGGCCGCGACTTCGGCAACATCAAGGGCCGCAGTTTCAAGATGCGCTTCATCGCGGCTTGAGCGGGGCAGGATCGGGGCCGGATCGGGGCCGCTCAAGCCAGCCCCCTCTCGCTTGCCGACCGAGGCCGGCGCCCGGCGCTGGCGTGACGCCCGAAGCGAGGAGTTGTATTTTCGCACAAGCCGCGCCGGCGACATGGACATTATCAAATCGTAATTGTATATTGTCACGCTTTCCATATTTCACCAGCGAAACGCGCCCGTCCAGGGCCGCGCGCCGGTGAATCTTTTCTCATCCCTTGGAGTTTTTCTTGCGCACTTATTTTTTCCGCCCGCTGGCGATCGTCGCTGTTTTGGCCGCCTCGGCAACCGTTCATGCGCAACAAGTCGCGCCCGCCAACCGCGCCCCGGCCGCGTCGGGCATGCAATTCGTCGTCAATCTCGCCCTCACCGGCGGCGGCGACACCATCGAGCAAGTCGAGTTTGAAAACGGCCACACCAGAAACGTGCATGCCGGCGGCCTGGTGCAAGTCGGCGGCGGGATCTACTGGCAAGCGGCGGACATGCCGATCGCCACGCAATTGACGCTGAACTACCACATGGACAACATTTCAGCCAGTAACGGCACCAAACGTTTCGACCGCATTCCACTGGAAGCGACCGTGTTTTATACCGGCTTGCCGAACTGGCGCTTCGGCGGCGGCGTGCGCGCGGCCCTGTCGCCGAAATACAAATCCGAAGTCGACGACGAAACCGATTATTCGGTCAAGTTCAAGGACACGGTGGGCGGCATCGTCGAAGTGGGCTATGCCATGCAAGCGAATCTGTGGCTCAACCT
>JAYVUV010000112.1:0-5080 GCA_043787615.1 Janthinobacterium sp. | reverse complement strand
CGCTGGCTTCGCCACGGCCGATGCGGGCCAGCTCGGTTTCGTAAGCCTCCAGGGCGGCCAGCCGCTGGGCCGGCACGGCGTCGCCCTCGTCGGCCAGGTCGTCGGCGCTGCGGGCGAAAGCGTAGATGGCTTCGACCGCCGGCACCAAGCGTTTAGGCAACAGGAAAGAAGCGACAGGGAAATTTTCGTAGTGGTCGACGGGCATAAGGCTGAGGTGAAAGGGCAGGGGTCCGGTATAGGTGCGGTATCGTCAGCTTACTGACGCAAAAGTCATTTGCAAACAAAATTTGGCAAGCATATAATTAATAAACGGAAAGTCATTTACTGGCTGACTTGTTAAAATGACAGCATTATCGGCGCGGGCAGGGATGCCGCCACGCCGCCGTGCGCCATGCGCGTTTGCCACACAAAAATTTGAATAGTTCGCATAGTAAAGGAAATCCACGTGTTCGCCTTGAAATCCCTGCGTCAAAACCGGCCGCCGCGCCATATGCCCCCGCTCCTCCCGATTCTGCTCGCCGTGCTGCTGAGCGCCTGTTCGAAGGCGCCGGAAAAGACCGAGGACGTGCGTCCGGTGCGGGCGATCGTGTTGACCGGTTCCGATGTCACCGTGCAAGCCGAGTTTTCGGGCGAGGTCAGGGCGCGTATCGCGTCGCAGCTGGGCTTTCGGGTCGGCGGCAAGATCGTCGAGCGCAAGGTGGATGTGGGCGCCGTGGTCAAGCGGGGCCAGGTGCTGATGCGGCTCGATCCCCAGGATTTGCAATTGTCGCAAGCCCAAGCCCTGGCCGCCTTGCGCGCGGCCGAAACCAGCCGCGATCTGGCCAAGGCCGAGTTGAAGCGCTATCAGGAATTGCGAGAGAAAAATTTCGTCAGCCAGACTGTGCTCGACAGCAAAGAGTCGGCCGACAAGTCGGCCCAGGCCGGCGTCGATTCGGCGCGCGCGGCTTATCGCGGCCAAGCCAATCTGGCCGGCTACAGCAATCTGGTGGCCGATATCGATGGCGTGGTCACGGCGGTCGAGGCCGAAGCGGGCCAGGTGGTGGCGGCCGGCGCGCCCGTGGTGCGGCTGGCCGGCGCCGGTCAAAAGGAAGTGGTGATCGGTTTGCCGGAAGATAAGGTGGCCAGCCTGCGCGCGGTAAGCGATGTGCAAGTGCGCTTATGGGCGCAACCGGAGGTGCGCGCGGTCGGCAAGATCCGCGAGATTTCGCCCGTGGCGGACCCGGCCACCCGCACCTACGCCGCCAAGGTGTCGATTCCCGACAGCATGGCCGGCGCCCAACTCGGCATGACGGCGGTGGTGCGCTTCGCCGCGCGCGGCGCCACCCCGCAAATCAGCTTGCCGCTCACGGCCTTGTTTTATGAGAAATCGGCCACCTCGGTGTGGGTGGTCGAGGGCGGCGTGGTGAAACCGGTGCCGGTGGTGCTGGGCGGCGCGGCGGGCAACGACATGCTGGTCGCCAGCGGCTTGAAGGAAGGCCAGACCGTGGTCACGGCCGGTGTCAACCTGTTGAAGCCGGGCCAGAAAGTGACGATCCTGGGCCAGGAGCCGGCCGTGAAGGCGACCCCGGTCGCCAGCGTGGCCGGCGCGGCGGCGGGAGCGGCACGGTGAGCGCGCCCAAGGACGGCGCGGCCGGCGCGCCGAAAGAGGGCGGTTTCAATCTGTCGCGCTGGGCGCTGGAACATATTCCGCTGACCCGCTATCTGATGGCGGTGTTGCTGATCGGCGGCATGCTCAGCTACGCCAATCTGGGCCAGGACGAAGACCCGCCTTTTACTTTCCGCAATATGGTGATCCAGGCCCGCTGGCCGGGCGCCACCGCGCTGCAAATGGCCGAGCAGGTGACCGACAAGCTGGAGAAAAAACTCCAGGAAACGCCGTATATCGACGAGATCAGCAGCTATTCCAAACCGGGCGAAACCGTCATCATCCTCAAGCTGCGCGAGTCGGCGCCGCCCAAGGACACGGCGGCGGCCTGGTATCAGGTGCGCAAGAAGATCGGCGACATCCGCGCCAGCTTGCCGGCCGGCGTGCAGGGGCCGGCTTTCAATGACGAGTTCGGCGACACGTTCGGTTCCATTTTCGCTTTGTCCGGAGACGGCTTCACCTATGCCCAGATGAAGGATTACGCCGATTTCGTGCGCCAACAATTACTGGCGGTGCCCTCGGTGTCCAAGGTCGAGCTGTTCGGCGTGCAAGATGAAAAGATCAATATCGAGTTTTCGCACAAGAAGTTCGCCCAATTGGGAATTCCGTTCGAGGCCATCGCGGCCCAGATCGCGGCCCAAAACGGGATCGAGTCGACCGGCACCCTGGTCACGCCGACCGACAATTTACAGGTGCGGGTGACGGGCGCCTTCAAAACCGTGGGCGACTTGGAGGCGCTGGAGTTGCGCGCCAACGGCACCGCCTTCCGCCTGGGCGACTTCGCCACCGTCAAGCGCGAGTACCAAGACCCGCCGCGCGACAAGATGCGTTTCAACGGCAAGGAAGTGATCGGCCTGGGCGTGTCGATGGAAAAGGGCGGCAATATCATCGTGCTGGGCAAGAATTTGCAAACCACCCTGGACCATATCAAGGGCAAGCTGCCGGTCGGCATCGAGTTGGCGCGCGTGTCGAACCAGCCCGAGGCGGTGGCGGCCTCGGTCGGCGAATTCGTGCACACCTTGATCGAAGCGATCTTGATCGTGCTGGCCGTCAGTTTTGTGGCGCTGGGCTTGCACACCAAGCCCTTCCGCCTGGACGTGCGCCCGGGCCTGGTGGTGGCGCTCACCATTCCGCTGGTGCTGGCGGTGACCTTCCTGTGCATGCGCATTCTCGATATCGATCTGCACAAGATTTCCCTGGGCGCCTTGATCATCGCGCTCGGCTTGCTGGTGGACGACGCCATCATCGCCGTCGAAATGATGGTGCGTAAAATGGAAGAGGGCTTTTCCCGCTTCGACGCGGCCACCTTCGCCTACACCTCGACCGCCATGCCGATGCTGACCGGTACCCTGATCACGGTGGCCGGCTTCCTGCCGATCGGCTTGGCCAAGTCGGCCGCCGGCGAATACACCTTTTCCCTGTTTTCGGTCAACGCCCTGGCCTTGATCATTTCGTGGGTGGTGGCGGTGATGTTTACGCCTTATATCGGCTACGTGCTGCTCAAGGTGAAGCCGCATGCCGGCGGCGAGGGCGAGCACGGCTTGTTCGACACGCCCGGCTTCCGCCGCTTCCGCGCCGTGGTCGGCTGGTGCGTGGAATACCGCAAGACCACCATCGCCGCCACCTTGTTGGTGTTTGCGCTGGGCATCTTCGGCTTCAAATTCATCGAAAAGCAATTTTTTCCCGATTCCAGCCGGCCGGAATTGATGGTCGAGATGTGGCTGCCCGAGGGCACGGCCTTCGGCGCGACCGAAAAACAAGCCAAGAAGTTCGAAACCTTCCTGCGCCAACAAGCAGGCATCGAGAGCGTGACCACCTATGTCGGCACCGGCAGCCCGCGCTTCTATCTGCCGCTCGACCAGATTTTCCCGCAGACCAACGTGGCGCAAATCGTGGTGTTGCCCAAGGACTTGGCCACGCGCGAAGTGTTGCGGCAAAAGATAGTGCAAGTGTTCAAGACCGATTTTCCCGAGGTGCGCGGACGCGTGAAACTGATGTCGAGCGGGCCGCCGGTGCCGTATCCGGTCCAGTTCCGCGTCACCGGCACCGAGGTCGACAAGGTGCGCGGCATCGCCGACCAAGTCAAGCAATTGATGCGCGCCAATCCGAACACCCTGGGCGCCAACGACAATTGGAACGAGTCGGTCAAGGTCTTGCGCCTGGACCTGGACCAGGACCGCTTGCGCGCGCTGGGGGTGAGCAGTCAGAGCGTGATGCGCTCGGCCAACACCGTCTTGTCGGGCACCGTCATCGGTCAATTCCGCGAAGATAACAAGTTGATCGATATTCAAGTTCGCCATCCGCTCGACGAGCGCGCCACGATCTCGGTCTTGAACGACACCAATCTGGCCACGGCGGACGGCAAGGCCGTCACCCTGTCGCAGGTGGCGCGCGCCCATTTCGTGTGGGAACCGGGCGTGGTGTGGCGCCTCGGCAGGGAATGGGCCATCACGGTGCAATGCGACGTGCTCGACGGCATCCAGGGGCCGACCGTGTCGGACCAGTTGACGGCGCCCATCGACGCCCTGCGCGCCAATTTGCCGGCCGGCTACCGCATCGCGGTCAAGGGCGCGGCCGCCGACAGCGGCGCCGCCGAAGCCTCGATCGCGGCCAATTTGCCGTTGGCGATCTTCATCATCTTCACCTTGCTGATGCTGCAATTGCACAGTTTTTCGCGCAGCTTGCTGGTGTTCTTGACCGGGCCGCTGGGCGTGGCGGGCGCGGCCGCCGCCTTGCTGATACTGCACCGTCCGCTCGGCTTTGTGGCCAATCTGGGGGTGATCGCCCTATTCGGCATGATCATCCGCAACTCGGTGATCCTGGTCGATCAGATCGAGCAAGACATCGCCGCCGGCGTGGAGCCGTGGGACGCCGTGGTGGAGGCGGCGGTGCGGCGCTGCCGGCCCATCGTGTTGACGGCCGCGGCCGCCGCGCTGGCCATGATTCCGCTCTCGCGCTCGGTGTTCTGGGGGCCGCTGGCGGTGGCCATCATGGGCGGCTTGATCTTGGCCACGGCGCTCACTTTATTATTCCTGCCGGCCTTGTACGCGGCCTGGTTCCGTATCAAAAAACCGCTGCCCGGCGCCAAGCGCGCGGACCCGGCCGGGGCTTGACGCGGGCGACGGAATAATCCAAAGTTGGCGAACAGTCAAAAAACGCCGCGTTTCACCGAAATATCCAGTAAAATACTGCGGTGAAGTTGAAAGCCACTCACAAGGGCAGGCGGGGCGGCCGTTTCATTGACGGGTCGCCCTTTGCTTTTGTGAGAAATCGGGCACGTTCTCAAGCGCAATAGACGGTATATTGGCGGGACGGCCCGATGCAAATTCCCGCGAGGATGGCGAAATTGGTAGACGCACCAGGTTTAGGTCCTGACGCCAGCAATGGTGTGGGGGTTCGAGTCCCCCTCCTCGCACCAACAGTTTTTATTTTTTG
>JAYVUV010000111.1:0-7789 GCA_043787615.1 Janthinobacterium sp. | reverse complement strand
CGTTTTTGGCCAGCGGGTAAAAGCCGGTGTACTGGCCCGGCTCCAGGATCGAGCGCGACACCAGGCTGCCCGACGACACGTGAACCCGGTCGGCGATCTCCAGGTGGCCCAGCACCATGGCGGCGCCGCCGAAGGTGCAATATTTGCCGATCCGCGCGCTGCCGGCCACGCCGACGCAGCCGGCCATGGCCGTGTGGGCGCCGATATGGCAGTTGTGGCCGATCTGGATCTGGTTGTCGAGTTTTACGCCATCCTCGATCACGGTGTCGGCCAGCGCGCCGCGGTCGATGGTGGTGTTGGCGCCGATGTCGACGTCGGCGCCGATCATCACGCGGCCGGTCTGCGGAATCTTGATGTAGACTCCGCCCTCGTTGGCGAAGCCGAAGCCGTCGGTGCCGATCACGGCGCCGGAGTGGATAATGCCGCGCGCGCCGATCTGGCAGCGCGCGTGGAAGGTGACGTTGGCGAACAAGTGGCAGTCGGCGCCGATCACGGCCTCGGCCCCGATCACGCAGCCGGCGTCGATCACGCAGCCGGCGCCGATGGTGGCGCCGGCGCCGATGGTCACGTGCGGCCCCACGTGGGCGCTGCGGTCGACCCGCGCGCCGGCCGCCACGCTGGCGCTGGAGTCGATCCCGGGCAGCGGCGCGACATGGGTCAAGGCCGCGAACCATTGCGCGGCGCGGGCGAAATACACGTAGGGATTGGCGGTCACGACGCGGGCGCCGGCGTACTCGGGGCCGAGCAAGGCGTGGTCGGCGGCCGACAGGATCAAGGCCGCCGCCTGGCTGCGCGCCGCCTGCGCGCGCAATTTGCTATTGCTTAGAAAGCTGATGTGTGAAACGCCGGCCTCGGTCAGCGGCGCGATGCCGTCCACTTCGAGGTTGGGGTCGCCCAGCAGCCGGCCCCCCAAGCGTTCGACCAATTGTCCCAGTCGAGTGCCCATCCTGGTCTATCCTATCCATGTCATGGCGCCGGCGCGCGCCTGATGCGCGGAGCCGGTGCGTTTATTTATCGAGCGCCTTGAGCACTTTGTCGGTGATGTCGATGCGCGGGCTGGCCCAGACCGCGTCCTGCAACACGATGTCGAAGCCTTCGACCTGCGCCAGCTGCTTGATGATCTTGGTCGCCTTGTCGGAAATGGCCGAGCGCTCCTCGTTGGTGCGCTGATTCAAATCCTCGCGGAATTCGCGCTGACGGCGCTGCAATTCTTTATCGAGCTCGAAATACTCGCGCTGGCGCTTGGCCCGATCGGCCTCGTTCAGGGCCGGCAGCTCCTTCTCCAGCTTTTCGCTGGCCGTCTTCAGGCGCGCGCCCAGTTCCGCGACCGCTTTTTCGCGGGCGCGAAACTCGTCGGCCAGCTTCTCGCCGGCCAGCTTGGCCAGCTTGGACTCGTTATAAATGCGCTCGGTGCTGAGCCAGGCGATTTTCGAGTCCTGCGTCTGCGCCAGAACCGGCGCCATCGAACACAGGCTCAATGCCAGCGCGGCGACATACTTCGGCATGGTGGAGGGTGTGATAATCAACTTGATACTCCCTAAACTAACACTCGTTTACCGGTCGGCCGATCAGAAGCCGGTGCCCATCTGGAACTGGAAACGCTCCAGGCGATCGCCCTCTTTGGCATTTAGGGGCTTAGCATAACTCAACTTGAGCGGGCCGACCGGCGAAATCCAGCTGATGCCCAGCCCCGTCGAGTAACGCAACTCGGAGGCGCGCATCTTTTGGCCTTCCTGGTAAACCTGGCCGCCGTCGATGAAACCGAACCAGCGCAAGCTGCGGTCGGTGCCGGAACCGGGGAACGGCAGTTGCAATTCCATGTTACCGATCAAGCGGGAGGCGCCGCCCAGCGCGTCCGAGGTGTTCGGATCGACCGCGCCCAGCGAAGAACTCAGGTAGCCGCGCACCGAACCGATACCGCCGCCGTAAAAGTTTTTGAACACCGGGTAGGTGCTCGATCCGATGCCGTGACCGTAATCGATCTCGCCCTTCAGGGCCAGGGTCACCTTGCTGAACAGCGGACGGTAATACTGCTGCTCGTAGATCGCGCGGTAGTATTTCTGGTTGCCGATCAAGTCCAATTCAAGGTTGGCGCGCTGATAGCGGCCGATGCTCGGCGTGACGGCGCTGTCGCGGTTGTCGCGCTGCCAGGCGGCAGTCAGCGGCACCGCGTTGGTGGTGACGCTGCCGATGCCGTTGGCCGGGCCGCCGGTTTCGCGAATGTACTGGAGGAAGCGGCTCGGGCTGGTGGCGTCGGTCTCGATCATCGAGCGTTCCAGCCCGATGCCGAAGAAGACGGTGTCGGTTTCCGAGAACGGCACGCCGAAGCTGATCTTGCCACCGGTTTGCTTGATGCGGTAACTGCCGATGTTGAGCGCCGGCGGTTCGGTGGTGCGCAAATACAGCTCGAACGAACGCGACACGCCTTCATCCGTGAAATACGGATTGGTGTGCGAAAAGGCGATGGTGCGGCTGAAATGGCTGGTGTTGAGTTCCAGGCCCACCGTGTTGCCGCTGCCGGCGAAGTTCGCCTGCGAGATCGAGGCCGAAAAGGTCAGCTTTTCCGACTGCGAAAAGGCGCCGCCCACGGTGAAACTGCCGGTCGGGCGCTCCACCACGGTCAGGTTGACGTCCACCTGGTCCGAGGTGCCTTGCGCTTCCGGGGTGTCGATGGTGACGTCCTTGAAGTAACCCAGTCGGTCGACCCGGTCGCGCGAGAGCTTGATCTTGTTACTGTCGTACCAGGACGATTCGAATTGGCGGAATTCGCGCCGTATCACCTCGTCGCGGGTGGTGCTGTTGCCGGCGATATTCATGCGCCGCACGTAGACCCGCTTGCCCGGATCGATGAAAAAGGTGAAACCGACTTCGCGCTTTTCGCGGTTGATGTCGGGATTGGCGTTGACGTTGGCGAAGGCATAGCCGAAGGTACCCATGCGGTCCGAGATGCGCTTGTTGCTGGCGGTGAGCGCCTGGCCGGAATAGGTCTCGCCCCGGCGCAGCAGCACCAGCGATTTCAACTCTTCCTCGCGGCCGAACATCTCGCCCTCGAATTTGATGTCGGCGACCTTGTATTTCTCGCCCTCGGTCACGTTGATGGTGATGTAGATGTCTTTTTTATCGGGCGTGATCGACACCTGGGTCGAATCGACCTGCATCTCGATATAGCCGCGGTCCAGATAAAAGGACTTGAGGGTCTCGATATCGCCGCTCAATTTGGTCTTCGAATACTGGTCGGCCTTGGTGTACCAGCTGAACCAGCCGCCGGTGTTCAAGGCCAGCTGCTCGCGCAACTCCTTGTCCGAAAAGGCCTTGTTGCCGACGATGTTGATCTGCTTGATGCGGGCCACCTCGCCCTCGTCCACGGCGAACACCACGTTGACCCGGTTGCGCTCGATCGGCGTCACGGTGGTGGTGATTTTCACGCCGTACAGGCCGTGCGACAGGTATTGGCGCTTGAGCTCTTGCTCGGCGCGGTCGACCGAGGCCTTGTCGAAGATCTTGGCCTCGCCGACGTTGATTTCCTTGAGCGCCTTGACCAGCACGTCCTTCTCGAATTCCTTGGCGCCGGTGAACTCGACGGCGGCGATCGCGGGCCGCTCCTCGACCAGCACCACCAGCACCGCGCCGTCCACTTCCAGGCGCACGTCCTTGAAAAAACCGGTCGCGTACAAGGCCTTGATGGCGGCCACGCTTTTTTCATCGTTGAAGGTTTCCCCCACCCGCACCGGCAAATAGCTGAACACGGTGCCCGCCTCGGTGCGCTGAATCCCCTCGATGCGGATATCCTTGACGGTAAACGGTTCGACGGCGAGGGCGCGGCCGGCGCACAAGGCCAGGACGGCGGCGCCGATCAAACTGCGGCGAAAGGAAGGCGAGATAAAACGATGAGAATATAATTTCATTGGCTAAATCAAAGGGTCAATCGTAGACGACATCTTCGGGCCGGGCGACGGCCCCGTCGGGCTGGCACGGCGACAACGCGTCCCCTTAGTGCATCAGGCGCGCCACGTCGTTGAACACGGCCAGCGACATCATGGTCAGCAGCAAACCGATGCCGATGTATTTGGCGATATCGGCGGCGCGTTCCGGCATGGGGCGTCCGGTCAAAACTTCCAGCGAATAATACAGCAAAAGGCCACCGTCTAGAACCGGAATAGGTAGCAAATTCATCACGCCTAGAGCGATACTGATAAGTGCGATGAAGTTCAAGTAACTGAGCGCGCCGTTGCGCGCGGTCTGCCCGGCATAGTCGGCGATGGTGATCGGTCCCGTCAAGTTTTTCAAGGACAGTTGGCCGGTCAGCATCTTGCCGATCATTTTGACGTTGGTCGCGCCGCCCTGCCACACCTTGGACACGGCTTTGGCCAGCGCCGCGCCCGGCCCCAACCTGACCAGGATCATAGCCGGCGCCTGGGCCGGCCCGGCCCCGATCTTACCAACTGTTACAGCTGTGCTGTGATCGGCCTCGGGCGTCAGGCCCAGGGTTTGTTCGCGGCCGTCGCGCCGCAGCAGCACCGTCAAGGGCTTGGCCGGAGCGGCCCGCACCAGTTGCACCAGGCTTAAAAAGTCGGCCACGGGCTGGCCGTCGACCGCCACGATCCAGTCGCCGGCGCGCAAGCCGGCCCGCTCGGCGGCCCCGCCGGCCACGATCTGGCCTAGTTGGGCCGGCGGCGCGGCCAAGCCGATCCCCAGCGCGTCGAGCATGTCGCCGTCCAGATCGAGCTTGGCCACCTGCGCGGCGGCCAGCTCGGCGCCCACCCGGCCCTGGCCGGGCCGTTCGATGCGCAGCCGCACGCCCTGCTTGTCCAAGCCCGCCTGCAGCACCTGCCAGCGCAATTCGGACCATAGCGCGACCGGCTCGTCGTTGACGGCCAGCACGGTGTCGCCGCTGCGCAGCCCGGCCAGATAGGCGACGCTGGACGGCGCCGCGACCCGGATCCGGCTGGCCGGCTCGCTGGCGCCATACATGGCCAGGCCGGCGAACAGCGCGATCGCCAGCAGAAAATTGGCCAGCGGCCCGGCCGCCACGATGGCGATGCGGCGCCACACGTTTTGGCGCGTGAATTCGCGCCGCAGTTCCTCGGCCGGCAGCGCGCGCACATCCTGATCGGGATCGCGCGCGTCCAGCATCTTCACGTAGCCGCCCAGCGGCAGCATCGACACGGCCCACTCGGTCTGGTCGGGGCCGATCCGGCGCGACCACACCACCTTGCCCATGCCGACCGAAAAACGCAGCACCTTCACGCCGCACCAGCGCGCCACCCAATAGTGGCCCATCTCGTGGATCACGATCAGGGAGCCCAGCGCGACCAGGAAGGCCAGCAGGGTGCCGGGCAAAGTCATGCGGCCGGCCCGGCGGCGATGTAGTCGGCGGCGGCGGCGCGCGCCAGCCGGTCCTGCTCCATCACCGCCTCGATGCTGGAGGCGGCGCCGTGCGCCACCCGGCCGATCACGTGGGCGACCACGCGCTCGATCTGGCGGAAGCCGATGCGCAGGTCGAGAAAGGCCTGCACCGCCACTTCATTGGCCGCGTTGAGCAGGGCCGGCGCGGTGCCGCCGGCGCGCAGAGCGTCGAAGGCCAGCGCCAGGCAGGGAAAGCGCAGCAAGTCGGGCCGCGCGAATTGGAGGCTGGCCATGGTGGTCAAGTCCAGCGCCGCCACGCCCGAGGCGATCCGCTCGGGATAGGCCAGCGCGTGGGCGATCGGGGTGCGCATGTCGGGATTGCCCAACTGCGCCAGCACCGAACCGTCCACATACGAGACCATGGAATGGATCACGCTTTGCGGATGGATCAGCACCTCGATGCGCTCGGCCGGCGCGCCGAACAACCAGTGCGCCTCAATCACTTCCAGCCCTTTGTTCATCATGGTGGCCGAATCGACCGAGATCTTGCGCCCCATGACCCAGTTCGGATGCTTGCAGGCTTGATCGGGGGTGACGCTGCCGAGCGTGTCGACGGCGCGCGTGAGGAAGGGTCCGCCGGACGCGGTCAGCACGATCTTGTCCACCCCGCGCGCGCCCGGTGCGCCGCCGCCACGGCCGTAGTCGTGCGGCAGGCATTGGAAGATGGCATTGTGTTCGCTGTCGATCGGCAGCAGCACGGCGCCGTTCTGGCGCGCCGCGTCGATGAACAATTGGCCGGACATGACCAGCGCTTCTTTATTAGCGAGCAATACTTTCTTGCCGGCGCGGGCCGCCGCCAGGGTCGGCGCCAGGCCGGCGGCGCCGACGATGGCCGCCATCACGGTATCGACCGCGTGGTCGCTGGCGATGGCGCACAAGGCCGCCTCGCCATACTCGACCTCGGTGCGCGAACCCTGTTGGCGCAGCAGCGCCGTCAAGCGCTGGGCGGCGTCGGCCGTGCCGACCACGGCGCGCGCGGGTTGACAGCGCAGACACTGGGCGGCCAGCTCGTCCACACGGCTGTGGGCGCTCAGCGCATACACCCGGTAACGCTCGGGGTGGCGGGCCAGCACGTCCAGGGTGGAGACGCCGATCGAACCGGTGGCGCCCAGGATGGTGATGTTTTGCATGGACATGTTTTTCAGAGCCAGTGGCCGATCAGGGCCGCCAGGGGCAAGACGGGAATCAGGGCGTCGATCCGGTCCAGCACGCCGCCATGGCCGGGCAAGAGATTGCTGCTGTCCTTGAGCTTGGCGCGCCGCTTGAGTTGCGATTCGAACAAGTCGCCCACCACGCTGGCGGCCACCATCAGCAGCAGCACGGCCAGCGCCGGCGCCCAGCCGAGACCGGCCCGCAGGCGCGCGGCGAAGGTGTCGGCCAGCCAAGGCGCCTTGTCCACCAGCATGATACTCAGGCTGGACAGGGCCAGCACGGCGATGCCGCCGCCGATCGCCCCTTCCCAGGATTTGCCGGGCGAAATAGACGGCGCCAGCTTGCGCTTGCCGAAAGCCTTGCCGGAGAAATAGGCGCCGATGTCGGCGATCCAGACCAGCACCATCACCGACAGCAGGTAGAGCGGCGAGTGGCGGAATAACGCGATGATGGCGGCGAAACACGCCACGATGGCCACCGCGTACATCACGCCCAGCCAAGTGTTCCCCAGCCCCGCCAGCGGCGGCAAACCGAGTTTCAATGAGGGGACGAAGCGGATCAGCCAAAAAAACGTGGCCAGGGCGAACCAGAATTCGATGCCGCCGGCGTCCATCAAGAAGAAATTGATGCCGAACATTCCGGTCCAGACTGCGGCGGTCAGCAGATTGCCGCGCGCGCGGGCCGGGTCCGGCATGAAAAGACGAAAACTTTCCCAGATCGCGGCGCCGAAAGCGACGATCACGATCGCGGCGAAGGCGGGGAAATAGTGAAAGAACAGAACCGGCAGCAAGACCGCCAGCAAGACCAGGGCGGTGATTATCCGAGTTTTGAGCATTAGTTTGTCTTTTCCGCCAGTTGGGCGCTGGTGCGGCCGAAACGCCGTTCGCGCTGTTGATAAGACGCGATCGCGTCGTCCAGGCATTCGATGGTGAAATCGGGCCAGTAAGTCTCGGTGAAAAACAGCTCGGCGTAAGCCAGTTGCCACAACAGGAAATTGGAAATGCGCTGCTCGCCGCCGGTGCGGATGAACAGGTCGGGCTCGGGCGCGTAGGCCATGGCCAGATGGGGCGCCAATTGCGCCTCCGTGTAGGCGGACGCGCGGTCCGGCTGGCCGTCCGGCTCGCCGTCCGGCGCGCCGGCTTGCCGCGCCGTCATCTTATTGACAGCCTGCATGATATCCCAGCGCCCGCCGTAATTGGCGCAGATGGTGACGGTGAGCCGTTTGTTGCCG
>JAYVUV010000110.1:0-3590 GCA_043787615.1 Janthinobacterium sp. | reverse complement strand
TTCCATAAACGCAATAGTCGCTACCCCGCGCTCAACGCCAGGGCGTGCCGGTCAAGTCCGACAACAGCGCCGCCACCCGGCTGCGGCTGGGGTGGTAGCCGATAAACACCAGCTCCGAGGTTTCGGCCGCCGGCCGCACCGCGTCGAGGCTGAGCGCGATCCGCCCGCGCACCCCTTGCACCAGCAGCGCCTGGGCCGAATCGCCTGTGCGCACGAAACCCTTGCTGCGCAAAATAGGCTCCTGCCGCGCCGCCTCCAGCAGCGCCGCCTTCAGCCGCTCCGGCCGCTGCGCCACTTGGCTGCGCAGCACGAACGACAACCAGCCCGGGTCCTGCTCGTGAAAATGCTTGTGGGTGGCCAGGCCGTGGCTGTGCGCGCTCAAGCCGGAATGGGCATGGCCGTTCAGGCGCGACTGGTCGCCCAGCGGACCCGCCTCGGCGCCGGGCATGGACGCCAGCGGCGTGTAGCTATGCACCTGGCCGCCCCGTCCCGGCTGATGCAGCCGCAAGCCGAGCGCCAGGCGGATGTCGAGCTGTCCCCGATACGCCAATTCCAGAAACCGCACGTTCGGCGCGCGCCGGCGCACGCTCGCCTCGGCCAGCAACAGCGCCTCCTCGTCCAGATCGTCGATCTTATTGAGCACCACCACGTCGGCATATTCGAGCTGCCGCTCGAACAGCGTCGCTACCGAATCGCCGACCCGGTCCGGCGCGCCGGCCGCGCGCTCGAACTGATCGCCGAGCAGCAGCGGCGTATCGACCACCGCCAGCGTGGCGTCGAGCACGAAATCGTCGGCCAGCGGCGCGCTTTGCAGCAGTTCCATCACGGCCGTCGGCAGCGCCAGCCCGGACGTCTCGATCAGCACATGGTCGACCTGGGCGCGCCGCGCCGCGATCGCCAGCATGGTGGGGATGAACAGTTCATCGTCCCCGTAGGCGATCAAGCCGTGCGGGAAATCATGGATGCGAATCTGCTCGTCCTGGCCGGCGCCGTCGCGCATGAGCACACCGTCGATAGCCACCTCGCCGAACTCGTTGATCAACAGCGCCAGGCGGCGCGACTGGCGCCGCGCGATCAAACCACGCAGCATGGTGGTCTTGCCGGCGCCCAGAAAGCCCGTGACGATGGTCACCGGAATCGGCTGCTTCATATCAGATCCCACTCCTTGAGCCGCGCCAGCGTCTGCGCGGCGCTGTCGGCCCGACTCGGATAAGCGAGCCGTGGCCGCGCCACCACCAGCAGCGGGATGGCCAGCGCTTGCGCCGCCGCCACCTTGGCGCCGAAGCCGCCGGCGTCGCCCGAGTCCTTGCTCACCACGCAGTCGATGCCCCAGTCGCGCCACAGCGCGGTGTTGAACTCGGCCGAAAACGGTCCCTGCATGGCGCAGATGCGGTCGCGCGGCACGCCGAGCGCCAGCGCGCGCTGGATGAATTCCGGCTCCGCCGTCAACCGCACATACCAGGTGCACCGCTCGGCGCCGGGATGTTGAAGGAAGGTGGCCAGGTCTTTGGAACCGGTGGCGAGAAAAATCCGCCCACCCACCGCGATGGCGCGCGCCGCCGCCTCGCCCATGGTGGCGCACAGCTCGCCGCTGCCCGGCGTCATGGCGCTGGCGCGCTCGTAGCGCAGATACGGAAGCGCCAGCTCCTCGGCCAGGCCGATCAACTGAACCGACATCGTATCGGCATACGGATGGGTAGCGTCGACCAGCGCGCGCGCGCCGCTGCGCACCAGTGCCTGGCGGCGCGCCTCCACGCCCTGCCGCCCGCCCCATACCGTCACGCCCGGACAATCCTGGGCCGCGATCTCGGCGCCGTATTCGGTGGCGGTGGAGACCACCACCGGGCCGCCCTGCTCGCGCGCGAGCCGCGCCGCCAGGGCGTTGCCGTCGCTGGTGCCGGAAAACACCCACAGCGCGCCTTGCGGCAGCGCCTCCGCCTCATCCTGTTTCGCTTGCGCGGCGGCGTCGGCCGCCCAGTCGTTGTAACCGCGCGGGGTGAAGATGCCGCCCCGCTTGCGCGCCGTGAAGCGGTTGCCGATCACGATCGTGGTCAGCATGTCGAAGCGCAGCGCCGGCAGCTCGTCCAGGCGGTGGATGCTCACTTCCTGGCCCGGCCGGTAGGCGTTCTTGACCACGCCGCACAAGGTATGCGGCGCCTTCGATTCGAGCATCAGCTTGAGCACGCGGTACACGCCTTCCTGGCGGCCGGCGCTTTGCACGTTGTACAGCACGCAGGCCAGGTCGGCTTGCGCGATATGGCGCGCGCGGTGCTCGATCCAATCCCAGGGACACAGCAAATCGGACAGGCTGAGGGTGGCGAAATCGTGCGACAAGGGTGAGCCGAGCAGCGAAGCGCAGGCGTTGGCCGAGGTAATCCCCGGCACCACGTTGACCTGATAGGTATCGTCCTCGCGCATTTCCTCGAACGCCAGCGCGGCCATGGCGTAGATGCCGATGTCGCCGCTGGAGATCAGGGCCACCTTGGCGCCGGCGCGCGCCTTTTCGATCGCCAGCAAGGCCCGTTCGCGCTCCTGGGTCAGCGGCGGCGTGTGGATTTCCTTGCCAGCCAAATGCGGCTCGATCCAGCGCAGATACAATTCATACGCCACGATCACGTCGCTGTCGCGCAGCGCGGCGATCGCGCGCGGCACGATCAAGTCTTCAAAGCCCGGACCCACCGACACCAGATTTAATACACCACTCATCATTTCATCCATTTATCTTCTACCACCGCGACGGCCACGCCGTCCAAAGTTGTTTTAGGTACGATCAATTCACCGCGCCCGCTGGCGATCAGCGCGCACGGCTCGCACACTCCATCGACCCCCACGTTCTGGCGCACCCAGTCCGACGGCTTGCTCACCCACGGCCGCGCGGCCACCGCCGCGCGCCTGATCACGCGCAGCGGCAAGCCGTGACGCGCACAAAACTCCAGCAAACCAGGCTCGTTCGCCTTCAAATCGATGGTCGCGCATTCGCGCACCTCAACCAGCGCGCGTGCGCCCAGCGCCTGGCGCACGGCCGCCTCGATGCGCTCGGCCGGCACCCCCTTGCGGCAGCCGACGCCCAGCACCAGCGGCTTGACCGCCTCGGTGGCCGTGCTCACCACCGGCACCGCGCCGACCGCGTTGGCGACCCGGTAGGCCAGCGCATTGGCGCCGCCTTCATGGCCGGCCAGCAGCGCCACCGCGAAACGCGCCCCTTCGTCCAGCACCACCAGCGCCGGATCGCTATGCTTGTCGTGCGTCAGGCCGTCCAGAAACCGCACCGCGATGCCGCTCGCGCCCAACATCACCCATTGCCGGTGCAGCCGGTAGGCGGCGCCGAACTGGACGCGCTGCGGCGTATCGGGGTCGAGCCAGGGCCGGAACACGCTGCCGCCCAGCGCCGCCAGCAGCGCGGCGGCCAGCGGCTCGGCTTCCGGCCGCACCAGCCAGATGCCCGGGCCGTCGACGCCATCGGCATCGGCCGCCTGATTCACGCCGCCGCCTTGGCCTTGCTCTTTTTAACCACCCTGAACAAATGGGTGAAATCCTTCGAGTACAGGCTCGATTCGGCTTGCACGCCCCGGTCGAGCGCCGCGCCCACC
>JAYVUV010000109.1:0-3992 GCA_043787615.1 Janthinobacterium sp. | reverse complement strand
GTGATGGAGGCGATCGGCAAGGCCACGTTGGAATTTTTTTCGAACAAGACTTCGGAACTGGTCTGGTCCAGCAGCAAGGCCACGCTCGATTTCAAGTCGAGCGGATCGCGCGTCAAGTTCAAGCCGGCCAAGTCGCCCATGGTGGGCCGGGCCACGGCCGGCGGCCCCACATTGATCACGCGCTGGTAGACCACTTTGCGCTTGCCGCGCACCACGATCACACGCTTGAGCACGGTTTCACCGGCGTCCGGCGCGGCGATCCGGTTGCCTTGGCGACGCAAAATGACCTTGGTCCGTTTGGCGCCGTGTTTTTTGGGAGCGGCTTGATCGTCGATGATCTTGGCGTGCGCCGCCGAGCTCGTTCCCGCAACGATCAGCAATGAAAACAGTGCGCTTAGCGCAAGTTTAAACATGTATATATCCCCGTGAAGCAAACAGAAGTTTCTTGTTGCAGTGTAGCAAACGACAGACCGAGCGCAAGCGGAATTCAGCGTGTCGTGCGCTTCCTTTATACAATGACATGGCCGCTTTACAACGCATCGGCGCAGCGGAGCGCGGGCGGGGAAAAAGCGCGCCTTTAATCGAGAAAACGCACGAACTCGGCCAACGGCGCGCGCTTGGTGCGCAAGGTGTTTTCAATCTTGCCGTGATCGGCATAACCGAGCGCCATGCCGCACACGATTTGCTCCTCGTCCGGCACGCCCAGCACCTCGCGGACGATGGTGTGATAAGGATTCCACGCCGCTTGCGGACAAGTGTCGAGGCCGCGCCCGCGCGCCGCGATCATGATGTTTTGCATAAACATGCCGTAATCGAGCCAGGAGCCTTGCTCCAGCACCCGGTCGATGGTGAAAATCAAGCCGACCGGCGCGTCGAAGAAGCGAAAATTGCGACCGTGCTGGGCCGCCATGCCGGCCTTGTTGTCGCGCGTTAAGCCCAGCAGCGCGTACAAGTCCCAGCCCACCTTGCGCCGCCGCTCAAGATACGGCGCGACCCAGCGCAGCGGGTAATAAGCATAGGGTTCGACGTGCGCGCCGGCTTGGGCCGGGTCGGCGTGGGCGGCCGACACGCTCGCGATCAGGCGGCGCTTGCGCTCGCCACGCACCACATACACCTTCCATGGCTGGATATTGCTGCCGGACGGCGCCCGCGCCGCCACCCGCAAAATGTGCTCGATCTCTTCGCGCGCCACCTCGGTCGGCAAAAAAGCCCGCACCGAACGGCGCGCAGTGATGGCGGCGTCGACCGCCGCCTGGGCTGGCGTGGAGATCATACTTTTCCCGAATTATTTCTTGACCACGAAAACGACCCCGACCACCGCCGTGATCATGCCGGCGATGCCCAACAGATTGAAGGCTTCGCCGAACATCAACCACGCCATCAAGGCGGTGGTGGGCGGGGTCAGGTACAACAAACTGGTGACCTGGGTGGCGTCGCTGCGCCGTATCAAGGCGAACAGCAAGAAAATGGCGCCGATCGACAAGGCGAAGATGGCCCACAGCAAAGCGCCCACGAAACGGGCCGTCCATTGCACCGCAGCAAAATCCAGTGTCAAACCCTCCAGCATCACGGCCAGCGGCAACACCACCAGCAGCGAGGCGGCGAATTGAATCACGGTGCCGGTGCGCAAATCGAAATGCGGACAGTAGCGTTTTTGATACAGGGTGCCGGCCGTGATCGATAGCAGCGCGAACACGCACAAGGCGATGCTGGCCCCGCTCAAGCCGACCAGATGGATCTTGGCCGCCACCACCAGGGCCACGCCGCACAGGCCGAATAACAGGCCCAGCCATTGACGCGGCCGCACCGATTCGCCGATCAGGGGCGCGGCCACCGCCGTCAAGATCGGTTGCATGCCCACGATCAAGGCCGACAAGCCGGCCGGCATGCCCAGCTTGATGGCGCACCACACGCCGCTCAAATAACCCGCCTGCAACAACAGGCCGGCCACGGCCACGTGACCGATCTTGCCGCGCGGCCAGGGCGCTTTCAGCAGCAATACGCAGGGCAGTAGCACCAGCAGCACGCCCAGGAAGCGCAACAGTAAAAAAGTCAGCGGCGGGGCGTAGGGCAAGCCGAACTTGGCCACGATGAAGCCTGTGCTCCACAGTAAAACAAAGAAGGCGGGCAAGACAAACGGCGGCGAGCTGCGCCAGCCGGGCATTTTGCCGAGCGCGAGGGGAGCGGTATTGGCCATGTGGAATCGTGTGGAATGGTGGAAAGCGGGGTCGCGCGGCGCCCGGCGTGTCAACAGCGTGCGCCGCAGTCTAGCACGGCCACGCCGGGCGCATCTGGCCACGCGCCGACGGCCAGACGACGGCGAGCCGTACGGCGAGCCGGTCCCGTTTCCGGCGGGTGATTTGCTTATTTATCAGGCAAGCTTAAAAATTCCTGCTAGAAATGAAATAAGCTAGACAGAATTGCCATCAAGAAAATATCGGTTTTGGGAAGAAAACTTTACTTGTTGCAACGCACAAAATACGCTTGACTTAGCTGTCGAACCCTTTAGAATTGCCTCTTGTTGCGTTGCACAATTTCTGTTCAGCTTGAAAATACGAATCATCTGCTTCATTCCGACACTAGCTAACGTGGCATCCACGCAGTACTAATTATCGAGACACTAATTTTGGAGAGTTATATGTTTTCAATTCCTGAGCAATTTTCGTCCGCTACCAAAGCCAATCTGGAAACCCAATTCGCTATCTTTTCTTCGCTGACCAGCAAAGCTTTCGAGAGTATCGAAAAAATCGTCGCGCTGAACTTGAGCGCCGCCAAGGCGTCCCTGGAAGAATCCAGCGCCACCGCGCGCCAACTGCTGGCCGCCAAAGACCCGCAAGAATTCCTGTCGCTGACGTCGGCCCACGCCCAACCGGCCGCTGAAAAAGCCCTCGCTTACAGCCGTCAACTGGCCGCCATCGCGTCCGGCACCCAAGCCGAATTCAACAAAGCGGCCGAATCGCAAATCGCCGAAACCAACCGCAAAGTGTTGTCGCTGGTGGAAGAAGTGAGCAAGAACGCGCCGGCCGGTTCGGAAAACGCCGTCGCCATGTTCAAATCGGCGATCGGCAACGCCAACGCCGGTTACGAGCAGTTCAGCAAAAGCGCCAAGCAAGCGGCCGAAGTGATCGAAACGAATTTGAACACCGCCGTCAACCAATTCAGCCAAGCGGCCGAAAAAGTGGTCGCACGCGCCAAATAACGATCGAGCGGGCCGGTCCCGCTCAGCGCTCCTCGGCATCCGCGGTAGTCTCCTCGAACGGATGTCATTTGCCCCAGGCTTCGCCGGGGCATTTTTTTTGTCCGGCTTGGTCCGGCTTGGTCCGGCTTGGCCCGGCTTGGCCCGGCTCAACCGGCCGACCACGCTTACTTCGTCACGCTGATGATTTCGCGCTTGCCCGCCTTGTAGGTATAAACCGTCAATGCGCCATCGAGGATGTCGCCGCGCGGATCGAAGGCGATCACCCCGGTCACCCCCTTGTATGTGGTCTTGGCCAACACCGGCAAATACACGGCAGGATCGGACGAACCGGCTTTTTGCATCGCGTCCACCATGGTCATCACCGCGTCGTAGGCGTAGGGCGCGTTGAGCACCACCTCGTGGCCGAAACGCTTGCCGAACACCAGCTTGAACTTGTCCAGCTCGGCCTTCTTGCCCTCCTCCACCCCGCCGGCCTCGGCGCACACGACCTTGCCCTCGCCCAGCGCATCCCCCGCCAAACGGGCCAATTCGGTCGAACAAATCCCGTCGCCGCCCATGAAACGGGCCTCGATGCCGAGTTGCCGCATCTGGCGCAACATCGGGCCGCCGATCGCGTCCATGCCACCGAAAAACACCAAGTCCGGATGTTTGGCCTTGATCGCGGTCAGAATGGCGCTGAAATCGGTGGCCTTGTCGGTGGTGTACTGACGCGTGACGATGGCGCCGGCTTTTTTGCTCACTCCTTTGACGAACTCGTCGGCGACACCCTGGCCGTAGGCGGTGCGGTCGTCGA
>JAYVUV010000108.1:0-18865 GCA_043787615.1 Janthinobacterium sp. | reverse complement strand
CCAGGACAAGCCGTCGCCGCTGACCGAAGAGGCGGCGCGCTGCAAGGCGCTCAGATTGACCCACTGCTGTTCGAGCCGGTTATCGAGCAGGAAGTAGTCCCAGATCGACGGGATGCCGCCGTAAAATTCGCCGCTCTCCTCGTCGGTGAAATTCTGAAAACCCAGACCGTGCGCCAGCTCGTGCAGCAGCACCGTCACCAGATCGATGGCGCCGCCGTGGTTGTTATCTAGCCCCAGATAAAAGCCGGAACCGGGCAGGCAGTCGGGCGCCAGTCCCAGGCGCGAATTGAAGTAGGCCACGATGTGCGGATCGGCCGGCGCCGACTGGTCGCCGCCGAACAGCTTGCCGGCCAGCGCGGCCGGATACCACGTGTTGGCGCGCGGCGCGCCGGGGAAGTCGGCGAAGATATCCCAGGCGCCCGCCGCGCCCAGCACCGCGCTCGTTTCGCTGCACGACAGCGGCTCGAAGGTGGCCAGCACCCGCACCGGCACCGCGCTGGTCAACCTGGCGCCCCAGATCGAGGCGGCGTAGGTGAAGGCGATCAAGCGCTGCTGGCCCAGCGTGGTGCCGGTATTGCCGCCGGCCGGCGCCATCGGGGTCGGGTCGTTGAAGCCGACGCCGGGCGCGTTGCCGTTGATGACGGTGAGCGTGGCGTCGGCCCGCGCGCCGCCCAGGTGCAGGCCCACGCACAGGAGCGCCAGCGCGCCGAGGCGGCGGGTCCGGCCGGCCGATTTAATCGATCGCATGGCGCGGCCCTCCATCGGTGTGCGGGCTGGCGCCATCGCGCCGCCCGTCGATTGCGGCGCGGGCCGCGTTCAGGCCCGGCAGGCAGTCGATCTGCGTGCGGCCGTCGGCGTCGCGGGTGGCCACGGCATACACCGCGCCCCGCTGTCCCAGATGCGCCTTCAGAGTACCGTCGGCCTTGCGCACCAGCGGCGCGGCGATGGCGGCGCCGGCCCGTTCGGAGGCCGTCACGCGCCCTTGTTCGAGCGCCTGCAAGGCCTTGTATTCGGCCGCCGTGGGCGGGCGCAGCGCGCCGGTTTCGGCGTCGCGCACCACCACCATGCCGTCCGGCGGCTCGGCCGCGCGCGCGGCCTGGGCCAGACCGAGCGCCGCCAGCGCCAGCGCCAGCTTGGCGGTGCGCCGGCCGCGCGCGCGCAAACAGCCCAGCAGCGCCAGGCCGGCGCCGTACAGGGCGCAGCCGGCCGGCTCCGGCACGGCGGCCAGGCTCACGCTGTCGATGCCGATATAGTCGGCGCCGCCGGCCGGCCCCGTGTAGCGGAACGCAAACCGGCCGCTGCCGTTACCGAAGACGGTGGCGCTGTAGCGCTGCCAGGCGTCCGGATAGGCGGCCGCGCCGCCCACCGTGAGCAGGGTTTGCGCGAAGCCGGCCGTGTCCGCGCCGCCGCCGGAAGCGAAGCGCACTTCGAGCCGGTCGCTGAAGCCGGGGTCGCCCGCGCCGCGCGTGTAAAACGAGAGGCGGGTCGGCCCGCTAAATTGCAATTCCGGCGAGATCAGCCAATTGTCGATGGTGCCGGCGCCGTTTTGCGCGCTCAGGAAATTGGCCGCGATATAGGAATCGGCCGCGCCGGCGTGGGCCGCGAAGATGCCGGAATTTCCCTGAAACCAGGTCTGACCGGCCGGGCTGCTCTGGTTGGTCAACAGCCAGCCGCCCAGCGCGCCGATATCGTCGAAACCCTGCGTGAGCGGCGCCGCCGCCGGGGCGGCCTGCGCGCGGCACGCCAAGCCCAGCGCCGCGATGGCAAAAAGAGTAAGTAGTGTTTTCATGGAGCCCGCCTTGATGGTGACTGGATGGATGACCCACTGCGCGGGAGGCGCAATGTCACTCAAGAATAGGACGGGAAAGATCGCTTACATTGATATTTATTTAATAAGTTTATTGAGCGGATCGCTGCGCGCGTGCCGGGCGCCCCGAGCATGTCCAGGCCGCCATAGTCGCCAACCGGGCCACGCAGGCGGCGCGCCCGTGCTATGTTGAGCGTCCCCGATCCCGCCAAGGAGCCGACATGAAAACGCTGCTATTGCCTTCCGGACGCGCCGTCCCCGCGCTGGGCCAGGGCACCTGGTGCATGGGCGAAGACCCGGCCCGGCGCCAGCCCGAAATCGCCGCCCTGCGCCTCGGCATGGAGCTGGGCATGAACCTGATCGACACGGCCGAAATGTACGCCGAGGGCGGCAGCGAAGAAGTGGTGGGCGCGGCCATCGCCGGCCGTCGCGACCAGGTTTTTTTGGTCAGCAAGGTCTATCCCCATCACGCCGACCGGCGCGGCGTGCAAGCCGCGTGCGAGCGCAGCCTGCGCCGGCTCAACACCGATCATCTCGACCTGTATCTGCTGCATTGGCCGGGCGCCATTCCGATGGACGAGACGCTGGAAGGCTTCATGGCGCTCAAACAAGCCGGCAAAATCCGTGATTTCGGCGTCAGCAATATCGACCGGGCCGGCATGGACGCGGCGCGCGCGCTCGATGACGGCGGCCAGCTGGCGGCCAATCAGGTGCTGTACAACCTGGCGCGACGCGGGGTCGAATGGGATCTGCTGCCGTGGTGCCGCCGGCACGGTCTGCCCTTGATGGCGTATTCGCCGCTGGAGTCGAGCGGCGCCGAACAGCGCCGCATGCTGGCGCGGCCCGCGCTGGTGGCGGTGGCGGCCAGGCACGCGCGCGCGCCGGCGCAAATCGCGTTGGCCTGGCTGCTGCGCCAGGACGGCGTGATCGTGATCCCCAAGGCGGTCGATCCGGCCCACGTGCGCGCCAACCGCGCCGCGCTCGACATCGCGCTGACCGCCCAGGATTTGGCCGAACTCGATGCCGACTTTCCGCCGCCGTCGCGCGCCGGCGCGCTGGCCATGCGCTAACTCGCCGGCGCGAACGGCAGGTTTAGCACCAGCCGGCGTCGACGATGAATTCCTGCGAGGTGCACATGGCGCTGTCGTCGGCGGCCAGGAACATCACCATCGAGGCGATATGCCCGGGCATCAGCTTACCGGGCAGGCACTGGTTCTTTTTGATCTCGACTTCGGCCGCGTCGTCCACCCACAATTCGATCTGACGCTCGGTCATGACCCAGCCCGGGGTGACGGTGTTGACCCGGATGCCGTGCGCGCCCAGGTCGCGCGCCAAGCCGCGCGTGAGGCCGACCACCGCCGCCTTCGAGGTGGCGTAAGCCGGATAGCCGCCGCCCTTCACATGCCACGAGATCGAACTGATGTTGATGATGGCCCCGCCGCCCTTGCGCTTCATGCCCGGCACCACCGATTGGCAGGTGAAGAACATGGGACGCTGATTGATGGCGATGCGCTCGTTCCAGTATTCCAGCGTGACTTCCTCGAGCTGGTGGCGCTGGTCGTTGGCGGCGTTGTTGACCAGGACATCGAAGTCGCCGATTTCCTCGGCCAGTTCGGCCATCACGCCCTGCAAGGCGGCGATGTCGGTGATGTCGCAATAGCGGAACAGGGGCGCCGGCAGCCCTTGCGCGGCCAGGCGCGCGCACAGCGCCACGCTGGCTTCGCGCGCGATGTCGACGAAGGCCACTTGCGCGCCCTGGGCCGCGAAACCGGCCACGATCGATTCGCCGATGCCGCTGCCGCCGCCCGTGACGAACACGCGCTTGCCGCGCAGGCTGGCGTAACTGGCCAAGGGCGGCGACTGGATTGCTTGATTCATGCTGACTCCGTGTTTTTGTTGTGTTTGTTGTGCGTGCTGACGCTTGCTTGTGCTTGCTCAATTATGCGGTTTTTTGACGCCGCCGTCTCACTCCCGGCCCAGCGCCCCGTCGCGGCGGCGCCAGATCGCCAGCGGATTGCCGTCGCGCAGCGCCTCCGGCAGCAATTCCTGGACCAGATTTTGATACGAGACGGGCCGCAGGAAACGCAAAATGGCGGCGCTGCCGACCGAGCTGCTGCGGCTGTCCGAAGTGGCCGGAAACGGCCCGCCGTGCACCATCGCGCTGGCCACTTCCACCCCGGTGGGAAAACCATTGGCCAGAATCCGCCCGACCTTGCGCTCCAATACCGGCAACAACAGGCGCGCGTCTTCCAGGTCGCCCTGGTCCATCTGCAAGGTGGCCGTCAACTGCCCCTCCAGGCTTTGCGCGACCTGGCGCATCTGCGCCACATCGCGGCAGGCGATCAGCAGCGCGGCCGGGCCGAACACCTCGTCGGCCAGCGCGCGGTCGGTCAGGAAGGTGGCGGCGGTGGTGGCGAACAAGGCCGGCGCGCCGGCGCAGGTTTGGACGGGATCGGCCGGATCGGCGGGCGTCGCCGGCGCGCCGGCCAGCACCGTCACGCCGGCGTGCGCGGCCAGCGTGGCGACGCCGCGCCGGTAGTTGGCGGCGATGCCGGGAGTGAGCATGGCGCCCGGCGCGACAGGCGCCAGGGCGGCCAGGGCGGCGGCACTGAAACGGGCGAAATCGGGACCCTCGACGCCCAGCACCAGGCCGGGATTGGTGCAGAACTGGCCCACTCCCGTGGTCAGCGAGGCGACGAAGCCGGCCGCGATGGCGTCCGCGCGCGCGGCCAGCGCGCGCGGCAGCAGGAACACCGGATTGACGCTGCTCATTTCGGCGTACACGGGAATCGGTTGCGGCCGCGCGGCGGCCACCGCCATCAAGGCCAGCCCGCCCTGACGCGAGCCGGTGAAGCCGACCGCCTGGATGGCCGGGTGGCGCACCAGCGCCACCCCGAGTTCATTGCCGCTCCCCGTCAACAGGGCGAACACGCCGGCCGGCAATCCGCATTCGCGCAGCGCCAGCTGCACCGCGCGCCCCACCAGTTCCGAGGTACCGGGATGGGCCGGATGGGCCTTGGCCACCACCGGGCAGCCGGCCGCCAGCGCGGCGGCGGTGTCGCCGCCGGCCACCGAAAACGCCAGCGGAAAATTACTCGCGCCGAAGACCGCGACCGGTCCCAGGCCGATCAAGCTGTAACGCAGATCGGGCCGTGGCGGCACCCGCTCGGGCAGCGCGCCGTCGCTGCGGACGTCGCGCCACGAGCCTTCGCGCAGCAGGTCGGCGAACAGTTTGAGCTGGCCGATGGTGCGCCCGCGCTCGCCCTCCAGGCGCGCGCGCGGCAAGCCGCTTTCAGCCATCGCGCGCACGATCAAGTCGTCGCCCAGGGCCAAAATCTGGGCCGCGATCGCCTCCAGAAAGGCGGCGCGCTCGGCGTCGCCGGTGGCGCGGTAGGCGTCGAAGGCTTGTTCGGCCAGCGCGCAAGCCTGGTCTATCTGGCCCGCGTCGACGGTGTAAAAGGCCGGCTCGATGGCCACGCCCCGGCTCGGGTCGAAGGCCAAAAAGGCGCCCTGCCCGCCTTTCACGCCAACCCCGCCGATCAGTGCTTCGCCTGTGATGTTCACGATATGGTCCTCTGCGATAATAGTAGTCACAGCGCGGTGATGACGGGTGCCGTCATCGCCTGCACCGTCAGTGTGTTGCGCAGCGCGGGGCCGAAGGCCGGCACGGCGATCTCGAAAGTCTCGCCCGGCCCGACCGCGATTCCGTCGGCGAAACTGAGGGTGGCGGTGCCGAAGAAATGGATGTGCACGTCGCCGCCGCGATTGAACAGCGGGTACTTGAAATGGTGGTGCTCCAGATTGGCGATAGTGTGCGACATATTCCGTTCGCCGCTGAGGAACGGCTTTTCCCAGCGCAGGCGGCCGTCCGCGTCATAGATGCGCGAGCTGCCCTCGACATGGTCCGGCAGCGCGCCCACCAGCAGGGCCGGCCCCAGGCCGCACACGCGCAGCTTGGAATGGGCCAGGTACAGATAATTTTGGCGCTCGGTGACGTGGTCGGAAAACTCGTTGCCGATGGCGAAACCGACCCGGTAGGGCTGGCGGTCGGCGCCGATCACGTACAGGCCGGCGATTTCCGGCTCCTCGCCCCCGTCCAGCGCGAAGTCGGGCATGGCCAGCGCCTGCCCGCTGGCGCGGACGGTGTCGCCGTCGCCCTTGTAAAACCATTCCGGCTGCACGCCGGTGGCGCCTGCGGCCGGCTTGCCGCCCTCCAGGCCGAGGCGGAACATCTTCATGCTGTCGCTCAGGGTGTCGACCTGGCCGCCAATTTTCTTGTGCATGGCGTCGCGCGCGTCGGCGCTGCCCAGGTGGGTCAAGCCGGTGCCGGTGACGTGGCAATGGGCCGGGTCGGGATGGTCGAGCGGCGTGAGCAAGCGGCCGCCCCGCGCCACGTCCTCGAACGAACAGCTGTCCGTCCCCAGCGCCGCCTCGGCCAAGCCGACCAGGCCGCGTCCGGCCGCGATGGCGGCCTGCGCCAGCTCGTAGGTGCTGGAATAACCGTCGATAAAACGGATGGTGTCTTGTTCCAGCGCGCCGACGCGGCGCCGGCCCTGGGGATCGGTGAATTGAACCAGCAGCATGGTGAGTCTCCTGAATTTTTATGGGGTCGGCGGCGCTCAGTGCGAATGCTTCGGCACGTCCGAGCCGCGATTGCCGACCAGGAAATCGAAGTCGCAACCCTGGTCGGCTTGCAGCACGCGGTCGATATAGAGCTGCTGATAGCCGCTCTGGATGGCCGGCGCCGGCGCCTCGGCGCGCGTGGCCAGGCGCCGCGCCAGTTCGGCCTCGTCGATGTCGAGATGCAGGCTGCCTTGCTCGCAGTCGAGCGCGATCCAGTCGCCGTCCTGCACGATGGCCAGCGCGCCGCCGGCGGCCGCCTCGGGCGCAATGTGCAGCACCACGGTGCCGTAGGCGGTGCCGCTCATGCGCGCGTCCGAGATGCGCACCATGTCCGTGACGCCCTGGGCCAGCAGCTTGGGCGGCAGGCCCATATTGCCCACTTCGGCCATGCCGGGATAGCCTTTCGGGCCGCAGTTTTTCATCACCAGCACCGAAGCGGCGTCCACGTCCAGGTCCGGATCGACGATGCGCTCCTTGTAGTGATCGAAGTTTTCAAACACCACGGCGCGGCCGCGATGGCGCATCAAGGCCGGGGTGGCGGCCGAGGGCTTGAGCACCGCGCCGCGCGGCGCCAGGTTGCCGCGCAAGATGCAGATGCCGCCGTCGGCCAGCAGCGGATTGGCCAGCGGGCGTATCACCTCGTCGTTATGGATCGGGGCGTCGAGGCAGTTTTCCCACAGGCTGCGGCCGTTGACGGTGAGCGCGTCGCGGTGCGGGATCAAGCCGCCCTCGCCCAAGCGCCGTATCACGCCCGGCAAGCCACCCGCGTAATAGAACTCCTCCATCAGGTAGCGCCCCGAGGGCAGCAGGTCGACGATGGTGGGGGTGCCGCGCCCAAACGTGGTCCAATCCTCCAGTTCGAGCGGCACGCCGATGCGGCCGGCGATCGCCTTCAGGTGGATCACCGCGTTGGTGGAGCCGCCGATGGCGGCGTTGACCCGGATCGCGTTCTCGAACGCGGCGCGGGTGAGCACCTGCGACAGGCGCAAGTCTTCCTTCACCATCTCGACGATACGGATGCCCGACATATGGGCCAGGATGTAGCGCCGCGAATCGACCGCCGGAATGGCCGCGTTGTGCGGCAGGGTGGTGCCGAGCGCCTCGGCCATGCAGGCCATGGTGGAGGCGGTGCCCATGGTGTTGCAGGTGCCGGCCGAGCGCGACATGCCCGATTCGGCCGACATGAACTGGTGCATGCTGATGGCGCCGGCCTTGACCGCCTCGTGCAACTGCCAGACGGCGGTGCCAGAGCCGATGTCCTTGCCGTCCAGTTTACCGTTGAGCATCGGCCCGCCCGAGACCACGATGGTGGGAATGTCCACGCTGGCCGCGCCCATCAGCAGCGCCGGGGTGGTCTTGTCGCAACCCACCAGCAGCACCACGCCATCCATGGGATTGCCGCGGATCGATTCCTCCACGTCCATGCTGGCCAGGTTGCGGGTCAACATGGCGGTCGGGCGCAGATTCGATTCGCCGTTCGAGAACACGGGAAACTCGACCGGGAAGCCGCCCGCCTCGAAGATGCCGCGCTTGACGTGCTCGGCGAGCTTGCGGAAATGGGCGTTGCAAGGTGTCAGCTCGGACCAGGTGTTGCAGATGCCGATGATCAGCTTACCCTGGAATTCGTGGTCTGGAATGCCCTGGTTTTTCATCCAGCTGCGGTACATGAAACCGTTCTTGTCCTGGGTGCCGAACCATTGGGCCGACCGCAGCGTGACTTTTTTCTCCGACATGCTTTTATCCTCGATATGCCCGTGTCCGGCTGACCAATGGCAAAGTGCCAAGCCACGGTAAGAGAATACTAATGGGTCTAGCGATATCTTTCTAATCAAATTTTACGGTATATCGATATTCAAGACGGTATCTATTATGCGTGTTTTTTTGCTACCGCTTTGGCGCGAGCTCGCCATCCGCCCGGGCAAGGGCATGCTTTATTTCTTAAAGACATTATTTTCGTTGACAGTGAGATATTGATTCCGATATCAAACCCTGCATAAAAGTCATTAGAAAGATATCTACTCGCAATTTAGTATCGGCGCATCGTCAGAAACGCCACGCGTCGCCGGACAGGCTCCGGCGCGCGCGGCGCGATGACGATCCGTGACGATCCCTGTCCGGCCCGCAAGCGGGCCATGAACCAAGAAAAGGGACGTGACGGCGCTGGAAACAGCTTCAGCTTCTACATCAACAAAAATCGGAGACAAGTCATGAAAGCAGTTACATTCCTCATCGCCGGCCTGATGCTCGGCGGCGTCACGATCGCGCCGCTCGCCAGCGCCCAGACCAAAGGCACCGTCGGCATTTCGATGCCGACCAAATCGTCGATGCGTTGGATCGCCGACGGCGACAACATGGTCAAGGTGTTCAAGGAGCGCGGTTACAAAACCGACCTGCAATTTGCCGACGACGACATCCCGAACCAGCTGGCGCAAGTGGAAAACATGATCACCAAGGGCGCCAAGGTGCTGGTGATCGCCGCCATCGACGGCACCACCTTGTCCGACGTGCTGCAAAAAGCGGCCGACAAGGGTATCAAGGTGATTTCCTACGACCGCCTGATCCGCGGCACCAAGAACATCGATTACTATGCCACCTTCGATAACTTCCAGGTCGGCGTACTGCAAGCTTCCTACATCGAAAAATCGCTCGACCTGAAAAGCGGCAAAGGCCCGTTCAACATCGAACTGTTCGGCGGCTCGGCCGACGACAACAATGCCCACTTCTTCTACAACGGCGCCATGTCGGTGTTGAAGCCGTATATGGACAGCGGCAAGCTGGTGGTGCGCAGTAAACAACTGGGCATGGAAAAAGTGGCGACCCTGCGCTGGGACGGCTCGGTGGCGCAAGCGCGCATGGACAATCTGCTGAGCGCCTACTACGGCAAGGACAAGGTCGACGCGGTGCTGTCGCCGTATGACGGTTTGAGCATCGGTATCCTGTCCTCGCTCAAGGGCGTCGGCTACGGCACGCCGAAGCTGCCGATGCCGGTGGTGACCGGTCAGGACGCCGAAATCCCGTCGGTGAAATCGATCATCCACGGCGAGCAGCGTTCGACCGTGTTCAAGGACACGCGCGAACTGGCCAAGGTCACCGCCAACATGGTGGACGCGGTCTTGAACGGCAAAACCCCGGTGGTCAACGACACCAAGACCTATAACAACGGCGTCAAGGTGGTGCCGTCGTTCCTGCTCAAGCCAGTCATCGTCGACAAGGCCAACTGGAAGGAAGTGCTGGTCACCGGCAGCGGCTACTACACCGAAGCGCAAGTCCAATAAGCGGCACGCTCCCGGCTCGCCACGGCGGGCCGGGAGCGCCGACAAGAATAATATCGAGATGGTTTGTCGCAGGGGCCCGCGCGGTTCGGCTGAAGAGGTTTTAACATGACTACGATCCTGGAAATGCGCGGGATACGCAAGACCTTCCCGGGCGTGATCGCGCTCGACAACGTCAATCTGCACGTGCGCAGCGGCGAGATCCACGCCATCGTCGGCGAGAACGGGGCCGGCAAATCGACCCTGATGAAGGTGCTCAGCGGGGTCTACCCGCACGGCAGCTATTCGGGCGACATCGATTACCAGGGCCAGACCCGCCAGTTCCGCGACATCAAGGACAGCGAACAAATCGGCATCATCATCATCCATCAGGAGCTGGCATTGGTGCCGCTGCTGTCGATCGCCGAGAATATTTTCCTCGGCAACGAGCCGGCGCGCTACGGCGTGATCGACTGGGAGCAGGCGCAGTTGCGCACCCGCGAACTGCTGCGCAAGGTCGGCTTGAACGAGGCGCCCGACACCCTGGTCACCCACCTGGGCGTGGGCAAGCAGCAGCTGATCGAAATCGCCAAGGCGCTGTGCAAGGACGTCAAGCTGCTCATTCTCGACGAGCCGACCGCCAGCTTGAACGAAAGCGACAGCGCGGCCCTGCTCGACCTGCTGCTGGAGTTGAAGCAACAAGGCATTTCCTCGATCCTGATCTCGCACAAGCTCAATGAAATTTCGCGCGTGGCCGACGCCATCACCGTCCTGCGCGACGGGAACACGGTCGACCGGCTCGACTGCCGGGTGGAGACCGTCAGCGAAGACCGCATCATTGAAAAAATGGTCGGGCGCGAGATGGCCGACCGCTACCCGCCCCGCACGCCGCACATCGGCGCCACCATTTTCGAGGTCCGCGATTGGCGCGTGTTCCACCCCGAGCACGCCGACCGCGCCGTGATCAAGGGCGTCAACCTGCACGCCAAAAAGGGCGAGATCATCGGCATCGCCGGCTTGATGGGAGCTGGACGCACCGAGCTGGCGATGAGCATTTTCGGGCGCGCTTACGGCCAGCGCATCAGCGGTCAGGTGCTGAAAAACGGCCAGGAAATCGATGTCAGCACCATCGGCAAGGCGATCGGGCATGGCATCGCCTACGTCACCGAGGACCGCAAGGCGCTGGGCCTGGTGCTCGACGAGGATATCCGCACCAATGTCAGCCTGGCCAATCTGGAGGCGGTCTCGGACAAGCTGGTGATCGACCAGGCGCGCGAATTCGGCGTGGCCGACGATTACCGCAAGCAGCTCAAAATCCGCTGCTCCAGCGTGCTGCAAAAAGTGGTCAATCTATCCGGCGGCAATCAGCAAAAGGTGGTGCTGGCCAAGTGGCTGTTTTCCAGGCCGGACATCCTGATCCTCGATGAGCCCAGCCGCGGCATCGACGTGGGCGCCAAGTACGAGATCTACAGCATCATCAGCGAGCTGGCCAGCGAAGGCAAATGCATCATCATGATTTCCTCGGAAATGCCGGAGCTGCTCGGCATGTGCGACCGGATCTATGTCATGAACGAGGGCAGCTTCGCCGCCGAATTCACCGCCGCAGAGGCGACGCAGGAAAAAATCATGCGCGCGATCGTCAAACATGGAGACAAGAATGGGAAATAAACTTGAGATCGACGCGGCCGAACTGGCCGCCGTCACCACCGGCGGGCCGGCGCCCGCCGCGCCGGCCCGCAGCTACGCCGGCTTCCTGAAAAATAATATGCGCGAATACGGCATGCTGCTGTCGCTGATCGTGATCATGGGCTTTTTTCAGATCATGACCGACGGCACCCTGCTGCAACCGCTCAACCTGACCAACCTGGTGCTGCAAAACAGCTACGTGGTCATCATGGCGCTCGGCATGCTGATGGTGATCGTGGCCGGCCATATCGATCTGTCGGTCGGCTCGGTGGTCGGTTTCGTGGGCGCGCTCGCGGCGGTCTTGATCGTCAACTTCCATCTGCACTTCGTGCTGGCGGCCGTGATCTGCCTGCTGACCGGCGCCTTGATCGGCGGCGCCCAGGGCTACTTCGTGGCCTTCTTCAAGATCCCGTCCTTCATCGTCACCCTGGCCGGCATGCTGGTGTTCAAGGGCTTGACCCTGGCGGTGCTGGAAGGGCAATCGGTCGGCCCTTTCCCGTCCGGCTTTCAGATGCTCAGCTCCGGCTTTTTGCCCGATCCCTTCGCCCACGACGAACTGCGCGTGCTGTCGCTGCTGATCGGCGTGGCCGCCGCCTGCGCCCTGATCGTCACCAAACTGCGCAGCCGCGCGCGCCAGCTGCGGCATGGCATGGAAGACGAGCCGAAAGCCTTCTTCATCGCCAAAAACGCCATCTTCGCCGGCGTGATCGTCTACTTCAGCTACCTGCTGGCGTCCTATAAAGGGATACCGAACGTGCTGGCCGTGATGTCGGTGCTGATCGTGGCCTACACCTTCATCACCAACCGCACCGTGCTGGGTCGGCGCGTGTACGCGGTGGGCGGCAACGAGAAGGCGGCGCGCCTGTCCGGCATCAAGACCGAACGCGTGAGCTTTTACACCTTCGTCAACATGGGCGTGCTGGCGGCGCTGGCCGGCCTGATTTTCGCGGCGCGCTTGAACACCGCCACGCCGAAGGCCGGCACCGGCTTCGAGCTCGATGTGATCGCGGCCTGCTTCATCGGCGGCGCCTCGGCCTCGGGCGGGGTCGGCAAGGTGATGGGCGCGGTGATCGGCGCCTTCATCATGGGCGTGATGAACAACGGCATGTCGATCATGGGCATCGGCATCGACTATCAGCAAGTGATCAAGGGCCTGGTGCTGTTGGCCGCCGTGTTTTTGGACGTCTTCAACAAGAACAAATAACCAGACGTCGTACCGAGTAGTCTCTCCCGTTTCGCCCGGCCTCCGTGTCGGGCGTTTTTTTATGTTCAGCGGCGACGTGGGGTAGACTGCCTGGCACCGGCGCCCGCCCCTCACTCGCACGCACGCACCCATGCTCGAACTCATTTTTGAAGTTGCCGGCGAATTTCTTCTTCAACTGATACTGGAAGCCTTGTTCGAGCTTGGCCTGCACGCGCTGCGCGAACCGCTGCGGCGTCCGCCCAACGCCTGGCTGGCGGCGCTGGGCTATCTGCTGTTCGGCGCCATCGCCGGCGCCATCAGCCTGTTCCTCTTCCGCTCACACCTGATCGGCCACCGCCCCACCCAGATCGTCAACCTGATCGTCACGCCGCTGATGGCCGGCGCGTTGATGGCCTTGATGGGCTACTGGCGCGCGCGACGCGGTCAAAACGTGCTGCGCATCGACCGCTTCGCCTACGGTTATCTATTCGCGCTGGGCCTGGCCTTGGTGCGCTTCCAGTTCGCCCATTGAGCGGGCCGACCAGGCCACTTATTTGATGCGTTATTTGATGGCCAGCCGCGCGGCCCGATAACCCCACCAGGCGGCTTCCTCGAACACCGAAAATCCGGACAGGTCGGCATGCGCGAACAGGATCGCGCCATCGTGCCCGCGCAGCGCCTTCAGTCCCGCGTTGGCGCGAAAACCGGGCAGCGGCGCCGCTATCGCGTGGCCACGCAAGGTGATGTCGACCCGCTCCACGCAGGCCGCGAACCCGGCACCGTAGGCGGCATGCAGATCGGCGCCGGCCAGCGCCAGCAACTCCTCGGCGCTGGCGCCGTCCAGCCACTTGCGCGCCGCTTCCGGCGTGCGGTCCGACAGCGCCACGTAGGCGCTGAACACGGTTTTTTCGGGCGGGCGCACGCGAATGTCCTGGTGGTGGCGGGCCGGGTCGGAACCATAACCGGCGATCGGCTGCACCACGCGCGGCCACGTACAGCGGCACGGCGCAAATTGTCGATGCCGAATCAAGTCATTCCATTCAGTTGTTGCATCCGCATTTACACCGCAGTACTATCCAAATTGTTAATTTTTTAATATTTTAAAAGCCCGCTTTTTTAAGATATCCATTCACGTGTTTCATTATTCGGCACCCAACCGGCAAGGACCGACCTATGCATCATCCGATTTATAGCGTTATAAAGCGGCTTATCTTCGCGCTGGCCTTGTCGGCGACACAAATCGGCGCGCAGGCGCAGGTGGGCGCCGCCCCCGCCGAGATGAAATACGTTTTCCTCAAAAGCGCCGGCGCCACCTCTCATTCGCTCTCGCAATTCGACGGTTTCGCCGACATCGCCACCGGACCGGCCACCGCGCAAGATACGCTTGACTGGGGCGAGGCGCAGGTGCGCGCCCTGGCCTCCGACGGCGACCGCTGGTTCGCCGTCACGCGCGCGGGCGCGGCCAACTGCTTCGCCAGCTTTGTGTCGCACGCCGATTTAGTCGCCTACCGGCCGCTGCAAAAGGTGTGCAACACGCGCGTCGGCGACGGTTATCGGGGCGTGGCCTCGGACGGCAAACTGTTCTACACCCTCTATTGGGACGGCACGCAACATTTTTGGCAAAGCTATCGCTCATGGAGCGACCTGGTGGATAACCTCCCGTTCGGGCGGCAGATCACGGCGCGCCATGGCGACATCTACAAAGGCATCGGTTACGACCCTGTGGCACGCCATTTTTTCTCCCTGGCGCAAAGCGGCTCGCAACTTTATTGGTACAAATATCCCAGCTTTTCCGACATGGTCGCGGCGCGTCAAAGCGCCGATAGCGTGATCATGCCAAGCAATGGCGAGACGTTCCAGGCGGTGGCCGCGGGACCGGTCGAGCCGACGCTGAACGTATATATCATGGCGGGCCAATCCAATGCCGTCGGCTGGGACACCGATGGCACATGGCTGCCGAATTCGCCGGCCGACGCCACGATCCGCTTTTTTTATCGTATCGGCGACAATATCGACCAACGCCCCTCCACCAGCGGCAGCGTCACCACCTTGCGCGCGCAAAAAGCGAGCTTCCGCAACGAGCAGCCGCCCACCAACTTCGGCATCGAAATGGGCGCCGGCCGGACCTTGTACGGCAATGGGCGGCGTAACATCGCCATCGTGAAGGTCGCCTACGGCGGAACCGACTTGGCCAATCAATGGAATCCGCTCAATCCGGCCAGCCTGACGAATATCTTGCAAGACAACTTGAGCGACGCGACCACGCAATGGGCGTCCCAGGGCTACCGCAGCCGTCTCGCCGGCGTGTTCTGGATGCAGGGCGAGTGGGACGCGCGCGACCAGGGCATGGCCGCCGCCTACCAAGCCAACCTCACGCATTTCATCGCCATCTTGCGGAGCTGGAGCGCCGATCCCTGCCTGCCCTTCGTTTTCGGCCGCATCACGGTCAATTGGCCGTTCGCACTAACGGTGCGCAGCGCGCAAGAGCATGTGGCGGCGGAGGTGGCGTGCACCCATCTGGTCGATATCGACGACTTACCGCTGCAACCGGGCGATATCGACCACCTCACCTCGTCCGGTGAATATGACTTGGGACTGCGCATGGGACAAGCGTACCGGTCGATCACGGGTTGGTGAACCCGCCCATTCTCCGACCGATACCGATATCGATATGCCATGGCGATATACATATCGATATCGCCAGGCCGATACATTTATGCCCGGATCGGCTAATTCCATTTCGTTGTTGCATCCGCCTTCACCGCGCAGTAATATCCGTGTTGTGAATATTTTAATATTTTGGAAAACGCATATTTCCACAATATCGTTCACGTGTTTCATTTTTCCGGTTCCGGAAAAATATGAGTTGCTTTCAACAGGTAATCCTCAAACCGACACAGAGCGGTTTCAAATCGAGATTCAGCCTTCCGGCTTCTTCATTTGTATCTATACCAAAGGAGATATTTGTGGCAGATATACTTCATCAACTCAAAAGACATACCACCCTGCACGCGGCTTTGATCGGCACCTTGCTGCTGGCCGCTTGCGGCGGCGGCGGCAACGGCCAAAACGGCGCGCAAACGGCGGCGCCGAGCACCTTGTCGGCGATCGGCGCGACCAACACGGCGGCGGCGGCCAACGTCAACCTGCTGCCGCTGGTGAACCCGTTCGTGGGCACCAAAATCGGCAATCCCAACCCCGAGAACCAAGGCACCGGCGGCGCCGTCGGCAACACCTTTCCCGGCGCCACCCTGCCCTTCAATATGGTGCAGTTCAGCCCGGACACCGGCTACGGCGAGTTTTACGGCTTCGGCGGCTACAACTACGACAAGGGCGTGATCCAGGGCTTGAGCCTGATCCACTCCAGCGGCACCGGTTGCTCGATCCAGCAAGACATCTCCTTCCTGCCCATCGTCGGCAACGTGACGGTGTCGCCCGGCACCAAGCTGCAAACCTACCAGACCACCTTCTCGCACAGTAACGAGCAAGCCGTGCCGGGCTTTTATCAAGTCGGCCTGGGCAACGGCGTCAACACCGAGTTGACCGTGACCAAACGCACCGGCTTCGGGCGCTTCACCTATCCCGCCACCGGCGACGCCAGCATGATCCTCAACGTGGGCCGCAACGGCGTGGGCGCGCGCAGCGCCTACCTGGAAATCGTCGGCAACGACACCGTGCAAGGCTATGTGGAAACCGGCGGCGTATGCGGC
Organism: Janthinobacterium sp.; assembly: GCA_043787615.1. Lineage (GTDB taxonomy): Bacteria > Pseudomonadota > Gammaproteobacteria > Burkholderiales > Burkholderiaceae_D > Janthinobacterium. The sequence continues at coordinate 2,605 of JAYVUV010000108.1, read as the reverse complement.
GGCGGCGGCTATTTCGTCTACTTCCACGGCCAATTCGACCGCCCCTTCGCCAGCTTCGGCACCTACCAGGGCGACACCGTCACCCCCGGTTCGCGCACGGCGGCCCGGGCGCAGCAAAACGGCGGCTGGGTCAAGTTCGCCGGCGGCGGCCAAATCAAGATGCGGGTCGGCGTGTCCTACGTCAGCAGCGCCAATGCCAAGCTGAACATGCAAATCGAAAACCCGAACTGGGACTTCGACGGCATCAAGACGGCGGCCCAAGCCACCTGGAACACCACCCTCAACAAGATCCAGGTGACGGGCGGCAGCAATGACGACCGCACCAAGTTTTACACCGCCGTGTACCACTCGCTGCTGCATCCCAATTTGTTCAGCGACACCAACGGCCAGTACATCGGCTTCGACAACAAAACCTACACCGCCTCCGGCTGGGATAAATACGCCACCTTCTCGGGCTGGGATATCTACCGTTCGCAAGTGCAGTTCCTCGGCTGGCTGGCGCCCAAGGAAGCGAGCGACATGGCCCAATCGATGGTGGTCGACGCCAGCACGGGCGGCGGCGGCTACCCGAAATGGCCGACCGCCAACGACGACACCTGCGTCATGGTGGGCGACGCGGGCGCCGTGATCGTGTCCAATTTCTATGCCTTCGGCGCCACCCATTTCGACACCGCCGCCGCGCTGCGCTACATGGATCTGGCCGCCTCCACGCCGGGCATCCGCTCGCGCCAATGCGAAACCCGGCCCGGCCTGTCGGACTACCTGAGCCGCGGCTACATCTCCAGCGACTACCCCAACATCTGGGGCAGCGGCGCCACCACCCTGGAATACGCCCTGGCCGATTCGGCCATCGCCCAATTCGCCAATTCCCTGGGCGACACCGCCAAACGCGACAACTACCTGCGTCGCGCCCAGAGCTGGAAGCCGAGCTATTCCAATTTCAGCGGCTACATCCGTGGACGCGACAACGGCGGCAGCTCGGTGGCCAACTTCGACCGCACCAGCGGCGCCTTTTTCGTGGAAGGCAACTCGTCGCAATACACCTGGATGGTGCCGCAAAACTATCGCGGCTTATTCGACCACATGGGCGGCAACGCCACCGCCATCACCCGGCTCGACGAGCACTTCACGCAACTCGATTCCGGCCCGAGCAGCCCGTACGCCTTCATGGGCAACGAGCCGGAACACGGCGCGCCGTGGGCCTACAACTTCGCCGGCGCCCCGTACAAATCGCAGGCGGTGGTGCGGCGCATCTTGAACGACCTGTATAAAACCGGTCCCGACGGCCTGACCGGCAACGACGACCTGGGCGCCACCTCGGTCTGGTACGTGTGGGGCGCGCTCGGCCTGTATCCCGAAATTCCCGGCCTGGGCGGCTTCGTGATCGGTAGCCCGCTGTTCCCGAGTGTGAGCATCACCATGGGTAATGGGCGCAAGCTGACCATCAACGCGGCCAACGCGGGCGCCAACGGCACCTACATCCAAAGCATGAAGGTCAACGGCACCGGTTCGACCAGCACCTGGCTGCCGCTGACCAAATTGGCCGCCGACACCACGCTCGACTTCACGCTGGGCGCCACCCCCAACGTCTCCTGGGGCAGCGCGGCGGGCGACGCGCCGCCCTCGTTCGACGACCCGCGCGTGAGCGGCACCACCACCGGCTTCCTGGCCGACTTCGAATCGGGCCTGTCCCAACCGGACTGGAACGACACGGTCGACTTCCAAGCCAACGTAACGGGCTATTGCTGCGGCCTGGACCACATGGAAAGCTCGACCCGGCGCGAAAACATCGCCCACAGCGGCAGCACCGCCTTGATGTACGCCGGGGTCGATGGCGACGCCACCCGCTCCTACTCGTACAACCGGGTGTTCGACGTCAATATCCCGGTCAATCTGGACACCAACCTGTCGTACTGGATCTATCCGCAATCGATGGCCGCCAACAGCAGTTATGTGGCGATCGACTTGATTTTCTCGGACGGCAGCAGCCTGCGCGACTCGGGCGCGGTCGATCAAAACGGCGTGCGCGTGCATCCGGCCTTCCAGGGCGCCGGCGGCAAGCTGACGGCGAACAGCTGGAACGAGGTGCGCACCAATGTCGGCAAATGGATGGCCGGTAAAACCATCAAGCGCATCCTGGTCGCCTACGACCGTCCCGACGGCACCGGCAACTTCCGCGGCTATATCGACGACATCAAAATCAGCACGCCTTGATCGCGTGACGCCACCGCGCCGCCGGCCGCTTTGGGCCGGCGGCGCGGCCGGGCGCCAATCTGAGATTGAACAGTCACCGGCGGCCATGCGACATCGGCCGCTTTCGTGCCACGGTTTGGCGGGTGCCACCGTGCTGCCCGCGCTATGTGGCGCAGTTACTGGAACACAACAGAAGGCCGACGGCGCGACACGGCCACCGCTACCTGTCGAGGTCAAACACGCGCTTCAATCCGCGCCTGCCCGCGGACGTGACGCCGAGCGCCCTGCTGTCGAGATCGCGCTCGCCCCAAGCTTTGTTGGCGCCGACCGAAAACTGACCCACCTATAGCCGTTGTGCCGACCCAAAATTGACCCAGGTGTTCTACTGCTGCTGCCTAATCATTAGGCGGGA
>JAYVUV010000107.1:0-2114 GCA_043787615.1 Janthinobacterium sp. | reverse complement strand
CGCTGGGAAAAGGGTTTCACATCATTCAGGGCATGATCGCCATCGGCTCGGGCGGCCTGTTCGGCAAAGGCTTTCACATCATCCAGTCGACCATCGCGGTCGGTTCCGGCGGCGTGTTCGGCAAGGGCTGGACCCACGGCACCCAGGCCCACCTTGAATTCATCCCCGAGCGCACCACCGACTTTATCTTCGCCGTCTTTTCCGAGGAATTCGGCATGGTCGGCAATCTGGTGCTGATGCTGATGTACCTGCTGCTGATCGGGCGCTGCCTGATGATCGCGGCCAACGCCCCCACTTTTTTCACCCGCTTGCTGGCTGGAGCCATCACTATGATTTATTTTACTTACGCCTTCGTCAATATGGGCATGGTCAGCGGCATTTTGCCGGTGGTCGGCGTGCCGCTGCCTTTCATGAGTTACGGCGGCACCGCCTTGCTGACCCTGGGCCTGAGCGCCGGCATCCTGATGAGCATTCAGCGTCACCGCAAGCTGGTGCAAAGTTGATGCGCGCCGGCCCGCGCCTGTCGCTGCCAGCGTGTTCGCTATTGCTGCTGGCGCTGGCCGGCTGCACCATGGTGCCGACTAAACCGGACGCGCCGGAGCCGGCCAAGCCGGCGCCCAGCCGCGCCGCCGCCGGCGTTCCGGCCCTGCCAGCCGCGAATTCCGGCCGGGGCGCCTATTACAAGGACGACGGCCCGGGCGAGTCGCCGCCGCCCAACCTGGACCTGGTGCCGGACGCGGACGTGCGCATCGAACCCTTGCTGCCTTACTCGAACCGGCCGTATGTCGTGTTCGGCAAAACCTACAAGCCGATCACCGACGATCAACCCTTCGTGCAGCGCGGGGCGGGCAGCTGGTACGGCAAAAAATTCCACGGCCAGCGCACCTCGTCGGGTGAAATCTACGACATGTACAAGATGACGGCGGCCCATCCGACGCTGCCGATTCCATCCTATGCGCGCCTGACCAGCATCGCCACCGGCAAGCAGGTCATCGTGCGCATCAACGACCGCGGGCCGTTTCACGCCACCCGGGTGATCGACGTGTCCTACACCGCCGCCTTGAAATTGGGCTTCCTGGGCGCCGGCAGCCACGAGCTGCGCATCGAGCGGCTGCTGCCGGCCGATATCGAAAAAATCCTGGCCGCGCGTCAGCAAGCCAAGGCGCCGACGCCGACCCTGTTCGCGGTGCCGCTCATGGCGCCCACCACCGACCAGATCGAAGCGTTGATGGCAAGCGAGCATTTGCCGGGGCCGACGCCGGTCGTGACGCCGGTGCCAAGCGCCGACGCGGGCGGCGCCCCGGTGCCGGCCGGTATCGACAGCGTCGACGGGAATCTCCATTATTTACAGCTGGGCGCGTTTTCGCTGGCCGATAACGCCGAACAGGAGCGCGTCAAGTTGTCGCCCTACCTGGCCGCGCCGGGGGCGCTGGAAGTGGTGCAGAGCGGCGCGGTCTATCGCTTGTTGGCCGGTCCCTACCCGAACCGGGTGGAGGCGAGCCGGGTGGCGCAGGCGCTGCCGAGCGAATTGAATCTGAAACCGCTTCACGTTCAGCGCCCGGTCGCGCCCCAGGTCGCCGCTGCGCTTACTGGCAAGCGCGGAATTGGTGGTCCGGAAAACCGGCCTTGATCTGTTCCAGGCGCGCCTTGGTGGCCAGATCCAGATCGGCGAATTGATAGGATTGCAGCTTGCCGGCCGCATAGCGCGGACTGACCTTGGCGCTATGGACGCCCTGCTTGACCAGCGCGGCCAATAAATTCTGCGCGCCGGCCTCGGACTTGAATACGCCCAGCGAGATGGCCCAGCGCATCGGGGTATTGTCGGACATGACGAAGTAATTGCTCACGCCCAGTTCCTTGAGTTCGGCCGCCTTCTTGTCGGCCGCTTCTTTGCTGCCCTGGGGCGGGATGTGCACGATATAGCTCGATATTTCCTGGCCGGCCGCGTTGTGCTTCGATAAGCGTTCGCCCAGGGCCAGCGGGGCCAGCTTGGCTTCGAAGCGGCGCGCCTCGGCCGGCGCGAAATCGCCCACTTCCAGGCAAGCCAGCGCCACCGGCTTGACCGGCGGGGCGGTCGTGGCCGAAGCCGGCAGCGTGGCGGCGGAGGCGAACAC
>JAYVUV010000106.1:0-3477 GCA_043787615.1 Janthinobacterium sp. | reverse complement strand
CCATCTGTCGATGTTTTACACTTTGCAAGCCGGCGACTTGATCTTCACCGGCACGCCGGCCGGGGTGGCGGCGCTGCAACCGGGCGATGTGCTGGAAGGCGAGATCGCCGGCCTCGGCCAGCTGCGCTTGAGGATAGGTGCGGCCGGCTAGGTTCGGCCGGATAGGTGCGGCCGGCTAGGTGCGGCCGGCCGGGTTCGGCCGGCCAGGTGCAGCCGGCCCGCTCGGCCGAGCACGGCACGGCCGGCCCAGCGGCGCCGCCGCTTACGGTTTAATAGCGATAAGCGGCGTACACGGCCGCGCTCGGCGCGGTTTTACGCTCGCTCAAGGGGCTGTCCGCGGCGTCCTTGACCAAGGCGGTCACCCCCAGCATGGTGGTGACGTTCCAGCGCGCGTCCAGGGTGTGGACCCAGGTCAAGGTCGCGCCCGTTTCATACAAGCCGGAACCGGCCCGGTAAGCCTTGAAAGGCGTCCTGGCCGCTTGCGCGGCGCTCACTCCGTAATAGGTTTGCCCGTATTTACTGTCCCCGAAGCCGGCCGCCAGGGCCAGCGACAGGCTGTCGCCCGGTCGGGCGATCAACTGGCCGGTCAGCGTGAGATGGAGGTTTTTGCCATTATCCGTGTGCGACAGCGGCACGTCGGCGCTCGCGCCCAGCTCCAGTTCGGGCAGCAAGGCGTAGCCCACGCCGAGCGCGGCGCTGGCGTTGCCCTCGATCTTGCCCATGCCTTTCAAACGCGCGCCGCCGCTATTGCCGAAGGCGCTGGTTTCATCCTTGTCGCTGCGCCCGCCACGGTAGCCGAGCGCCGCGCTGTAGCGCAGCGGGCCGGCTTGGCCGCCGTAGCCGAGGCCGCGCAAGGTGCTGGCGAAGACGCCGTTCGCCATGCTGTAGTCGAGCAGCAACACCGGTGCCGCCGCGTTTTGTTTGGCACCGGCGTAGCGCGGGCCGACGCCGACGCCGCCGCCGATCAGCAAGGTGTCGCCGGACGGCTGCTCGGCGGCCGTCGCGCAGCAGATGGCGCAGGCGGCCAGGGCCGCGAAGCCCCGGCGCAGCATGAAAAGACGGTTGGAATGGTGAACCATATCGTGCATCATAAAATCCCTCGAATGGGCGACAACCGGAACTGGTTGGCTCGCGTGCCGCCAGTATCGCGGGCCGGCATGAACGCAAGCTGAGGGTTCGATGAAGAAAGCATGAAGACGGCGCGCGGCCGTTTTCTTGGCCTATTCTTCAGATTGCGGTGGTTTAATACAAGGATGAAAATTTTACTGATCGAAGACGACCTCGACTTGGGCAACGGGGTGCGCATCGCGCTCTCTGACCGGGGCATGGAGGTGGTGTGGGTGCGCACCCTGGACGACGCCGGCCGCGCGCTCGAGCAAGCCGGGTGCGACCTGGTCTTGCTCGACCTGGGCTTGCCCGACGGCGACGGCATGCAACTCTTGGCGCGTCTGCGGCGCGAGAAAAGCGCCTTGCCGGTGCTGATCCTGAGCGCGCGCGACGCGCTGGCGGACCGCTTGTCCGGCCTCGACGGCGGCGCCGACGATTACCTGGTCAAGCCTTTCGTGCTCGACGAGTTGCTGTCGCGCGTGCGCGCGCTGGCGCGCCGCAGCTATGGTTTCGACGGCGACGCGATCAAGGTGCGCGCCTTGTTGCTGCACGCGCCGACGCGCCGGGTCAGCGTGGCCGGGCGGGCGCTGGAGTTGACGGCCAGCGAGTATGCCTTGTTGAAAACGCTGATGATGCGCACCGACCGGGTCGTCACGCGCCGCTTGCTGGAGGAGCTCACCTTGCCTGGCAGCCAAACCAATTCGAGCAATACGCTCGACGTCCACATGGCCAATTTGCGGCGCAAGGTCGGCGAGGGCTATATCCGCACCGTGCGCGGGGTCGGTTATGTGATCGACGCGGCCGAGCCGGCCGGCGGCGCGCCGTGAGGGCGCCGCGCTGGCCGCTGTGGCGGCGGCCCAGGCTGTTGCGCCATGTGATGCTCGCGCAGCTTTTGCTGATGAGCCTATTGTGGGTCGGGCTGATGGCCTTTGTCGTGATCGACGGCAATTACGACGACGACGCGCTGGAGGCGATGCAAGCTTACGAGGCGGTGATGCGGGTGGCCGAAAGCCTGGCCGACAAACCCGCGCAGCAACACCAAAGCCTGTACGCCATCGAGCTGGCCTTGCGCGAACACGAGGAGGGCGTGGTCATTCCCGACGAGCTGGGGCGGCATATGCTGGTGTGGCAGGGCGGCCGCCAAGTCTACCGCACCCTGGGCAAGCTGCCGCCGATCGAGGCCAGCGCCCGGGAAGGCTTGGAAACGCGCCAGATCAACGGGCGGCGCTGGCATATGCGCACGCGCCGCTCGACCCTGTCCGACACCCAGGTGGCGTTGCTGACCCCGGTCGGACCGTGGGAAGCCTTCGTCGTGATCAGTTCGCGCGGCTATTATCTGTTGCCATTGGTGATCAGCCTGCCGTTCCTGCTGCTCTCGCCCTGGTTGTCGATCCGCTTGGCGCTGCGTTCGTGGAGCCAGGTGTCGCAGCAAGTGGCGCTGCGCGGTCCGCGCGACCTGGCGCCGCTGACCTTCAAGCCGGCCCACCTGGAATTGGCGCGCATGGTCGACAGCATCAACGCCTTGCTGCTGCGGGTCGACCAAAGCGCGCGGCGCGAGCGCAGCTTCATCGCCGACGCGGCCCACGAGTTGCGCACGCCGCTGGCGGCGATGCGGATCAACGTCGAGGCCTTGCAGGCGCAAAGCGTCGAGCCGCGTCAGCGCGAGCTATTGTCCGGCATCCTCAGCAGCAGCGACCGGGCCGCGCGCCTGGTCGGCCAATTGCTGCTGCTGATGCGCAGCGACGCCACCGAGGGCGGGCCGCGGCATCCGGTGGCGCTCGACAGCCTGCTGCAAGACCGGCTGGCGGCGCTGTCGAGTTTGGCGGCGCGCGACGGGATCGAACTCGAATTGCTGGCCGGCGAGGGCGTGACCATCCTGGGCGAGCGCGAAAGCTTGACCTCCCTGATCGACAATCTGGTCGACAACGCGATCAAATACAGTCCGCCGCGCGCGATCGTGACGGTGGCGCTGGCGATCGAGGCTGGCGGCGTGCTGCTCAGCGTGCGCGACCGGGGGCCGGGCATCGCGCCGGCGCTGCGCCAGCGCGTGTTCGACCGCTTTTTCCGCGCGCCCCGGCAAACCCGGACCGGTAGCGGCCTGGGCTTGTCGATCGCGCAGTCGGCGGTGCGCCAGCACGGCGGCGCGATCGCGCTGGAGGAGGCCGACGGCGGCGGCTTGCTGGTGTGCGTCAGCTTGCCGCTGCGCCGGCCCTAGCAAAGCCGCCGGCGGTGGCGCGCCACGCGGCCGCGCGCGTGCCTGAACTATGCTAATGTCCTGAGTTAGAAATTCGCAGACAAAATCGCTCGATGCTCGACAGGATAACTTCTGCTGATTTTGTCCAGACGAAGGGCTTCGGTTCGGCGTTGTTC
>JAYVUV010000105.1:0-19163 GCA_043787615.1 Janthinobacterium sp. | reverse complement strand
CAGTGCCAATAGCGAGCTATTGGCCGAGAAAGCGGCGAAATATGGACCGTCCCAGCGCATTTTGCAGCCGACGATCCCAAGTCCGACAGGCTGCTAGGCGGGCGCGCCCGCCTGCAACAGTGGCGCCGCGCTGGCGAAGGCCGGATGCGCGTCGCACGCCGCCACGATGCGGTCGATGGTGGGCGTGTCCGGCACGCTGATCTGGAACACGCGCAACACCGAGACGATGCTGGCCAGGCAAATATCGGCGATGGTTGGCGTATCGCCGTGACAAAACCTACCCGTTCCCGCCTCCGAGGCCAGGCGTTGCTCGAGCGCCGCCAAGCCGGTGGCGGCCCAATGCGTCTGCCAAGCGCGCCAGGCCACCGGGTCGAACCCGGCGTTCCCGGTCAGGTAGCCTTTCACCCGGGGCGTGATCAAGGGGTGCAGATCGGCGGCCACCATGGCGGCGATGGAGCGCACCCGGGCGCGCGCGTGCAAATCGCGCGGCAAGATCGGCGGCGACGGCGCGAATTCCTCCAAAAACTCCAGTATCGCCAGCGACTGCGTCAGCGGCGCTTGCCCCGCTTCCACCAGAGCCGGGATCGCGCCCAGCGGATTGATCTTCAAGAACGCCTCGGAGCGTTGCTCGCCGGCGTCGAGGTCGACGATTTGCTCGTGCGCGCTCAAGCCCTTGAGATTGAGGGCCACCCGCACGCGGTAGGTGGCCGAGGTGCGCCAAAAGGCATACAGGGTGAACGGCGTTGCGCTGTCAGGCATGGGGATTCCTTTCGGGTTGAATGCGGTCGGCGCAGTCTAATCGAATTCGGCCCGCCGCGCGCTGCGCCACGCTTTCCGCCGCGCGCCACCGCCCTTCAATACAGGTCGTGCCTGACCGCGCGCGTGTAGTGGGCGTCGATCTGCTCGGCCTGGGCCGCGTCCAGCTTGGCCATCGAGGCCTTCATCTGCCCCACGCTCGGCAACGCGGCGCGCGCGAGCCGCGCCTCGGGCGACCACAGTTCCGCGCGATTGATCGCTTTACCGCAATGGAATAGCACTTGGTCGATGGCCACCACCGTGGCCGTCTTCGGGGTGCGCTCCGCTTCGCGCAGGCGCTCCAGCAGGGCCGGCGCGGTGGAAAGGCGGGCGCGGCCATTGATGCGCAAAAACACCTCCAAGCCGGGAAACAAAAACAGCATGCCGACCCGCGGGTCGCGTTCGATATTGCGCAGCGACTCGATCCGGTTGTTGCCCGGCCAATCGGCGAAGGCCACCTGCCGGGCGTCGAGCACCTGCACGAATCCGGCCGCCCCGCCCCGGGGCGAAGCGTCCAGCCCCTGCTCGCTGCCCGTCGCCAGGCAAAAAAAGCGCGCGGCCCGGATATGGACTTCGTGAAAATCGACCAGATGGTCCAACACACCTTTTTGTATCATTTCCGACGGTGGCGCGTACAGCGCATCCAGGTCGGGCCGGTCCGGCATCGCTTGCGGGTCCATGGGTTTCTCCTATCGATGATCGAAAGGATAGCCGCCCCGTCGTGGCGGCTGTACACTGCTTGCGCCAACTTATCGCTCGATGCCGCCAATGTCCGACCTCCATCTCGACCCCGTCACCCTGTCCATGCCCGACGGCCCCCTGCTCATCGTGGCGGCCGGCAGCCAGGACCAGGAACGCGTTTCGCCGCCGCACCGGCACGCGCGCGGCCAGCTATTCGGCTCGCTGCGCGGCTTGATGTCGGTGACGGTGCCGGACGGGGTGTGGCTGGTGCCGGCCATCCACGCGGTATGGCTGCCGCCCGATGTGGTGCATTCGGCGCGCTCGCACGGACCGTTCGAGGGTTGGAGCGTTTATCTGGATCCGGCCGCCTGCGCCGCGCTGCCGCCCGGCCCCTGCACCATGCGCACCTCCGACTTGCTGCGGGCGGCGGTGCTGCGCGCGGCCACTTTTCCGGCCGGGCCGCTGGACCCGGGCCAGGCGCGTCTGGCGCAGGTGATCGTCGATGAAATCGGCCGTCTGCCGGTCGAGCCGCTCGGCCTGCCGTTGCCGCGCGACGCGCGCCTCCAGCGCGTCGCCCGCGCCCTGATCGCCGACCCGGCCGACGCGCGCGACCTGCGCGGCTGGGCCGATTGGGCCGGCCTCAGCGAACGCACGCTGAGCCGGCGCTTCGTGGCCGAAACCGGCTTCCACTTCACCGCCTGGCGCCAGCGCGCGCGCATGATGCGCTCGCTCGAAATGCTGGCCGCCGGCTTGCCGGTGACGCGCATCGCTTTCGATCTCGGTTACGCCAGCGCCAGCGCGTTCATCGGCCTGTTCCGGCGCACCTTCGGCGCCACCCCGTCGATTTATCGGCGGCGCTGATCCCGCCCGCCGCGCTAGCGCGCGCAGGGAAATCGACTATCGCCGATGCCCTTCATTACCAAGCTTGATACCGGGCCGCCGCGCGGACCGCAGCCTCGTTCAAGCCGGGCCGCGTCGTCCTCGCCGAACGGCGCGGCCCGGCGCGGCCCGGCACGATCGCACCGATCTCTTGCACGATCCTCCCACTCTCCCGGGCCGCCGGCGCGGCGCTTGGCACACCTCCCACGCCGGCGGGCGCGCGTTATCGCCCGAACTCGGGATAGTCCGCGCTCAGGGTCACGTCGCGCCAGGCGTCGAAATTGGCGCGCAACGCGTCCAGCCTGTCATACGCCATCTTCAGCGCCGTCGCCCCGAGCAGCAAGCGCAGCGGCGGTTGCTCGGCCTCGACCGCCTGGATGATGGCCGCCGCCGCCCTTACGGGGTCGCCGGGCTGTTTGCCGGAATTGGCGCGCGTCTGTTCGCGCCGTTTGCCCGCCGTCTCGGCATAGTCCGCGATCACGGTGGGCGACTCGATCAGCGAACGCCCGGCGAAATCGGTGCGAAACGGCCCCGGCTCGACCAGGGTCACCTTCACGCCCAGCGGCGCCACCTCATGCCACAGCGATTCGGACAGCGCCTCCACCGCGAACTTGGTGGCGTGATAATGGCCGGTGCCCGCCAACGCCAGCAGCCCGCCGATCGAGCTGATATTAACGATATGGCCGCCGCGCCGCGCGCGCATGCCCGGCAGCACGCACTTGGTCACTGCCAGCAAGCCGAACACATTGGTCTCGAACTGAGCCCGCACCGCGTCGTCCAGGCCTTCCTCGATGGCAGCCAGATAACCGTAGCCGGCCGCGTTGACCAGCACATCGATGCGGCCGAAACGCGCTTCCGCCGCGGCCACCGCTTCCTCGATCGACCAGGCGTCGGTGACGTCGAGCCGCTTCACCAGCGCGCGCTCGCCGTGGCGCGCGGCCAGCTCGGCCAATTGCTCCGGCCGGCGCGCCGTCAGCACCGCGCGCTCGCCCCGCTCAAGCACGGCCTGGGCCAGGGCGTAACCGAGCCCGGTGGAACAACCCGTGATGAACCAAATGCGTGTCGTGTCAGTCATGTCGTATCCTTTCATGGTAGAAAATACCGCGATATCCCTGTCATCGCGAGGTCTCCACTATGCCAGCGACGGCGCCGGCGACGTGAGCCACATCCTGTTAATATCTTGCCTGATCCTGCCAATCGGCGACGACCCTCTCATGGAAAATGGAATGGACACCACACTCGAGCAACTCTGCCGCTCGATCGCGCGGCATTGCGCCGGCGGCCGGCACGCCAGCCCCATCGACGGGCTGACCCTGTTCCGCTCGGACCAGCCGCGCCCGCCCGTCAACACGCTCTACCGGCCCACCCTGTGCGTGGTGGCGCAGGGGCGCAAGCGCGTCTTGCTGGGCGAGCGCATCCTCGAATACAACGCCAGCAATTATCTGATCGTGACGGTCGATGTACCGGTGCAGGGATGTATCGTGGAGGCCAGTCCCGAGCGGCCATTGCTGTCGCTTTCGCTCGATCTCGATCCGGGCCGCCTGGCCGGCATGTTGCTGGCGCTGCCGCCCGCGCCGCCCGCGCCAGAGAAACCCGCGCTGGCCGTGAGCGCCATGGACGAGTCCCTGGCCGAACCGCTGCTGCGGCTGCTCAAGCTACTCGACCACCCGGCCGACGCGGCCGTGCTGGCGCCCCTGATCGAGCAAGAGATTTACTACCGTTTGCTGCAAGGCGAGCAGGGCGCGCTGCTGCGCCACGTGGCCACGGCCGGCAGCCATTTGGCGCGGATCGGCCTGGCCACCTCCTGGATTCGCTCCCATTTCGCCGAGCCGATCAGCATCGACCAGCTGGCCGCCCGGGCGCGCATGAGCCCGACCTCGTTTCACCGCCATTTCAAGGCCGTCACGACCATGAGCCCGCTGCAATACCGGACCCAAATCCGCTTGCAGGAGGCGCGCCGCCTGATGCTAACGGACGGCAAGGACGCCGGCGCCATCGGCTACGACGTCGGTTACGACAGCGCGTCCCAATTCAACCGCGAATACCGACGCCTGTTCGGCCGGCCGCCGGCGGCCGACGCCGCCCTGCTGCGCGGCCAAGGCTTCGGCCCGGCGGCGGAGTAAGCCCGGCGCGCGGCAACGGCGCGTGCTCAATAAGGCGTGATGGATAACGCGTGATCAATAACGCGTGAGCAATAACGCGTGCTCAATAAGGCGCGCTCAATAAGGCGTAATCAATAGCGCGTGGTCAGCGCCGTCAGCCAGGCGGGCGAGACATCGACCACCCAGGCTTCGAGCCGCTTGTCCGCGCCACTCACAATGCCCAAGCCCAGCACCAGCATGATGGCGCCCAGCAGATATTTGCCGCGCTGCCCGGCCAGCAGCAAGCGCGAACGCAAGGCCAGCATGGCGCCGCGCGAGAGCGAGCCGAACACCACCAGCGGGGTGGCCGCGCCCAGTCCGAACACCAGCATCAGGGCGGCGATGGCCGGCACGTGCCGGCCCTGGGCCGCCAGCGTGGCCGCCGCGCCCAGCGTGGGGCCGACGCACGGACTCCAGATCACGCCCAGCACCAGCCCGATCACGAATTGCCCGCCCAAGCCGCGCAGATTCAACTTCGACAGCAAAGTCTCGCCGCCCGCGCCCAGGCCGGCCAAGGCGGCGGCGAAGCGCCGTTGCAGCGGCGGCGCCAACAACAGCACGGCGAACAACACCAGCATCGCGGCGGCGCCCTGGCGCAGCACGCCCGGGTCGAGCCCGAGCGAGAGGCCGATGGTGGCGATGAACAAGCCCAGGGCGGAAAACGACAGCGTCAAGCCGGCCGCCAGCACATACGGCCCCAGCCGATGCGCCGACACCGCCGTCGCGATCAGAATCGGCAGCAGCGGGAGCACGCAGGGCGACAGGGTCGAGAGCAGGCCGGCCAGATAAGCCAGGCCGTAGGTGGCGGGCGAGAAATCCATGGCCGCCTACAACGCCTGGGCCAGCAGGGCGCGCAGCGGCTCCTTGCCGGTCTGACCGGTGGAACGGGCCACTTCCTTGCCGTTCTTAAAAGCCACCAGGGTGCTTTGACCGGCCACCCGGTAGGTCTTTTTCAAAGCCCGCTCGGTATCGAAATCGGCCACGAACAAGGTCAAGCCGGCCATCTGCGGCTCTTGCAAGATGGCGCCGATGACCGGCTTTTGCGCCCGGCAAGTGGGGCACCAGTCGGCTGCGAAGTCGAGCACCACGGGCTTGCCGGCGGCCAGGGCCGCATCGAATTGGGCTTGGTTGAACGGCAGTTCGGCGGCCAGCGCCGGCAAGGCCAGCAGCAATGCGCCCAGGGCGCCGGCGAGAGTGAAGATGCGTGTCATGTGATGCCTTCCAAAGTGAACGATAAGACCGCCAAGGCGGCGCCCGGGCCGCGGCCCTACCCCACTGTGTCGGGCCGGCGCGGCCGAACCTTACAGAAAAAAACGCGGCTCGGCCGGCGCGCTGGGCGTGAAAACAATATTTTCCTTTACTCACTTTTATGTGTAATGAAACGCCAGCACGGCGCGACAGAGGCTGCGGAGCACACCGTTCACGGCACCAGCGTGCGCTCCTCGGCAGGTCTGTTCGGACCGATATGACAGCTCTCGGATTCACCCATTAGGAGAACGTATGAAAACTAGTTTGGCGGCGCTTACCATGGCCTGCGCGGCCACCTTCGCCGGTGCGCAAGCCCTCCCCCCCACCACCACGGTCGCGGAGATTCAACCCGCGCCGCCCTCGATCGGCGCCGACGTGCCGGTCACCTATTTCGGACCGCCGCCTTCGTCGGTGCAAAAGGAACTGGTGGGACCGTATCAACTGCTCAAGGCCGGCGTGATCGACCAAAACGCGGGCACCATCACGCTGCCCCTGTATAAAGGCAAGATGGCCAGCGGCGAAGCGGTCTGGTACATCCTGACCGACACCAACGACTTGAAAAACGCCCAGGCGCTGGGCTTGAATTTCTCCTCCAAACTGAGCTACGCGGACGTCGGCCGTGGCGCTCGCAAGGCATCCCAGCGTCTGATCGACGGGCGCACCACGGTGGTGTTCGAAAGCGGGCGGGTCGACTTCAAGCCGGTCCACTCCGTCACACCGGGCGCCGCGCCCAACTATTTCCCGCCCACGGCGCTCCAGCCCGGCTCGGTGGGCGACGCCGACTATTCGCCGCTGGCCAAGATCGGCGAGTACATCTACGACGCGCCGATGGTCGCCTTCGATGTGGACGAGGCCACCCTCAACCAATACTGCGACGGCAACGCCGACCACGCCGTGGTGCACGACAAGGTGACCAAGATCTGCCCGCGCGACAACCTGGTGACCTTGAAACTGACCACCGGTTTCAGCTTCGGCCGCCCGGTCCTGTACCTGAGCACGGAATCGAACAACGCCTTGCCGGCCGCCCTGGAAGGCGCCACCCTGGCGCCGGGGCTGACCGACATCAAGGTGGGCGAGGACGACAGCGCCTTTAGCGCCGTGGAACGCATCTTCCTGATGACCAACGGCCCGGTCAATGTGGCACCGGGGGTGGTCAATCCGCAGCGCCAAGGCTTGAACAGCGCGCTCAAGGGCGATGGCGAAGGCCCGCTCAACGTGCTGGGCGGCATTCCGACCGTGGCCACCGACTACAGCCCGCTGTGGGACATCAACCTGGGCGAATGGACCCAACACGCGATCGACAACCACTACCGCTCGCGCGTGCGCGGCGAGTTCGAAATCCTGGGCCACGTGCGCAACGGCTGGATCACCGGCGTGGGCGGCAAAGCCTACGGCTCGACCGGCTTGATCGTCAATTGCCCGATCGTGTTCCGCTTCCTCTAATCGACCCATTCACTCATTTCATTTGGAGTATTCCATGCGCACACAGTTTCTATGCACCGTACTGCTGAGCAGTCTCTTGGCGGCCTGCGGCGGCGGCGGCGACAGCAACACCAGCCCGGTCCCGGTGGCCGGCACCCCACCGGCGCCGACGGCGCCACCCTCCACCACCAGCCCGGGCGGCGTGAGCGGCGACTTCACCAGCGGCTTGACGGCGATCCAGAACCCGACCCCGATCGACGAGATCCAGCCGGCCCCGGCCTCGATCGGCGCCGACGTGCCGGCCACGTATTTCGGCACCGCGCCGTCCACCGTCCAAAAGGAATTGATCGGACCGTACAAGCTGCTGGGGGCTGGCACGGTCGACCAGGAAGCGGGCACCGTCACCTTGCCGCTGTACAAGGGCAAGCTGGCCAGCGGCGAGACGGTCTGGTATGTCTTGACCGACACCTCGGATGAAAAGAACGCCGAGGCGCTGGGCTTGAATTTTTCCGCCAAACTGAACTTCGCCGAGGTGGGCCACGCCGTGCGCAAGGCCAGCCAGCAACTGATCAATGGCGAAACCACTGTGGTGTTCGAAAAAGGCCGGGTCGATTTCTCGCCCGCCGTCTCGGTCACCCCGGGCGCGGCGCCGAACTTCTTCCCGCCCGTGGCGACCCAGCCCGGCTCGATCGGCGACGCCGACTACAGCCCGCTGGCCAAAATCGGCAGCTACATCTACAACGCGCCGATGTTGTCCTTCAATCAGGACGAGGCCAGCTTGAACCGCTTCTGCGACGGCAATGTCGATCACAGCCTGGTGCATGACAAGGTGCTGAAAATCTGCCCGCGCGACAACGTCGTCACCTTGCAACTGACCACCGGCTTCAGCTTCGCGCGGCCGGTGCTGTACCTGAGCCTGGACGCCAGCCACACCCTGCCGGCGGCGCTCGAAAACGTCACCTACGCGCCGGCGCTGCAAGACATCAAGGTCGGCAACGACGACAGCGCCTTTAGCGCCGTCGAGCGCCTGTTCGCCATCATCAACGGCGCGGTCAACAACGTGGCCGGCGAAATCAACCCGCAGCGCCAGGGTTTCGACAGCGCGCTCAAGGGTGAAGGCGGCCCGCTCAACGTGCTGGGCGGCATTCCGACCGTGGCCACCGATTACAGCCCGCTGTGGGACATGAACGTGGGCCAGTGGACCCAGAACGCGATCGACAACGACTACCGCTCGCGCCTGCGTGAAGAGTTCGAGATCCTGGGCATGGTGCGGGCCGGCCACTTGACCGGCCCGGGCGGCGCGGCCTTCGGCTCGACCGGCTTCATCGTCAACTGCCCGATCGTGTTCCGCTTCCTGTGACGGCGGCCGGCATGCGCCGCTGACACAGGTTCGCCTTTCCGACGCCTGCGGCTTGCCGCGGGCGTTTTTCATCGATGTTTGATTGATATATCACACGCCGCGCCAAAAAAAGCCGGCAAAAGCCGGCCCCCATGCGCGCGTGACGGCGCCGGATTATTTTTTCAGATAACTGTCGAGCCAATCGAGCACGGTGTGATGCCACAGCACCGAGTTGGCCGGCTTGAGCACCCAGTGGTTTTCATCCGGGAACACCAGCAATTTGCTCGGCACGCCCTGACGCTGCAAGGCCGTGAACGTGCTCAAGCCCTGGCTGGTCGGAATCCGGAAATCGAGGTCGCCCTGCACCACCAGCATCGGGGTCTTCCATTTCTTGACGTGATGCACCGGATTGAATTTCTCGTGCAACTCCGGCACGTCGAAATAGGCGCCGCCGTTTTCCCATTCGGTGAACCAGACTTCCTCGCTGGCGTAGGCCATGCCGCGCGCGTCGAACACGCCGTCGTGATTGACGATGCAGCGGAAGCCGTCCGGCCAGTTACCCTCGATCCAGTTCATCATATAGCCGCCGTAGGACGCGCCCAGGGCGCAGCTGCGCTCCCGGTCCAGCCACGGGAATTTCTTGACGGCCGCCTCCAAGCCTTTTTTCAAGTCTTCCAAAGGCTTGCCGCCCCAGTCGCCGCTGATCGAGTCGGTGAACTTTTGGCCGTAGCCGGTCGAGCCATGGAAGTCGATGAACACGGTGGCATAGCCGGCCCCCGCGTACACCTGCGGATTCCAGCGGTAGCTCCAGGAATTGCCGAAACTGCCTTGCGGGCCGCCATGCACCAGGAAGGCGAGCGGATATTTACCGTCCGGGCTGGCGTTCCACGGCTTCATCACGTGACCGTACACGGTCTCGCCGCCGGCGCCGACGAAGGAAAATTGCTCGTACTTGCCGAAGCGCACATCGGCCAGGGCGGCCGCGTTCAAGCGGGTCAGTTGCACCGCCTCGCCGGCCGGGGCGCCCAACTTCAGCTTGAACAACTGGGCCGCCGAGTCCAGGCTGGTCCGGGTCATCACGATGGTGTCGCGCCGCGCCTCGAAATCGCCGACATAGCCGTCGCCGGTCAGCGCCGCCACCTTGCCGCTGGCGGCGTCGATGGCGAACAGGCGGTGCTGGCCGAGGTCGTCGGCCGTCACCAGCAAGCGCTTGCCGTCCGGCGCCCAGCGCAACTCGGCGATCGAGCGGTCCCAGTCGTCGGCCAGGCGGCGTTTCTTGCCGCTGGCGACATCGAGCAAGACCAGATGAAACCGGTCGGCCTCGAAGCCCGGCTTGTCCATCGCCAGGTAGGCCAGGGTGCGGCCGTCGGGCGAATAAATGGCCTTGGTGTCCCAGGCTGGATTGTCGGCCGTCAGGTTGCGTGGCGCGCCGCCATCGGCGGCCACTTCATACAGGTCGAAATTGGTGGACCAGGCTTCGCTGCGGCCGGCGATGCGGGCCGAGAACACCACCCGCTTGCCGTCCGGGCTGAAGTGATATTCGTCGTGGTCGCCAAACGGTTTGGACGGCACGTCGCCATCCAGCGCGCCACTCAGGCTGACCGGCGCGGCGGCGGCCTTGCCGGCCGCGTCCAGCGGCACCGAATACAGCACCGCGTTGCGCCCGTCCGACCAGGTATCCCAGTGGCGCACGAACAAGCGGTCGTATACCTGGCCGCTGGCGCGGGTCTTGCTCTTGGTGTCGAGCCGGGCCTTGGTGCAAGCCAGGTCGGGACAATCGCGGAACACGGCCAGGCTCAACGCCAAGCGGTCGCCCTGGGGCGAGAGGCGGAAATTGTCGACGTCAAGCGGCAGATCGGTCACTTGCGCCGCCTCGCCGCCGGCCAGCGGCAAGCGCCACACCTGTGAAGAGCCGGAGCGGGCCGACAGGAAATACACCGCGTCGCCGCCCGGCGCCCATTCCGGATCGCTGCTGCTGGCGTCGGCCTGGGTCAGGCGCAGTGGCGCGGCCTGGGGCGCGCGCAAGTCCAGCATCCAGAGCTGGGTGTTGCCGCGGTTCTTGTCCATATTGGTGCTGCGCACGGTGTACACCACGCGCGAGGCGTCCGGCGCCAGGGCCGGACTGCCGACCCGCTCCAACGCGACCAAGTCTTCCACCGTGAAGCCGCGCGGCGCGGCCATGGCACCGGTCGCCAGCAAGGCGCCGCCTAACAGCAGCAGTCGTAATTTCATTCCCGCATCTCCGTTGTAAAAATATCGGCCGAGCGCCGATCAACGAACATGATACCAAAATTGGCCTGCTGCAACAAAAATCTGTAGCCAATCGGATGGGCAGGCTTAGTCCGCCAGCGCCGCCACTTCGGTGAACGGCGGTGGCTGGTCCGGCAGCGCGGCGGACGCGCAATCGGCCGACAAATGCGAGCGCCTGGATTGAATCCCGTCGACACTGCGCCGTATCCGCTCGGCCATGGCCAGCGCCGCGCGTTCGGCCTGCTCGGCCCGCTCATAGCGGCCCCGCAGCTCCAACGCCTGCGCGCTCAGGCGGCACAGCATGTGGCGCGCGTGCCATACGTCCAGCTCGCCGCCCGATGTCAGCTGCCCGATTTGTTTGCGGTAATAGCTGAGCTGGTAACGATTGAGCCGTAGCGCGTCGCCCAGCACATCGACCGTCTGGCGCAGTTGCCGGGAGCGCGCCTCGTAGCTGCGCGCCACATGTTGCAGGAAATGCTGGCGCGCGCCGGGTTGCGCGCCGTGGGCCGAAGATCGGGAAGAAAGGGAAATCATCGATCACCTTGCCGCGTTGACAATGAAAAACACCATGTTCATGCGACCTCGAAACGAGCCGATCACCGGCTGCCCACAAGGAAGCGCTCACTTACGCCTATCAGTGGACCGCGCGACAAGACAGTTCCATTTTTCCTCAGGCCGGCGCCTCGGCCGCCAAGTAACGTTTTGTTTCAATACGAAACTATTGAGCGGCGCAGGCCACCTATCTATCGACAAAAATTGCCTGGCGAAGCGATTCGATGCCGCCACCTATGTTTCTTACTTACCAATCAGCCTTATCGGCACACTATTTTGAGGGAAAATCACCATGGTCAGCAGTGTAACGAACGGAACGAGCGGCGCGAGGGAAAGCGGTCAACCGGAGCATGATAGCTGGGGAGCGTATGTATGCGACATGATCGACGAGGCGGGTGGATCGGAGCAAGATATGGACGATATCATCAGGGCGGCGAGAGACAACGGCGTCGGCCTCAATGTCATCGCCAAAGCCCTGGAGGGCGGTGATTCGATCGAGGCGATCAAAGCGGATCTGCAAAGCATCGCCGACGAGTTCAGCGATGCGGGCGCATCGCAGCAAGATGTTCGCTATATCATCAAGTTGGCGCAACAAGATGGCGTCGACACCAGTGTCCTTTTAAAAGCCTTGAACGGCGGCGATTCGGTCGACACGATCATATCGGATCTGCAAGATATCGCGTATCAAAAAAAGTACGGCGACGACGACTCCGACTTCATCGGATAAACCGCGCACGCCTCACGCCATCGCACCGTTTGACTGCCCGCTTGCGCGCCGCGCCAGCGGGCCAGCCACACCAAGTTGACCGCCAACCAGCGTCGGCCACACGTCCGCGTCATCCATTGCTCCCCCCATGCCTTTGAATTTCCCGCACGCTCAGGCCGCGCGCCTAGAGCGAAATGATTTTCCCGGCGAACCTGTGCACCGCATCTGGCGCTTGCACACGATACGCGGCTCGAACCTGCCCGATGGTCGCGGTCCATCCGCAAACCACCATTCCGTACGCCGCGCAGGCCCCCAGCTCAAAGTAAAGTCATGTAAAGCCTTTCCCCAATAAGAAACGATGTCCGGGTTGATGCCACCTATTATCAACAAAGATTGCGTGGCGAAGCGATTCGATACGGCGACCTTTGTTCGACGCACAACCATCCGGCCACTTCATTGGCCTCTACTTTATCGAGGAAATTATCATGAGCATGAATGTAAACAACGGCGGTCAAACGGGTTCCGGCGATTTCAGAGAACATATGCACGACCTGTTCAAGGACGCCGGCGCGTCGCGTCAGGATATGCACGATATCATGCAAGCGGCGCGGGAAAATGGCGTCAGCCCTTCTGTCATCGCAAAGGCTTTGAAAGGCGGCGATTCGATCGAGACGATCAAATCGGATCTGCAAAACATCGCCGAGCAAAAACAGGACGGAAGCCAAGATAGCGACGACTCCGACCTCATCGGTTAAATCCGCACACCCATCCGACATCGCGTCATTTGGTCGATCCGCCCGCACCGCGCGGATCGAAGTCTACTTGCGGGCCGCGCGCCGCCGCCCGTCTTCCTCTTTCCATTGCAAAAAAAAGCCCATCGACACCGAGCTTGCCGTGCCGGCCGCGCGCCGGCGCATGTCGTCATGCGCTCCCCTACCGCACTGCCGATACGACGATCGATACTTTTTTTGCGATTTGGAACTCTTTCCGACGTTCGCGCCACCTATCTTTCAACAAAGCTTACGTGGTAAAGGAGTCCGATGCCGCAACTTTGTATCAGTGCGTAATACGTTGGTCGCTTCAGTGACCGTATCTATTTAACTATTTGGAGAAATATCATGGGAATAATGAGCATGCCGGCATTTTTTAAAATGAGCCCTGCCGACTTTAAGGAAGCCAAGCATCTGGGCGACTTGTTCAAAGGCGCGGGCGCATCGCGCCAAGATGCGCATGACATCATGAAAGAAGCCAAACAAGATGGCGTGAGCCGTGAGCAAATCACGAAAGCCCTGGAAGACGGCGCCTCGATCGACGACATCAAATCGGCGCTGCACGACCGTACCTCGGCCCAGAAAAAAGACGATTTGAGCGCCATCCGCGGTGAATCGCGCGATATCGCCTAAGTCGACACGCCCATACGACACCCTGTCGTCTGGACGATTCGCCCGCGCTGCGCGCGGGCGGGTCACCGCTTACAAGTAGCAGGCGACCGCGCTCCCGGCTCCTTTCAACCAGCCTTTCACTCCCCTTCGCGCGTCGTCAACACGCGATCGATCACCCCGTATTCCACCCCCTGCTGGGCCGACATGAAATGGTCGCGGTCCGAATCCTTTTCAATCCGCGCCACGGTTTGGCCGGTCCGCTCGGCATAAATGGTGTTGAGGCGATGACGCAGATACAGCACTTCGCGCGCCTGGATTTCGATATCGGAGGCCACGCCCTGCGACCCGCCGTGCGGCTGATGGATCATGATGCGGGCATTGGGCAAGGCGTAGCGCTTGCCGATCGCGCCGGCCGCCAGCAAAAAGGAACCCATGCTGGCCGCGAAACCGGTGCACAGGGTGGATACGTCCGGTTTGATGAACTGCATCGTGTCGTACACCGCCATGCCGGCATACACCGAGCCGCCGGGCGAATTGATGTACAGCGAAATATCCTTGTGCGGATTGTCCGATTCCAGAAACAGCAGCTGCGCGACAATCAGGTTGGCCGATTGCTCGGTCACTTCGCCCACCAGGAAAATCACGCGCTCTTTCAGCAGGCGCGAGTAAATATCGAAGGCGCGCTCGCCGCGTCCTGTTTGTTCGATCACGGTGGGCACCAGGCCCAATGCTTGGGGAAAATTCGACATCATGTGCGTCCTTTCGCGGTAAAGTAGATTCACTGCCCGCTTGACGCACGCGACCCGGCCCGTGTGACGAAGAAAAAAATATATGCTCGGCATGTCACACATCGATAGCGCCAGGCGTCATGTGAACAGCGCCCACACAGGAGATTGTCGATGCCACCCACCACCGAAACCGATACCGATACCGGCCACGCCACGTTCGAACAACTGCGTCCGCGCTTGACAGCGATCAGTTGCCGCATCGTCGGCAGCGCGGCCGAAGCCGAAGACATCGTGCAAGACTGCTTTTTCAAATGGCGCGACGGCGATCGGGCCGCGCTGGTCGCACCGGCGGCCTGGCTCACCACCGTGGTGCGGCACCAGTCGATCGACCGCCTGCGCGCGCGCGCCCGCGAGGCGTTGGCGGCACGCACCGCCCTGGAATTGACGCCCGAAGTACCGGCGGTGCCGCCCGAGGATGGCTTGCTGCGGCGCGCCGAACTGGGTGAGGCGCTGGCCCGCTTGCTGGCCTGCCTGTCGCCATCGGAGCGCCTGGCCCTGGTCTTGCACGAGGTGTTCGAATGCGGGCACGCCGACATCGCGGCGGCGCTCGGCACCAAGGCCGTGAACGCCCGCCAGCACTTGGCGCGCGCGCGCCGCCGGCTGCGCGAACAGGCCGCGACGCCCGCCAGCGAGAAACTCAGCCGTGAATTGATACGCCGCTTCCAGGCCGCCATCAACGGCATGGACTTGCCGGCGATGGTGACGTTGCTGGGCGAGGAACAGCCGGTGTCGGTGCGCGCCTCGGCCCTGCCGCGGGTCCGCAGCGGCGCGGCGGCCAACGACGCGCGCTACGCCCTGGCCCTGGGCGCTTAGTATCTAATCGTCGGCCGCCGCTTGCCCGGCATGCACGACGCCGGCCAGCGACTCTTCGGCGCGCAACACCTCGCTCAAGCGGTCGCAACTGTTGCTCCACTCGCGCACCCAGTCGGGCAGCGGCGGCGAGCGGCGCGTCTCGCCCAGCGCCTCCAGCAAGGCCGCCGGCGTCACCGGGCCGGCCGGCGCCACGAACACGCCGCGCATCAACACCACCCCCAGCACCCGCCCGCCGCGCACGAAACGGTGTTCGACGAACACCCATTTCTCGTCCCAGGCCAGCAGGCGCGTTTCGATCTCGTAACGCTGGAACGGGCGCAAATCGCGCCGGAACTTGGCCAGCGCGTCGCCCACCACCGGCCGCGCGCGCAGACGCCACGCCACCCGCGCGCAGCCGGTGCGCAGCACGAAGTCCATGCGCGCCACGTCGGCCAGGGTCAAATAGCGGCCATTGTTGACGTGGCCGTTGAAATCGAGATCGTTCGGCAACACCGTCATGCGCAAACGGGTGGTGTCGAACAAGCCGGCGGCGCCGCGCTGGCGCACCGTCAAAAACATCCACAGCATGCGGAACCAGAGATTCATGTCATAACATTTTCAGTAAAGTGATTGGAGCAAAACCTCAACGCAACCAGGCCGCCATGCGCTCGACCGCCTGTTCCAGCCGGGCGTAATCGGTGGCGTAGGAAAAGCGCACATGGCGCGCCGGCGCGGCGTGACCGAAGTCGTCGCCCGGCACGATCGCCACGCCGGCGTCGCGCAGCAAGGCCATGCTCAAGGCGGCGCTGTCGGCGCGGGCCGGATGATTGAGCGCGGCGCAATCGGCGTACACATAAAACGCGCCGTCCGGCACCACCGGCACCTGGAAACCGAGCGTGCGCAACTGCGGCACCAGGAAGTCGCGGCGGCGCTTGAATTCCAGGCGACGCTGTTCATAGATGGCGATCGAGGCCGGATCGAAACACGCCAGCGCCGCGTGCTGGGCGATGGCCGACGGGCAAATGAACAGGTTTTGCGCCAGCTTTTCCATCACCGGCACCAGCGCCTCCGGCACCACCAGCCAGCCCAGGCGCCAACCGGTCATATTGAAATACTTCGAAAAGCTGTTGACGGTGATCACGTCCTGATCGAAATTGAGCGCGCTGTGCGGCGCCTGGTCGTAGGACAAACCCTGGTAAATCTCGTCGACGATGGCGAAGCCGCCGCGCTCGCGCACCGCCGCCAGCATGCGCCGCATCTGCGGCCCGCTCATCGAGGTGCCGGTCGGATTCGAGGGCGAGGCCACGATCACGCCGCGACTGCGCGGCCCCCACCGGGCGGCCACGTCGTCGGCGCTCAACTGGTAGCGCTGCTCCGGGCCGCTTGGCACCAAATGCGCGCGGCCGCCGAACGCGCTCACGAAATGGCGGTTGCAGGGATAACAAGGGTCAGGCATCAGAACCTCGTCGCCCTCATCCACCAAGGCCGCGCAAGCGAGCAGCAGGGCCGCCGAGGCGCCGGCCGTGACCACCACGCGGCGCGGATCGAGCGCGATGCCGAAGGCGACGGCGTAATGGGCCGCGATCGCCGCGCGCAAAGCCGGCAAGCCGAGCGCGTCGGTGTATTGGGTAACGCCGGCACGGATCGCGTCGATCGCGGCGGCCGCCACCAGATCGGGCGCGGTGAAGTCCGGCTCGCCCACGCTCATGCTGATCACGTCCACGCCCGCGCGGCGCAACTCGCCCGCCGCCTTGACCATTTCCATCACCCGGAACGGCTCGATCGCGTGCACGCGCGCGGCCACGCCGAGCATGCGCGCGGCGCGCTGGTTGGACTCGGTGCTCATGTTGCTCCCATTTCAATGATTGAGGACGACCATCTTAACCGAGAGCGCCGGCGGCGTCCCGGTCCGGGCTCGGTCCTGCCGGCCGGGCGCGCCGGGGTCGAGGTGACGGGGGTGAACATCGCCACCAA
The DNA here is from genome assembly GCA_043787615.1 of Janthinobacterium sp. Lineage (GTDB taxonomy): Bacteria > Pseudomonadota > Gammaproteobacteria > Burkholderiales > Burkholderiaceae_D > Janthinobacterium. Next base: position 2,214 of record JAYVUV010000105.1, on the reverse strand, counting down.
CTTGATCGAGCAAGCCTGCATGCTGGCTGCGGCCGAGCGCCTGGCAGTGCGCTTCGACAAGGGCGACGCCGAAATGCTGCCCTACGACGAAGACCGCTTCGATCTGGCGGTGAGCTTGATCGGCGCCATGTTCGCGCCGTGTCCGGACTTGGTGGCCGCCGAGCTGCTGCGGGTGTGCCGGCCGGGCGGACTCGTCGTCATGGCCAACTGGACGGCGGAGGGGCATGTCGGCCAGATGTTCAAAATCATCGACAAGCACGCGCCGCCGCCGCCGCACATGGAATCGCCGCTGAAATGGGGCAACGAGGCGGTGGTGCGCGACCGCCTGCGCCAAGGCACGTCCAGCCTGAACACGATGCGAATGCAATACCCGATGCGCTACCCGTTCCCGCCGGCCGGGGTGGCCACTTTTTTCTTCAACTATTATGGGCCTACCCGTGCGTGCCCTGGCCGCGCTGGACCACGCCGGCCAAGCCGCCCTGCGCCACGACTTGCGGCAGCTATGGACCAGCAACAACCAAGCCGAGGACGGCGGCATCCGGATCGACGCCGAATATCTGGAGGTGGTGGCGGTGCGCCGATGCGCGCGGCGTTCGCACGTCGGGCCGGCGCCGAACCGCGCATCAGAAGATCGCCGGCCCCAAACCGGGCTTGACGGCGCATCCCCGAAGCCAAGGGATAGGCGCGTACTTCATATATAGTACGATTTTCTTCTTTCGCTCCCGGACGCCATGGCACAGCGCAACGACAACGCCGACACCACCATCTGGCGCGCGCCCGACCTGGGCGCGGAATTGCTGCACGGCCGCTTCAGGGACTTTTCCTACGACGTTCACACCCACGACACCGCCTGTTTCGCGCTGCTGACCTGGGGTGGAGTGCGCATCCGCATGCGCGGCGCCGAACATATCGCGCGCCGTGGCGACTTGTACGCCATCGCGGCCGACCAGCCCCACGCCGGCACCCCGCTCGACGAACAAGGCTGGAAACTGCGCACCCTGTACGTCGAACTCGACCATTTGCGGATGCTGGCCGGCGACGAGCGCCCGACGCGCGGCGTCAGCTTAAACGGACCCATCATCCGCGACGCCGCCCTGACCGCCGCCCTGTACGGCGTGCATCGCTGCTCGCAGCGGCAGGGCTCGCCCCTGCTGCGCGAACAGCGCTACCTCGCCTTCGCGGGCCGCCTGTTCGCCCGCCACGTGCGCGACGGCGCGCCACCCGTCGCCGTCGGCAAGGAAGAACGCGCGGTGCGGCTGGCGCGCGAATTTCTCGATCATCACCTGGCCCAGCAGCGCCCGTTGGCCGACATCGCAGCGGCCGCCGGCCTGCCGCTGTTCCGCCTGTTCCGCGCCTTCAGCGCCGAGATGGGCATGACACCGCATGCCTATCAGCGCCAAGCCCGCATCCGTTTGGCCGGCGGCTTGATCCGGCTCGGCAAACCGCTGGGCGAAGTGGCGGCCACGGCCGGCTTCGCCGATCAGGCCCACTTGACGCGCAGCTTCCGGCGCGCCATGGGCATTACGCCCGGCGACTACCGCAAGGGTCTGCGCTGAACTTATTTCAACAAGCCCAGGCTGGCCACGATCTTGCTGATCGGCTTTCTGTCGCCCACCAGCGCCAGCCCGATATATTGCAACGCCGACTCCGGCAACCCCGCCACGGCCGCGCGAAACGCCACATAGTCGGTGCTTTGCTGGCCCGGCACGGGAAAAATGACGATATCGCACGCCGCCGCCCTGCCCTTGGACTGGATCAGGGACAACTCTTGCTGGCTGGCGGCCAGCACCGTGATACCGATCGGTATCAGACCGGGATGCGACTGGCCGGAACCATCCACCAGCGCCGCGCCCACCAGGCCGGGATGACGCTGACCCACCGTCAAAGCGAGCACCGCCGCCGCGTTGGCCGCCTTGCCCACCGATAAGGCGCGATCGACCACGATCACGCAACGCTCCGGCAACGCCGCTTGCTGTAATAAGTTCTCTGTCATAAGCCGCTTCCATCCGATTGATCGAGCCACGATCTTAGGCGGCCCGGGCGGCGATGTATTGAACGCTATTGCAAGGGTCGGGGACCGGGCCGGCGGCGCGGGACTAGCCACCGGCGTTCGCGGTCTGGTATAATTTCGCGCCTTGGCCTGGTAGCTCAGTCGGTAGAGCAGAGGATTGAAAATCCTTGTGTCGGTGGTTCGATTCCGCCCCGGGCCACCAA
>JAYVUV010000104.1:0-7233 GCA_043787615.1 Janthinobacterium sp. | reverse complement strand
CACTCGCCGTCCAGGTGGGTGGCGCTGAGCAGGGCGGCCTGGCCGTGGCAGACGGTGGCGATGATTTTGCCGGCCCGGTCGGCCGCGTACAGCAGGCGTCCCATGTCGCGGTCGCGGTACAAGTCTTCCACCGGGCCGTGGCCGCCGGGGATGACCACGGCGTCGTAGCCTGCCATGTCGATTTGTTCGAGCTTGCGCGGCGCGGCCAGTTCGCCGCCCAGCAGTTCCAGGTAGCTGGCGAAATGGGCCAGATGTTCGCCGGCGTAGGCGGGCGTCAAGCTTTTCGGATCGGCGGTGGGCGACACGCCGCCCGGGGTGGCCAGCTCGACGCGATGGCCGGCCTGGACGAATTTTTCGTGGATGACGATGAATTCCTCGGCCCAGTACCCGGTGGGGTAGGTGCTCAAGTCGGCGCGGGTCCAGTGTTTGGCGGCCGACAGTACGATCAAAATCTTGCTCATGATGGGTCCTTGAATGTGGGGGAAGGTCGTGGCCGGCTCGCTTGTCGCCTTGTCGCAGGTGCGGCCCCGATGTAGCCAGTATCGCGGCGGCGGCGCCGTCCGCAGTGCTCAAAGCTGGGCATTGTTTGCCTATTCCTACGAATCGCGGTTCACCCGGGTTTTAAAAAATGGCATAGAATTATGTGTATGCAAAATAGTCTCCTCGAGGCGGTAAGCCGGTACGCCCAAGCCCACAGCGATCGGGCGGGGGTGGCCTTGACGGCGATTCCGGGTTTGGCCGCCATCCGCAACGGCACGCGCACCGAGTTGATGTATGCGATACAACGGCCGCTGGCCTGTCTGGTATTGCAAGGTAGTAAACATGTCACGATGGGCAAGCAGTCTTATACCTTCGGCCCCGGCGACTCCCTGCTGATCATGGCCGATGTGCCCACCGCCAGCCAGATCGTCGAGGCCGATGCGCGCAAGCCGTATTACTCGCTGGTGTTGGATCTGGACCACGCGATCATCGCCGATCTGGCCACCCAAATGAGCTCGCTGCGCGAAGCCGATCATCCGCCGCTGGGGCACGACCAGACCGAGGCGGAGGTGAGCGACGCGGCGCTGAGGCTGATGCGTTTGCTGGACCGGCCGGCCTCCCTTCCCTTGTTGCTGCCACAGTTGCTCAGGGAATTTCATTACTGGTTATTGGCCGGACGCCACGGTCCGGCCATCCGCCGCCTCGGTTCGCCCAACGGCCACGTGCAGCGGGTGGCGCGCGCGATCGCGCTGCTGCGGGCGCAATACGCGCGCCGCCTGTCGGTGGAAACGCTGGCCGAGGTGGCCGGCATGAGCCCTTCGTCCTTCCATCAGAATTTTCGGGCCGTCACTTCGCTCAGCCCGCTCCAATTTCAGAAGCAGTTGCGCTTGATCGAGGCGCGCCGCCTGATGCTGGCCGAGGGCTCGAACGCCAGCAACGCCGCGTTCTCGGTCGGTTACGAAAGCGTGCAGCAATTCACGCGCGAATACGGGCGCATGTTCGGCTTGCCGCCGGTGCGCGACACGGCGGCGGCGCACGGCAGGATGCACGCGATGGCTTAGCCGCCGGCTTTGATCTGGTAGGGAGGGGGCGGCATGTCGCTGCCGGCGCGAGGCGCCCGGTTGCCCGGTGCCTCTGCGATGACGAATCGTAGAGTCGGGAAAAAACGCGGCGGATCGGGCGGATGCTCGATCGGTTTGGCAAAGCGCCGATTCGCGCGGACCCTCCCGGCCCGGCCCGGCCCGGTGTCGGCATCGTCGGCGCCGACCTCGCTCTTCAAGGTGTTCAGGCCGGTCTCAATTCAACCGGCTTCGATACGTGGTTCGTGTCGAGCGGATTCGGTTGCGCCGGCGGCCTGGCCCTGACCGTGCACGACCTCGACGCACCGGACGGGGCGATCAAATCACTTGGCCGCCCGATACCTCGATGCGCTGGGCGTTGATCCAGCGATTGTCCTTGCCGAGCAGATTGGCGATCATCGGCCCGATGTCGTCCGGCACGCCGACCCGGCCCAGCGCGATCATGCCGGCGAAGGCCTGGTTCAAATCGGGCATGTCGCGCACGGCGCCGCCCAGAAAGTCGGTTTCGATCGCGCCCGGCGCCACCGTGTTGACGGCGATCCCGCGCCCGCCCAGTTCCTTGGCCAGGTACACGCTCAAGATTTCGATGGCGCCCTTGACGGCGGCGTAGGCGCCGAAGCCGGGATACGATACGCGGGTCAGCCCGGTCGACAGGTTCACCACGCGGCCGCCGTCGGCGAGCAGCGGCAGCAAGCTTTGGGTAAGGAAGAACACGCCTTTGAAATGCACATTGACCAGTTTGTCGAACTGCGCCTCGGTGGTTTGCTCGATCAAGGCCATCTCGCCGTGGCCGGCGTTGTTGACCAGATGATCGAAGTGATCGCGTCCCCAGGTCGTTTGCAGGGCGGCGCGCAGTTTGGCCACGAACGGCGCGAAGCCGGCGGTGTCGCCGACGTCGAGTTGAAACGCCAGCGCCTGCCGGCCCAGCGCCCGTATTTCCGCCACCACCGCTTCGGCCTCATCGGCCCGGCTATGGTAAGTGATGATCACGTCGCCGCCTCGGCGGGCGATGTTCAATGCGGTGTTGCGGCCCAGGCCACGGCTGGCTCCGGTGATCAGTGCGATGTTGGTCATGATGAAACTCCTTCGTTGAACGGGCTTCCAGTATCGAAGCAAGCCAAGCCCGCTTGTTGCACGAAGCGGGATGTTGTTTGCCTATTCCTACGATGGCATCGCGGCGGAATTTTATAAAAAAATAAGTTTAATACTGTTACTATCTGATAGAAATACAAATATTAATATTATTAAAATGAGCAAGGAAGACCTGTCGTCAAACGCGACCAGTCCCCGCGCGCTTGCTCCCTGCTTTTTTGTCGCCGCAAAAATGGAGAAACATACAATATGAAAATACGCTTGTTCGCTATGCTGCTGGCGATGTTGTGCTGGCTGGACGCCAACGCCGCCGTCACACTCGGCAACCAATCCTCGTTTTATCCGCGCATGATCAGGCTGGCCGCCAACAACAGCCTGATCGCCAGCTTCGATTACGGCAATACTCAAAGCACGATCTGGGAGAGCAACAACGACGGCGCCAGCTGGGGCCAGATCGCCACCATCAATTTGCCGGACCCCGGCCATTGCTGCAGCGGCTTGTATGAAGTGCCGCAAGCGGTGGGCAACACCCCCAAGGGCGCGCTGCTGTGGACCACCTCCACCACCAACGGCGGCGCCCACGCCATCAAGATCTACCGCAGCACCGACCAGGGTCACAGCTGGAGCCTGCTGTCGACGCCCGTGTCCGGCGGCACCGGCGTGTGGGAGGGCGAATTCGCCGTCGACGCCTTCGGCCGGCTGGTGCTGTACTACTCCAGCGAGGAATACAAGGGCGGCGGCTACAACCAACTGATCGCCCATCGCGTCTCGAACGACGGCGGCCTGAGCTGGAGCGGCGACACCATCGACGTCGGCGTCAGCGACGGCAATGTGCAGCGTCCCGGCATGCCGCAGGTGGCGCGCCTGCCCAACGGCGGCTATGTGATGAGCTACGAGGTGTGCGGAGCGTCCCGCTGCGAGGCGTTCATCCGCGCGTCGGGCAACGGCGTCGATTGGGGCACGGCGTCCAATATGGGCACCCGCATCGAGTCGAGCTCCGGCAACCACTTCCGTCATACGCCGACGGTGCGCTGGTATAACGACGGCAGCGCCAACGGCCGCCTGCTGGTGACGGGCGAAGTCTTGCGCCGCAACGGCGACGACGCCATCGCCGCCGGCAACGGCCGCACCTTCATGTACAACACCAACAATGGCAACGGTGTGTGGACCGAGGGCGCCACGCCGATGGCGGCCATGACCGCCGCCGGCAGCGATGTCTGCAACGGCTACAGCACGCAACTGCTGCCGTCCGCCGACGGCAGCCGCTTGTTCGAGTTGGTCAACGTCGCTTGCTCGATCAAGTTCGCCACCGGGCCGATGGACAACCCGGTCGCCAGCGGGATCTACACCTTGATCTCGAAAAACAGCGGCTTGGCGCTTGATGTGAGCGGCTGTTCCAACGCGACCGGCGCCAACGTGCAGCAGTGGACGCCGAACGGCGCCAATTGCCAGCGCTGGAACGTGCAGAACAAGGGCAATGGCGATTATGTGCTGACCGCGATCAATAGCGGCTTGGCGCTCGATGTCAACGCCTGCTCGACTTCCAATGGCGGCAACGTGCAGCAGTGGACCCCGAACGGCGCCCTTTGCCAGGCGTGGCGCCCGGAACCGGTGGGCGATGGCCATTTCCGCCTGGTGTCGAGGAACAGCGGCTTGGTGCTGGACGTGAACGCTTGTTCGACCGCCGCCGGCGCCAATGTGCAGCAGTGGCAGTGGATCGGTGGCGATTGCCAGCGCTGGCGTTTGCAGCCGTCTCCGTAGCGTAGCGGCGCGCTGCGCCGGGACGCGGTGGTCATCGCGCCCGGCCGTGCGGTCTGGCGTGTTCGCGTTGCGCGCCAGAAGTGTTACATTCCTGTTTTAATCAGAAGGAATGTTCATCATGAAAAAATTACTGGCCCTTATTCCCCTCATGCTGGCGCTGACCAGCAACGCCGCCTTGGCGGCCGGCTGCCTCAAGGGCGCGGCGGTGGGCGCGGTCGGCGGCCATGTCGCCGGCCATCATTCGGTGGTGGGCGCGGTGGGCGGCTGCGTGGTGGGGCGTCATATGGCCAACAAAAAGGCCAAGCAGGAAAAAGCCGCAGCGGCCCAGGCCCAGGAGCAAAACCGCGCGCCGGCAGCGGCACCGGCGCCAGCGCCAGCGCAATAAAGTTTCAAACCCAGCTGTACCGCAAGGCCCGGGCGTTTTGTTTCCTATGAAATATGGGCCGATGAAACCGCCCTGGAGGTGCAGCCGACATCGCCGGCGATGACCGACGCCTCGCCAAATTGACGGCTTTGCCGGCGGTGCCGGCGCGGCGGGTGAGAAACTCAAGCCTCGCTGTTGATCAAAAATCCCTTCAGCTTGCCGAGATCCTTGCCAATTTCAAGCGCTTGCTCGGACGGGAATTGACGCAAAATCTTTTTCGATTCGGTGTCGATCACCTTGATGACGGCCTTGCCGCTGGCATCGTCGATGCTGAATTCGACCTCGCTATTGACCTTTAAAAATTTGTTGATCGCCTCTATCGAATATTTCAGTTCGGCCCGATCGACGGGGGCGGCCTTGTCAGCGGCGACCGGAGTGGCGCCGACAACCGGCGGGGGCGTGGCGGCGACCGCGACCGGTTTGCCTGCTTGCAAAAAATTGGCGGCCGCCGGCGGCGGCGGGGCCGTCGGGTCCGGTGCGTGGGGTTTGATGGTGTTCATGGGGCTGCTTTCCTGTATCCGGCTACGATGGAGCCGCCCAAGCGGGCCGCTCCCCAACTCTGGTAACGGCAGCAGTCAACCGGATTTGAGGGTGGGCGTGATATTTATTTGTTAGCTGTGACGTTGTGCCAATCAAACATGCCATTCCGGCATCGGCGGCCCGCCTTCGCCGGCCCCGGCCGGGCGTTTTGATGTGTATACTGAGCACCTTTCCATTGAGAAACCCATGGCGCGACCACTAGAATTGCGCGCGCACGCGTTGCGCTGCTTGCTCGACACCGATCCCGTGGCCAAGGCCGAGGGCGTGGCCACCCTGGCCCAAGCCTATCTGGCCGGCGGCTGGGAGGTCGATGTGGACGCCATTTTCGCGCCCGCCGGCGCCATACCGGGCCGGCCGGCACGGCCGCAGCTGGTGCCGCCGCGTCTGGTGGGGCGGCGCTCCATGGTCACCCGGGAGGGCCGGGCCATGCTGATCCATTCGCTGGCCCACATCGAATTCAACGCGGTCAACCTGGCGCTGGACGCGCTCTGGCGCTTCCCCGCCATGCCGCTCGAGTATTACGCCGACTGGCTGCGGGTGGCGCAGGAAGAGGCCAAGCATTTTTCCCTGCTCACCGCCCACCTGCGCGCGCTCGGCCACCAATATGGCGATTTTCCCGCCCACGACAGCCTGTGGGAAATGGTCGAAAAAACCCGTGGCGACATCGTGGCCCGCATGGCGCTGGTGCCGCGCACCCTCGAAGCGCGCGGCTTGGACGCGATTCCGCCGCTGCGCGCCAAGATCGCGCAAGCGGGCGACTTGGCGGCGGCCGCTATCCTGGACATCATCCTGCGCGACGAGATCGGGCATGTCGAGATCGGCAACCGCTGGTATCGTTACCTGTGCCAGCAGCGCGGGCTGGAGCCGGGCGCCACCTACGATCGCCTGGCCGCGCAGCACGAGGCGCCGGTGCTGAAAGGCCCGTTCAACATCGCCGCCCGGCGCCTGGCCGGCTTCACCGAAACGGAGTTGGCCCGTTTCGCTTGACGCTTGCCCTCGCTCTCATCGCGCCGGCAAATACGGCGCGAAGGTGAGGGCGCCGATCACCAGCGCGGCCGCCGCGCACAGCAGAACGGCGGCGGCGCCGATATCCTTGGCGCGCGCGACGGCCACATGGTATTCCGGCGAGACAACGTCGCACACGTATTCGAAAGCCGTGTTGACCGTCTCGGCCACCCACACCAGGGCGATGGCCAGGGCGAGCCAGCGCCAGTCGGCGGCATCGACGCGGCAGAGCCATCCGCCGGCCCCGACCGCCAGCGCCGCCGCCAGATGGATCCACGCGTTATGCTGGGTCCGCGCCACGTAGGCCAGCCCTCGCAGGGCGTAGCGCAGGCTGTCGATGCGTGCGCCGAGCGAGAAGCGGCGCGGTCCGGCGCGCGTTGGCTCATCGCGCATCGTCGTTCTCCCGTTCCAGGCGCCAGCTTTGCGCGCCGCGACGCGGTTTCTTTTTCGGGCGCAGCAGCGTGGCGCCGATCGACATGATCAGCCCGAACACCGCGGCGATGAGTGCGCAACATGCCATCTTCATTCTCCTGTTTATATAAGCGGGCGCACCAGGACCGGGGTGCGGCCCTGGAGCAGTACGTGCAGCGTGGCGCGGCCGTGCATATCGGCCGTGAGCGTGTGTTCCTGCGCGCCATCGCAGCGATACAGCGCGCCCGGGCGCAGGCCGGCCAGCCCGACCGGATGACGCCCCGTCGCGCCGGGATAGAGCACGGCGCGCAGCGCACCGTTTTTATGGTGGGCGCTCGCCACCAGCACGTCGGGATAGCGCGCGGCCGCGATGGACGGCTGCGCGGTCGTGCGCGGGCGCTCGATCAGCCGGCGGAACCCGTCCCGGCCACCGCCGCGCGC
>JAYVUV010000103.1:0-10172 GCA_043787615.1 Janthinobacterium sp. | reverse complement strand
CAGTTCCAGCTCGGGCGGCACGCGGCGGCCAACGCCACGGCGCCCGCCAGGCACAGGGTCAGGAAAGAAAAGCGAGCCGAAATACGCCGGCGAAGTTGGGATTGTTGACCGCTGGTTGCCACCGCGTGTCCTTCCAGGTTTGAAGTTGTTGAACATCAACGGTACGCAGACCGTTGTCGCCAGGGGTGGTGGTGCCGGTGTGGTAGGCGATCCGTCCACCCATCCACACCATTAAATGTTGTTCGTCGCCCTGATCGAAAAACAGCAAGTCGCCCAGCTGCGCTTGATTGACATCGCGCGCCACGAAGCGACTATTGTTTTGCACCAGCGCCAGCGCCGAAACGTAGTGGCCGAGCGCGCCGTCGTTTTGCACCCAGCGGTTGCGCAGCGCGGCCTGGGCCGGTTCCAGTTCCAGCTCGGGCGGCACGCGGCGGTCGGCCGCGATGCCGTTGGCGCGCAGCCAGCGGCCGTCGTGCGCGCCGAGCGCCTCGTTCACGGCGAAGCGCACCAGGCCGGCGCAATCGCGCGACTGCCAGCGCGGCGACGGGCCCTGCTCCAATTGGACCCCGATGATGCGCACCATCCAGGCCCGGAAAGCCCGGCTCTGGGCCGGCGACAGGCGCACGGCGGGCGTCGCGTCCGGCGCGCCGGTCAAGGCGCGCGCGGGCGACCGGACGGCCCAGCCGATGCCGGCCAAGGCGGCGCCGAGCAGGCGGCGGCGGGTCGATGACATCACTTTTCCATCGCCTGCCATTCGATCGGCTGCCAGCGCGCGCCAGCGGCCGGCGGCGTGGTGAGCACCATCCGGTAAGCCGGATATTTTTTCAGCGCGTTCAAGCGCGGCACCAGATGCGTGTCGGCCGCGCCGCGCAGCACCGGCTCGCCGGCCGCCGGCAGCACGTCGAAGGTCTCCTTGCGGAGCAAGTCCGACAGCGCGGCCGGCGCGATCAAGCCGACCGTGCGGGCCGGATCGGCCAGCCGGTCGGCCGCCGCCGCGCCCTGTTTGCGCGCCACCGCCAGCACCCGCTCGACCAGCGCGGCGTCGGCCGAAAACACCACCGTCCGGCCGCTTTGGCCCAGGCTCGGGCGCTGGCCGCCGATGCCGGTCTTGACCTCGCGCTGCCACACCGTCTCGCCCTGTTTGCCGCTCTTTTTTTGCACCGGGCCGGCGCCGGCGCGGCCGATGGCGGCCTCGAACAGGCTGTCGTACAAGCCCTCGACCGAGGCGCCCTGCTTGGCGGTGGCCACGAACACCGGGGTGTACAGGCGCGAGTTACCGTACCAGCACACCGCCGCCGGACCGCTCAACAGCTCACTCAGGGAGGTGACCGGGGTTTTGCTGCGCGCGCTCAGGTTTTTCAGCACCGGCTGGGTCGAGGCCCAGTCCACCGGCAGGCTGAAACAGGCGGCCGGGTCGTGCGGCAGCACCGGCCACAAGGCGGCGCTGTCGTAGGCGTCCGGCTTGAGTTTGGCGCCATCGATCAAGGCCCGGGTGCTCCAGCCGCCGCCCTTGGTGAAGTCGAAACGCAGCGCCTCGAGCGCGCCGAAAAACGGCTGGTAGCTGAAGGACAGGAAGTCGGCCTTGACGACCACGCTGTGGCCTTGCGGCGCCGCGCCGTCGAGCTGGAACTGGCGCCGCAGCAGTTGCTGCTTGGCCGGGTCGGCCGCCAGCAAGCCGGCCACGGTGTGCTCGGCGGTGCTGTCGGCGTCCACGCCGCCTTCGCCGTACAGCATGCCGGGGTGGGACAGGATCACCATGCGCGTGCCGCGCGCGGCGAACAGCAAGGTGCGGTTGTTGGCATAGGCCAGCGCATACACGGGCACCTTGTCGCCGTCGACCCGCACGCTGCCGGCCACGGTCAGCTGGCTATCTTTGAGGGCGATCTTGCCGCTTTCCTCCAGCAGCCGGGTGAAGGTGCCGCGCGAGACGGCGATGACGAAATGCTTGAGCGCGCCGTCGGCGTCGCGCCACAGTGCCACTTCGGCCGGCTCGTCGAGCACCATGCGGATCAACTGGTCGCCCCAGTTCAACTCGTGCTCGTAGGCGATGCGGCGCAGCGAACCCTTGAGCCCGAGCCGGTCTTCGTTTTGCTCGTAATAAAACAGGAAATCCTCGCGCAGCACGTCGCGCGCCAGCGGCACGCTGAGCAAATCGCGCGGCAAGGCCGACAGGCTGCGGGTGACGATCAGGGCGTCCGGATTGGACAGGTCCAGATGCAGGCTGTTGACCGGCCCCAGATGGCCCCAGCCCAGCAGACGGTAGGCGGCCACGCCGGCGCCGCATACCAGCAGCCCGGCGGCGATCGCGGCGACGGTTTTTTTATGTATCTTCATCGTGTCGGCCAAGCGTGTGGCACGGAACTGGTCAATCCGACACAATAACAGGTTTGCTCTAAATTATTGAGTAAATAGAACTAATTTTTTGATAAGGGATGCTGTCGCAAAGGAAAGTGTCGCGTGTCAAACAGGCGCGCCGTTTCGGCCAGCACCTGCGCCACCCCGACCTGCAAAGCGCAAGGATGGCCGATCGGACAAACCGCGTGCGCGCAAGGCCGGCACGGCACGGCGGCGTACACCATGCGGTGACGCTGGCGGTCCAGCGGCGCCCAGCGCTGCGGATCGGCGCCGCAACACACCACCACGCTGGGAGTCCCAAGGGCGGCGGCCAGCTGCGACGTGTCGCCTTCATTGCAAACGAGCAGACGCGCGCCGCGCAACAGGGCCGCCGTGGGCCCCAGCCCCAGCCCGGACACCAGGCGTGGCGTGGGGTAGGGCCGCGCCACGTCGGGCCGCGCGAAGCCGCGCCGACCGGGCCGGTCCGGCTCCGGCGGGTCGGAGGGCGGCCCGCCGGCGTCCATCCACACCACCGGCCAACCCTGGGCGAGCAAGCCATCGGCCAGTTGCGCGAAGCGGGCCGCCGGCCAGCGGCGCGACGCCAACGGCGCGCCCGGGTCGATGCACACGTACGATCCCGGCGACAGCGGCGCTCCCGCGCCAGCGGACAAGGCCAGCGACAAGCCGCGCTCGTCCTCCGCATGCAGGGGAAACTCCATGGCGCTGTCGTCGGCCGCCACGCCCAGCCAACGGCACAGCCGCAAATAACGCATCGCTTCCTGCTCGCGCTCTACCCATGGCGCGAAACATTGTGGGTCGGGGCAATACTCGCCGGGCAAAAAATACCCGGCTTGCTGGCGCGCGCCCAGCGCGCCGGTGATGGCATTGCTCAATCCGCCGCTGCCGTGCCATTGCAGCACCAGATCGTATGCGCGCTGCTGAACGGTGGCGAGAAATTGCGGCAGCAAGCCGATTTGCGGCACGCTGTCCGGCAAGCCGGGAAAGCCGGGAAAGGCCACGTGGTCGTCCAGATAATGCGGAAACCGGGCGGCGAACTCGCTGGACGCCGGCAACCCGATCAAACTGATGACAGCGTTGGGCGCGGCCCGCCGCAAGGCACGCAAAGCCGGCACTACGCACAGCAGATCGGCCAGCCCGCGCGCGCGGAACACCGCGATGCTGCGCAGGGACGCGAACGCGATCGGTCCGCAGGCGGGGGCGTCCGGCATGGCGGCCACGACCTGGACCTGGGCCACGGCTCCGGCCCCGCCGTGGTCGGATATAGGTGTGATGGAAACGGTATGCATGGCGACCCGATGGCTCCCGACAACAATCATGGTTGGGCCGCGAACCGCCGGCACAAGCTTCCGCTTCAAGATACCGCGCGCGGCGCCAATTGCAAGCCTGAGCGCGCCGAACGGGGCGATTTCGCGCCCGCGCTTGACGCATCACAGTAGTGCGACGGCCGGCGCCGCGCGACAGCGAACGCGTCCCCATCACGCGCGCGCATCGGGTCCGGTCGCCGAGACCAGGCCTGTGCTTGATGTATATTCAGCGCGCCCCATCCAGGCGGAACCGAAGCGGCCGGTGCGCCATCGAACACTCACATCCCCGTGCATCGGCCGGCGGCATCGGGGTGATGGAACACGGCCGCGCTGGAAAACGCGGCAGGCACGCGCCCTTGTCGCGGCGGCGGGGCGGGCATGCCCGGCCCGGTCGCCGAGACAGCGCATCGATCAACCGCGGTTGCCGCGGCGCGCAGCGTCCAGAGACTGGATGACCGGGCGCGGCGGGCCGCTTAGCCTGGAAGGGTTGTCCATGCGCCGCTTGAAGATTCTGACCTGGCACACACACGCCAGTTATCTGTATTACCTGAGCCAGGCGCCGCACGATTTTTACGTGCTGTCGAAAGCGGGCCGCCCGCCCGGCTATGGCGGACGTTGGGGCCACTTGGCCTGGAGTCCCAATGTGATCGACATGCCGGTCCAGGCGCTGGCCGGCAAACAATTCGACTGCATCCTGTTTCAGGGCGACGCCCAGTACGAAAAAGACCAGTACGAATTGCTCAACCCCGCGCAACGCGCCCTGCCCGCCATCTATCTGGAGCACGCTCCCCCGCGTCTGCACCCCACCGATCAGGCTCATCCGGTCAACGACACCGATGTGCTGCTGGTGCACGTGACCGCGTTCAATGCCTTGATGTGGAATAGCGGACGCACGCCCACCATGGTGATCGAGCATGGCGCGACGGTGCCGGCCGACATCGCTTACCGGGGTGGCTTGGCGCGCGGCTTGGTGGCCGTCAATCATTTGGCGCGGCGCGGTCGCCGCCTGGGCGCCGACCTGTTTTTGCAGGCGCGCACCGCGCTCGCGCTCGACCTGGTTGGCGCGGGGTCCAAGGAACTGGGCGGCTTGGGCGAGGTCGAACATGCGGGTCTGGCCGATTTTTCAGCCGATTACCGCTTTCTGTTTCACCCGGCGCGCCACACCAGTTTAAGCCTGTCGGTGATTGAGGCGATGATGATCGGCATGCCGGTGGTGGCGCTGGCCACGGCCGGCATGGGCAGCGTGATCGAACACGGCGCGACCGGCTTCATCGACACCGATCCGGCCCGCTTGCGCGCGCATATGCGCACCCTGCTGGACCAGCCGGCACTGGCGCGCGAGGTGGGCGCCCGCGCCCGCCGCCATGCGCGCGAGCGCTTTCACATCGGCCGCTTCTGCGCCGACTGGGACGCCGCCCTGCGCCATGTCACCGGCACCGGCGCGCTGCGCGCCGCGCGCTGAGGAGCGCGGCATGCCAGCGCGCCAAGGTATGGAGACAGGAGCCGCGACGGCTTTCCGCGCCGACCGGCAAGCCGCCCTGCGCCATGTCACCGGCACTGCGGCGCGTTGCGCGCCGCAGTATGGAGGGGCCAAGCCGCAACGGCGACGGGCCTGGAAAACATCGCCCGGATCGGCGAGCGCGCGCCATCGCTGTTTCCGCGCGGCCGCCTCCGCGCAGGCCGGCCGATCGTTCGGGTCCGCCCGGAAGTTTCGCCCGCCATCGACGCGACGGGCCGACGCAATGCCATTATGGCGGCGTCGCCATCGGCGACCGGGTGCGTGACGCCCCACTGCACGGCGTCGCTGGCGCACGCATCGCGTCGATCACAGGAAGCCGTTCATGAAAGCCGTTTTTCTGGATACGGACGGCATCCTGAGCGAGAACTCGCCTTACAACGTGGATACCGGTCGCATCGCCTTGTGTCGCGGAACCGGAAACGGCTTGCGCCGCTGGCGGCGCTGGGGTTTCGCCTGATTGTCGTGAGCAAGCAACCGGGGGGGGGGCACTGGGCCGCTTGCGCGAAATCGACCTGGCGCCGCTCGGCCTGCGCCTGGCTACCTCGTTGCGCGAGCAAGGCGTGCGGCTGGATGGCTTCTATTATTGTCCGCACCATCCGCAGGCGATACGGTCGTGTTACAGGATGACATGCGCCTGCCGCAAGCCGGCGCCCGGCCTGCTGCTGCGCGCGGCGGCCGAGCACGGCGTGGAATTGGCCGCCTCGTGGATGATCGGCGCCATCCTCGACGATGTCGAAGCCGGCAGACGGACCGGTTACCACACAGTGCTGATCGACAACGGCAAGGAAACCGCATGGTCGCTCTCGGCCGGCCGCGCCGCAACTGATCGCGCCTGACCTGGGACAGGCGGCCAAGCTGATCGCCGCGCGGCTCGAACGCGCCGCCACGCAGGGGCGACGAACCCGGGCCGGCCGCGTGCCCGGTCCGCCACCTTAGTGTCGTGTTCTATTCTTTGAAACGATAAAAATAGTGCTTGCTCAAGCGATATTTTCCTCTCCCCCGAGCCGCCAGTAACGTTCCGGCGCGTAAGCGTCGGCATAACCGCGCGGCAGCCACGCCAACGCCCGCAATTGGCTGCCGTAACAAGCCAGGGCGCGCCGTTTCACGTGCATCGGACCGGTGCCGGACGGCACGACCGGCGCCGCCGGCACGCCCTGGCGCCGCAAGTCTTGCAACCTGCGCCGCAGACGGCCCCAGCGGCGCCGGTAGAGCGCGTCTTCGTACATCAGCCAATGCTTATCGGGATGGCTCGGCCGCAATAGCATCATGGCGCGGTGGGTGCGCACATGGTCGGGATGCGCCAGACCGGCTGGAATACACACGGTATGCGGCATTTCGCGCCGGATCACGGTGTCGAGCGCCGCCGCCACGTCGCCGTCTTCCTCCCTATCGCGCGTCGCCGCGGAGCGGTATTGACGGTCTTGAAAGTCTAGCCACAGCGGCCGCGCGCCCAGCACGGCGAGGGCGGCGCGGTCCTCTTCGCGCCGCGCTCTCACGGCCTCGGCCCCGGCGCGAAATCCGCACGCCGCGTCCCACCAGGTCAGACGGTCGCCGCCGGGCACGCCGGCGAACACGGTGACCACCACGCTGTCCGGATGACACGCCAACAATTGTCCGCAGGACAGCACCGCGTCGTCCAAGTGAGGCGACACGATCAGGCACTTGCCCGAAATAATGTCATTCGTCATGCACGCTCCCTCGACCGGCGTTCGGCGCCATTCGGTTTGACCGCGGCCGCGTCGAAACGGTCGGGATCACGGCGCCGGCGCGCCCGCCATGCGACTGGCGGCGCCGGCGCGCTACAGGCATAATCAGCGTCAACAGGCGATGGCACACGCCACCGACACCCGACAACAAAGGAAACTTGTGAGATTGCGTCTTTTGATGGGCTGGCTGATCCTGGGGTCGTGCTGCGCGGCGCGGGCCGCCACCCCGGCCAGCCAGCGCGGCCAGATCTGCCATATGCCGGGCGCCGAGGAAGCGCTGCGCTGCTTCGCGGTGCCGGTGCCTTTCGACCCCGCGCGGCCGGCCGCCGGCACGCTCGCGTTGCACGTCACCTTGGCGCCGGCGTTTCGCGAGTCGGCCAAGGCCGATCCCCTGTTCGTGCTGGCTGGCGGTCCCGGCCAAGCCGGCGGCGACCTCCTGCCCTTGCTCAACGGCGCCTTCCGGCGCGTGCGCGCCACGCGCGACATCGTGTTCATCGACCAGCGCGGCACCGGCCTGTCGGGCCGGCTCGATTGTCCCGACGGCGACCCGGACCAGGCGCCCGACGAGGAGCGGCTGCAACAAGCGCTCACACGCTGCGCGGCGACGCTGCGCCATCCGCTGTCGTTGTACCACACCGCGCACGCGGCGCGCGACCTCGAGCAAGTGCGCTTGGCGCTCGGCTATGGCGCCATCAATCTGTGGGGTGGTTCCTACGGCACCCGCCTGGCCCAGGCTTACGCGCGCGCCTACCCGGCCAGCGTGCGCGCCATGGTGCTGGACGGCGTGGCCGCGCCCGATCAAATCATCCCGGCCGGCGCGCGCGATGGCCAGGCCGCGCTGGACGCGTTGTTCGCGCGCTGCGCCGCCGACCCGGCTTGCGCCAAGGCTTTCCCGCGTTTGAAGGAAGAATTCGGCGCCCTGTTGCGCCGGGTCGATGGCGGCGCCGTGACACTCGACTTCCCCCATCCGCGCACGGCGCAGGCCACCCACCTGGCGCTGTCGAACCGAAAATTCGTCGAGACCGTGCACGGGGTGCTGTACTCGGCCAACGACAGCGGCCGTCTGCCTTTTTTGATTCACAACGCTTTCCTTGGCAACTGGGCGCCCCTGATGGTGCGCGCCTACGCCGGCGGCGACCTGGGCGCCGAAGGACCGGTTTCGGTCTTGTTGCACCTGGCCGTGGTGTGCGCGGAAGACGTGCCGCGCCTGAGCGCGCAAGCCTACGCCGACGACGACCGCGGCGCCTTCATGGCCGGCTACGCCAGGCGCATCGCATCGCTGTGTCCGGCCCTGGCGGTGCCGGCCGTGATGACGGCGCCGCCCGGCGCGATCGCCGCCCCGGCCCTGCTGCTATCGGGCGCGATGGACCCGGTCACGCCGCCGCGCCGCGCCGACGACGCCGCGCGTTTCCTGCCCCGCTCCCAGCGCTTCGTGGTGCGCAACGCCGGCCACGGCATCTCCCAGCTGGGCTGCGCGCCGCGCCTGCTGCGCGAATTCCTGGACCGGCCGGAGCGGCCGCTGGCGGCCGATTGCCTGAACGAAATTGCACCCACCGTCTTCCAGCTCGGCAACGCCGGCGCCCGCCCTTAACGCCCGCCCTGTCACGGTCGGCAACCTTCCAGAGGAGAGCACGCATGATCCAGATCGACGATGTACACAAGCGCTTCGGCGCGGTCCACGCCCTGGCCGGGGTCAGCTTCACGGCCCGCGACGGCCAGGCCACCGCCCTGCTGGGGCCGAACGGCGCGGGCAAGACCACCTTGCTGCGCACCCTGGTCGGGCTGCTGGGGCGCGACCGCGGCGAGGTGCTGGTCGATGGCGTCGATCCCGCCCTCGATCCCATGAAGGTGCGCAACAATATCGGATTTTTGACCGATCAATTCGGCCTGTATGAACGACTGAGCACGCGCGAATACCTGCGTTATTTCGGCCAGCTCAACGGCATGGAGGCGGGCGCCATCCGGCAACGCACCGAGGAGGTGGCGCGGCTGCTGGGCATGGACGATATCCTCGAGCGCGGTCCACGCGGCTTTTCCCAGGGGCAGCGCATCAAGGTGGCGCTGGCGCGCACGCTGTTGCACCGGCCGCGTAATCTTTTGCTCGACGAACCGACCCGCGGCCTGGACGTGATGAGCACGCGCGCCTTGCGCACCGCCCTCACGGCGCTGCGGGCCGACGGCTGCTGCATCATCCTGGCCACCCATGTGATGCAGGAAGTGACCCATCTGTGCGACGACGTGATCGTCATCGCCAACGGCAAATCGGTGGCCCAGGGCTCGCCCGAGCAATTGTGCGCCCAGACCGGCATCGCCAGCCTGGAGGACGCCTTCGTGCATCTGGTCGGCACCGACGAGGGCATCGCCGCATGAAGCCGAAGTTTCTGGTGGTATTTCAAAAAGAGTTGACCGAGGCGGTGCGCGACCGGCGCAATCTGGCCATCGTGCTGTTGCTGGGCGCCATGCTGCCTGCCCTGCTCGGCTTCGCCCTGCACCGCTTGATCGCCAACGAGACGCGCAGCGAAAAGGAAGGCATCGAGCTGGTGGTGATCGGCGCGGCCCAGGCCCCCACCCTGCTGGCCGCGCTGCGCAGGGAAAACGTGACGGTGAGCGAACGGGGCGAAATGGGCGACGCCGACATCACCGCCTTGCTGCGTCAAAAGACCGTGTCCGGCGTGCTCAAACTGAGTCCGCGCTTCGCCGACGATTACCGCGCCATGCGCCCGGCGCGGATCGAACTGTGGTTCGACTCGGCCGGCGAAAAGGAAGCGCAGCGGCGCGACCTGGAACATATTTTGCGCCAATACAGCATCGAAATCGCCGGCGCCCGCCTGCTGGCGCACGGCGTCTCCCCGGCCACGCTCTCGCCGATCCAGTTGCAACGCTACGACACGGCCACCGGTGCCACCCGCTCGAACCGCATCATCGGCAGCATGCTGGGCATGCTGTTCATTCCAGCCTTCGTGTTCGGCTTGTCGATGGTGATCGACGGCACGGCCGGCGAACGCGAACGCCGCTCGCTTGAAATTTTGATGGCGCAACCGGCCCGGCCCTTCGACTTGATCGCCGGCAAATGGCTGGCCGCCAGCGTGCTGGCCGTGCTCGGCATGAGCCTGGAACTGTCGGCCGCCCACATCATGCTCAAATCGCTGCCGCTGGAAGAGGTGGGCATGTCCTGGCGCCTCAGCTTGCCGATGCTGTTGAGCGTGATCGCCGTGTCGGTGCCGCTGTGCCTATTCGCCACCGCGATTGAAATCGCCCTCGCCATGAACGCGCGCACCTTCAAGGAAG
>JAYVUV010000102.1:0-4352 GCA_043787615.1 Janthinobacterium sp. | reverse complement strand
CCGCTGGAAAAGATGAAAATCCCGTTCGGCGCGGTGGCCACCGATTTGAAGGACGGCAAGCCGATCCTCTTCCAGCGCGGCAACACCGGCATGGCCGTGCGCGCCTCCTCCTCGGTGCCGGGCGTGTTCCAGCCGGTGGCCATCGCCGGTCACAACTACGTCGATGGCGGCCTGGTGTCGCCGGTGCCGGTGCGTTTCGCGCGCGACATGGGGGCCGATTTCATCATCGCCGTCAACATTTCGACCCAGACCGACGCACAAGCGGCCGTCAGCTCGCTTGAAGTGGTGATGCAAACCTTCGCCATCATGGGCCAGCGCATCAATCAGTACGAGCTCAAGGAGGCGGACGTGGTGATCCAGCCCAGCCTGGGCACCATGAAGGGCAACGATTTCAACGGGCGTAATCTGGCCATTCTGGCCGGCGAGCAAGCCGCCGCCGCCGTGATGGTCCAGCTCAAGCAAAAACTCAAGGCCAGGCGCGAGCAGTAAGCCGGCCGTTTCGATCACTAATGAGGAGATGAACATGCAAATGAAACCGATACTGACGCTGGACGACGTGAAAAAAATCGCCGCCGCCGCCGAGGCCGAGGCCGTGGCCAACCACTGGGCGGTGGTGATCGCCATCGTCGACGACGGCGGCCACCCGCTGTGGCTGCAACGCATGGACGGCGTGGCGCCGATCTCGGCCCACATCGCGGCGGCCAAAGCCAAGACGGCCGCGCTGGGACGGCGCGAATCGCGCGTGTATGAAGAGATGATCAACACGGGCCGGGTCTCGTTCCTGAGCGCGCCGCTGATCGAGGGCATGCTCGAAGGCGGGGTGCCGATCGTGGTCGATGGCCACCATGTGGGCGCGGTCGGCGTGTCGGGCGTGAAATCGGTGGAAGACGCGCAGATCGCCAAGGCCGGCGTGGCCGCGCTGCTGGCATAGGGAGGCAGGGCGTGTGTTTTTTGTAGGAAATTTACCTTTCCCGCGCGCTCGCCACATTGTTGGCGAGGGAATTTTGCGGTATAATTCAAAGGTTTAGCCATTCTTACATCTACCGTAGCGCCTACCACCCATCCCATCATTCAACACACTTGCCAAGCTTGAGCCTCACCGCTCGGGATTCTTGGCGGTCGGTCTGACGTGGCGCAGCTACGGTAACTTTATCAGGAGTTACCCTTGCCGCCATTTTTTTCTGGCCCTACCGTTCCAGCCATTCTCGCGCTCGCCGACGGAACCATCTTTAAAGGTTTTTCCATCGGGGCCGCCGGCCACACCACCGGCGAGGTCGTGTTCAACACCTCGATGACGGGCTACCAGGAAATCCTCACCGATCCCAGCTATTGCCGCCAGATCGTCACGCTGACCTATCCCCATATCGGCAACACCGGCGTCAATCCGGAAGACGTGGAGTCGACCAAGGTGCATGCCGCCGGCTTGATCATTCGCGACTTGCCGCTGCTGGCCTCCAATTTCCGCTCCACCCAATCGCTATCGGACTATTTGAAGGCGGAAAACATCGTCGCCATCGCCGGCATCGACACCCGCAAGCTGACCCGCATCCTGCGCGAAAAGGGTGCCCAGGGCGGCGCCATCCTGGTCGGCACCCAGGGCAACGAGCCGGCCGTCGCGCAAGCGCTGGAATTGGCGCGCTCCTTCCCCGGCTTGAGCGGCATGGACCTGGCCAAGGTGGTCTCGACCAAGGCCGCCTACGAATGGACCGAGACGGAATGGGTGCTGGGCCAGGGCTACGGCAAACTGACGGCGCCGACCTATCACGTGGTGGCTTTCGACTACGGCATCAAGCGCAACATCCTGCGCATGCTGGCCCAGCGCGGTTGCAAGGTCACGGTGCTGCCGGCCCAGGCCTCGGCCGCCGACGCGCTGGCCCTGAACCCGGACGGCATCTTCCTGTCGAACGGTCCGGGCGACCCGGAACCGTGCGACTACGCCATCGCCGCCACGCGCGCATTGATCGAGCGCGGCATCCCCGTGTTCGGCATCTGCCTGGGACACCAGATCATGGCGCTCGCCTCCGGCGCGAAGACTTTGAAAATGAAATTCGGCCACCACGGCGCCAACCATCCGGTGCAAGACCTGGCCTCCAAGCAGGTGCTGATCACCTCGCAGAACCACGGTTTCGCGGTCGACGCGGCGACCCTGCCGGCCAACTGCGCCGTGACGCACCAATCGTTGTTCGACGGCTCGCTGCAGGGTTTCTCCCGCACCGACCAACCGGCCTTCTGCTTCCAGGGCCACCCGGAAGCGTCGCCCGGCCCGAACGACGTCGCTTACCTGTTTGATCGCTTCATCGGCATGATGGACGCGGTGGAGAAAAAGAAAAATGCCTAAACGTGTAGATATTAAAAGTATTCTGATTATTGGCGCCGGACCGATCGTGATCGGTCAGGCTTGCGAATTCGATTATTCCGGCGCCCAGGCGTGCAAGGCGCTGCGCGAGGAAGGCTACAAGGTCATCCTGGTCAACAGCAATCCGGCCACCATCATGACCGACCCGGAAATGGCCGATGTGACCTACATCGAGCCGATCACCTGGGGCGTGGTCGAGCGCATCATCGCCAAGGAACGTCCGGACGCGATTCTGCCGACCATGGGCGGCCAGACCGCGCTCAATTGCGCGCTCGATTTGCACAACCACGGCGTGCTGGCCAAGTACAAGGTCGAATTGATCGGCGCCTCGCCGGAAGCCATCGACAAGGCCGAGGACCGTTCCAAGTTCAAGCAAGCCATGACCAAGATCGGCCTCGGTTCGGCCAAGTCGGGCGTGGCCCACACGCTGGACGAATCGTGGGCGGTGCAGCGCGAGCTGGGCTTCCCGGTCATCATCCGGCCTTCGTTCACCATGGGCGGCACCGGTGGCGGCATCGCCTACAACGAAGAAGAGTTCGAGACCATCTGCAAGCGCGGCCTGGAAGCGTCGCCGACCAAGGAACTGCTGATCGAGGAATCCCTGATCGGCTGGAAAGAGTACGAGATGGAAGTGGTGCGCGACAAGGCGGA
This sequence comes from Janthinobacterium sp., assembly GCA_043787615.1. Lineage (GTDB taxonomy): Bacteria > Pseudomonadota > Gammaproteobacteria > Burkholderiales > Burkholderiaceae_D > Janthinobacterium. The sequence continues at coordinate 1,345 of JAYVUV010000102.1, read as the reverse complement.
CAACTGCATCATCATCTGCTCGATTGAAAACCTGGACCCGATGGGCGTGCACACGGGCGACTCGATCACCGTGGCGCCGGCTCAAACCTTGACCGACAAGGAATACCAGATCATGCGCAACGCCAGTTTGGCGGTGCTGCGCGAGATCGGCGTCGACACGGGCGGCTCGAACGTGCAGTTCTCGATCAATCCGGAAGACGGCCGCATGATCGTCATCGAGATGAATCCGCGCGTGTCGCGTTCCTCGGCGCTGGCCTCGAAGGCGACCGGTTTCCCGATCGCCAAGGTGGCCGCCAAGCTGGCGGTCGGCTTCACCCTGGACGAGCTGCGCAACGAGATCACGGGCGGCGCCACCCCGGCCTCGTTCGAGCCCTCCATCGATTACGTGGTCACCAAGATCCCCCGTTTCACGTTCGAGAAATTCCCCACCGCCGACCACCACTTGACCACCCAGATGAAATCGGTGGGCGAGGTGATGGCGATCGGGCGCACCTTCCAGGAGTCGTTCCAGAAGGCGCTGCGCGGCCTGGAAGTGGGCGTGGACGGCATGAACGAGAAAACCCGCGACCGCGAAAAGATCGAGGAAGAGTTGGGCGAGCCGGGACCGGAGCGGATCTGGTACGTGGGCGACGCCTTCGCCCAAGGCTTCACGCTGGAAGAGGTGCATCAGCTGACCCACATCGATCCCTGGTTCCTGGTGCAGATCAAGGAAATCGTGGACCTGGAACTGTGGCTGGACACCCAGTCGCTGGCCGCGCTCGACAAGACCACGCTGTACCGGCTCAAGCAAAAGGGTTTTTCCGACCGCCGCCTGGGCTTCCTGCTGCAAACCACCGACACGGCGGTGCGCGAACGGCGCCACGCCTTGAACATCCGCCCGGTCTTTAAACGGGTCGATACCTGCGCCGCCGAATTCGCCACCAACACGGCGTATATGTATTCGACCTACGACGAAGAGTGCGAGTCGCATCCGACCGACAAAAAGAAGATCATGGTGCTGGGCGGTGGCCCCAACCGCATCGGCCAGGGCATCGAGTTCGACTACTGCTGCGTGCACGCGGCGCTGGCCATGCGCGAGGACGGCTACGAGACCATCATGGTCAACTGTAATCCCGAAACCGTCTCCACCGACTACGACACCTCCGACCGTTTGTACTTCGAGTCGCTGACGCTGGAAGACGTGCTGGAGATCGTCGACAAGGAAAAGCCGCTGGGCGTGATCGTGCAGTACGGCGGCCAGACGCCCCTCAAGCTCGCGCTGGACCTGGAGGCCAACGGCGTGCCCATCATCGGCACCAGCCCCGACATGATCGACGCGGCGGAAGACCGCGAGCGCTTCCAGAAG
>JAYVUV010000101.1:0-5923 GCA_043787615.1 Janthinobacterium sp. | reverse complement strand
TGGGCGTCAGCGACCGCCCCATCGACCTCATCGGGGAAAGCGTCGATTGCGTGGTGCGCGGCGGCGAACTCACCGACCAGTCGCTGCGGGCGCGCCACGTGGGCGACCTGCAGCTAGGGCTGTACGCGGCGCCGGCATATTTGGCGCGCATGCCGGCACCGTCCCATCCGGCCGAGCTGGAAAACAGCGCGCACCGCATCGTCGGCTTTTTATGGGCAAGGACCGGAAAGACCTATCCTGCAGTGCTGCGGCGCGACGGCGAGACCATTACAATACAGGGTCGCTACGTGGTCGCGGTCGACGACGGCAACGCCTATCTGGCGGCCGGCATGGTCGGCATGGGGGTGCTGTGGCTGCCGCAGTACATGGCCAGGCAGCATGTGGCCGACGGGGAACTGCTGCCACTGCTGCAGGACTGGCATCTCGATCCGATGCCGCTGCATGTGGCGTATCCGCAGAACCGCTACGTCAGCAGCAGGCTGCGGGTGTTCATGGATTGGATCGCAGAGTTGATGGCGGAACACGCGCCCATCGAAAGACGATCACGCACGTGAAATGTGATTCTCCTCAAAGGGCGGATTCCCCCTATTGAGGTGTCCGGGCAAATTAGACCACAGCAGCATACCGGCCCTGTGCACAACGCACCTGCACACAGTCGGCCGCTGTTCTAGGAGACACTTGCGCCACAGCTACTTCATGTTCGTTAAATCAACCTTATTTGTATAGTATTCGATTCATCGAGCAATCGTGGACAGGTGACATACACACGCGTATGATGTTCGTTAAATCAAGCTTTGACGGCATAAAGGATGATTTAACGAACATGAAAGTACGACAATCGGCAGTGCTCAGCACACACCTCGTGCAGGAGGTGGTCCACCTCGGACAACTCCTAGCGCGTTTGCGTCACGCGCGTCATATCAAGCAGGTCGATGCCGCCCTGCGCGCCGGGCTATCGCGCAACACGGCCTACCGCATCGAGAAAGGCGACCCGGGCTTGGCGATCGGACAAATGCTACGATACCTCGAAGCGATTGCGCCGGGAACCACACTGATAGGCCTGCTGCAAGAATCCGACCCGGCGCTCGCCTCTCTGCGGGCTCGGGAGTCGACGAAGCGCGTACGAGACCTCGGTGCCGCCGAGCTCGACGAGTTGAACTTTTAAAACCTGCCGCGCAACGGCCGGGCCTTTCCTCCAACGCGGGATCGTGATGGCCGCTAAAGAACTGAAGCTGATGACTTTCGCATACCTGGGCGAAAGCTGGGCGCCTTGCGGGCAGCTCACGATGACCGAGCAGGGTCCCGAACTGTTGGCATCGAGTTTCGCCTACGGCCTGAACTACCTGAATCGCGCGGAGGCCATCGAAGTTGACCCTGTCAGCCTGGCTATCCGCAGGCCGGAGTCCATCAAGGGCAAGCTGCTACTGCCCGTCAACAAGCTGGTGAGCTTCGGCGGTATCCGCGACGCCACGCCAGACTCTTGGGGACGCCGGGTTATCGAGGCCAAACTCAAAGTTCCTGCGAACAGCCTGCCGGAGTCGCAATACCTACCCCATGCGGGCGGTGACCGGGTCGGCGCGCTGGACATCCGCTCCACTATCAACGATGAGCCCACGGGCGCCACCGGCGGGGTTCACGCGTTGGCCTACCTGATGGAGGCCGCCGAGCGCATCGAGGCCGGCGCGGATGTTCCGTCCAACCTTGAATACATCTTCATGGCTGGCTCGGCGCTTGGCGGCGCCCGTCCCAAAGCCTGCGTGCGCGACGTGGACGGCGCCCTGTGGCTCGCAAAATTTCAAAGCAACAATGACGCCTTCGACATCCCCGCAGTAGAGTGTGCTTCGTTGCTGCTCGCGCGGGAGGCCGGCTTGAACGTGCCCCCTGTGAACACGCGCACCATCGGCGGCCGCCGCGTCATGATGATTCGACGCTTCGACCGCTACTGGCTGGCGCAGGGGTCGCGCCCCACGGCGGCGACGGACTTGACGCTCCCGCCCGCCGATGGCTTGACCGAGCGCCGCATGGGCTTCGTGAGCGGCCTGACCCTTGTGGGATGCGACGAGACCGAATCGCGAACAAAATCCTATGCCGACCTCGCCCTCGCCGTGCGCAAATACTGTCATCCGAGCGTGATTCGAGCGGACAACGCAGAACTCTTCAAACGCATGGTGTTCAACATCTTCGCGAGCAACGATGACGACCACTTGCGCAATCACGGATTCCTCTGGGACCCTCGCCTGCCCGGATGGCGACTCAGTCCTCTCTACGATGTGCTGCCGCGACCGAGCCTTGCCACCGAGCGCTATCTTCACCTGGGTATTGGCGCTCAGGGTCGCCTCGCGACGCTCGACAACGCACTCGGGGGGCACGCGATGTTCTCGTTGAGCCTGTCCCGCGCTTGTGAACTGGTCGGCGACGTGTGGCGCGTGGTTCGGGAATGGAAGGTATCGTTCGAGCGCTCAGGCGTCGCGGCCGACGACATCGCCAAAATTGCGCCCGCGTTCAGGCACTTGGACGACATCAGCACGGCGGGCACGCGCAAACTGCTGCCCTGACGCGCCCCGCGCGGTGCATCCGCGCAAATATGGCGCCCTCCCTCCCGACCAAGCGCCCTGGTTCGACAGATTGACGCCACGAGGCGTCTTCGCGCCGCGCGGGCGTGAACGGTCAAAACACCATGCCGCCTGCGACATCGAGCGTGCAGCCGGTCACCCAGCCCGCGTCGTCCGACACGGCGAACGACACGGCGGCCGCGATGTCGCTCGGCTGGCCGACCCGGCCCAGCGGCGTCTTGCCGATGAAAAACTCGTCCATTCCTTTGGACGATTCTGCGTTGCCCTCGGTTTTGGTGAAGCCGGGCGCGACGCCGACCACGCGGATCTGGCGCGGCCCCAATTCCAAGGCCAGCGAGCGGGTCAACGTATCCACGGCACCCTTGGTGGCGCAATACACATGCACCATCGCATAAGGGCTGTGCGCCAGGCCGGAGCTGATATTGACGACCACGCCGCCCGCCGTCATCACGCGCGCCGCCGCCTGCGTGGTCAGCAGCAAACCGCGCACATTGAGGTGAAAATGCCGGTCGAAACTGTCGGCGGTGACGGTGTCGAGCGTATCGCCCTGGTACACCCCGGCGTTGTTGACCAGGATATCGACGCGGCCGAACGCCTCCAGCGCGGCATCGACCAGCGGCCCGATTTGCGCCGGCTGGGACAGGTCGGCCTTGACGGCGACGGCCTGGCCGCCGGCGGAGATGATTTGTTGCACCACCACGTCGGCGTCCGCCGCGCTGCGCGAATAATTGACGACGACTTGCGCGCCATCGGCGGCGAGCCGCATGGCGATGCCGGCGCCGATGCCCTTGGACGCGCCGGTGACGATGGCGACCTTGCCTGAAAATTTGCTCATGGGACTATGCTCCTGTGAATGTCGAGCAAGCATGGTACGCTCTGGCCAGGCGTGGATATAGTGGGGCAATCAGGATGGACAATGAAGTCGAGCTTCACAATAAGCGCATGGCGCCCGAGCTGTTTCCAGCCATCGCCGCCTTCGCGCGGGTGGCCCACCACGCCAGTTTCACCAAGGCGGCCGGGGAGCTGGGCGTGTCGCCCTCGGCCTTGTCGCAAACCGTGCGCACGCTCGAACAGCGCCTGGGCGCCCGCCTGCTCGACCGCAGCACCCGGCGCGTCGGCGTGACCGAAATCGGCGCGCGCTTTTTGCGCGACGCGCAACCGGCGCTGGCCGCCCTGGCCGGCGCGATCGAAGGCGTGGGCGAATTGCGCGACCGGCCGACCGGCTTGCTGCGCCTGAACGTGTCGCGCACGGCGGCCGACATCCTGGTCATGCCGCATCTGCCGGCCTTCCTGGAAGCGTATCCCGATATCACCGTGGAACTGCATTGCGACAACGCGCTGGTCGATCTGGTCGGCGGTGGCTTCGACGCCGGCATCCGCCTGGGCGAAAACCTGGCGCAGGATGTGGTGGCCGTGCCGCTGGGCGGGCGCCACCGCATCGTCACCGTCGCCGCGCCGCGCTACCTGGCCGGGCGCGTCGCGCCGCGCACGCCGGAAGACTTGCTGGCGCATCGCTGCATCAATGTGCGCTTGCCCGGCGGCATATATCGCTGGGAATTCACGCACCTGGAGCGCGATGTCGAAATCGAGGTGAATGGCCCGCTGATCACCAACGATGGCGACATTCTATTGCGGGCGGCGCTTGCCGGCGCCGGCATCGCTTGCGCGTTCGAGGTGCAAGTGCAAGACGACATCGCGGCCGGGCGACTGGTGCCGCTGCTCGGCGACTGGTGGCCGACCTTTCCCGGCTTTTATCTGTATCACGCCAGCCGCCTGCACGTGCCGCGCAAGCTGCGCGTGTTCGCCGAGTTCATGCAGGAGCGTTTGAACCGCTGAGGCTATCGGAGCCAAGCTACGCATTTCAAAGACCGCATTTTCGACCAATTCACGTCGCCCGGGCGAAGCCACCGCTTACGTGGCGACCAACATCGCGCGCGACATCGATACGCGTGCTGGCGTCGATCCTTCTAATTGCGTTTGCTTACCATCTTGCGATCAACACCAGCGACAAAGCAATCGAATTATTTAACTGACACCGTAGTGCACCGCGAGCATCAATAGGTAGGCGGAGCACTTGACTCCAACTCAACCGCATCGCTTACGCCGTGCCAGTCCGGCAGCTTGGCGGGCGGCAGGGGCAAGACTTGATCGAGGCGCGTCAGCTTGAGGTCGGGATTGATATCTAGCGCATCAGAAATCGCTCTGTAACGCTTGGCCCGCTCGGGATCGGCTGCGATGCCGAGGGCGCTGAGCGACTCCCGATGTTTCGGGTCGTTACTGAACCAAACCCCGTCATCGAATAATATCCTGAGCGAGGATGCAGATTTCGCGTCGCCAAATTTTATGCCGTTTTGGTGTAGTAAAATCGCCTCCTGTAATCGTTCACTCACTTTCATTGTCATCGCCAGCCTGTATGCGGCTGTGCCGTTTCCCTGCTTATATGCGCACTCCAGCATGGTCATTTCGTCATCGCGGCGGTCGGCTTGCGCATATGCGTCCGCTAGCGCCATTTGCGCCTCCGGGCTGCCGAGCCGCGCTGCCTTCAGGTAGTAGGCCCAGGCGATCTCCCTGTCGTAATGCGCTCCCCCATAACCGTGCTCGTACGCCACGCCGAGATCGAACAAACCCCAGGGTTGGCCTACGGCTGCGGCTTGGCGCACGATCGCCACCGATTTGTCCGCATCACCTTCGAGCACTCGATTGCTCGGCATCGTACCCAGACCCCGTTGATAGAAATGCGCCAGTAGCGCACGCGCGCCCCAGTCTCCACGCTCGGCGGCAAGACTGACATCATGTAAAATGCGCGTGTTTTCCTCACGAGTCAGCTGCCAAGCAATTTTGCTGCGCCACAGCTTGCGCGCTTCGATATATAAGCGGTAAGTCGCCGCATCACGTGTGGGCGACATGTGTTCTTTCCAGCGGCCGCACGGCGGCAACGGGTCTGCAATGTTAAATTTGCTCAGCCCGCTTGGCATGACGTGAAAAGCGCGCTCCTGCAAATTAAGTACAAAATAATATACGGCAACTAAAATCGCTATTGCCACAAAAATAAATCCCACCAAACGCCCACGCGGATTCGTCATGGAACTATCGTCCTCTCGGCCTGCCGCATTACCCAACAGGCAACGTATTTTTTCAGAATAAACATCTAACAATTTTAACGATAGGTAACCATTAATAAGTCGGCGGTCCACTTGACTCCAGCTCGGCCGCATCGCTCACGCCCTTCCAGTCGGGTAGCTTAGCTGGTGGCAAAGGCAATACCTGCTCCAAGCGCGTAAGCTTGAGGTCGCGGTTTATATCCAGGACATCGGAAATTGCCCCGTAACGCTTCGCACGTTCAGGATCGG
>JAYVUV010000100.1:0-2615 GCA_043787615.1 Janthinobacterium sp. | reverse complement strand
CTCGGTGGGAGTGACGGTGAAGGGGGGTGATTCGGTTGCTGGCGCGGGCGATGGCGCCCCGCGGAAGACGATTTTTCCATTGACGGTGGCGGCGCGCAGGCGCATGCCGGCGTCGCGCATGTCTTGCGCCAGGCGGTGGACCACCTGGCCGGCTTGCTCCGCGCCAAGCTGCGCGTCGCGTATCCACACATCGATATCGTGTCCCTCGCCGCTCAAGTGCATCAGGCGTTTTTGCCACGATGCGGCGGTCTCGGCTCCTTTCACGGGCGGCTCGGCCGGCTCCATGTCGGCTTGCCCGGGCCGTCCCGGAGCGGCCCGGTGCTGCGCCGCGGGCGATGGGGGCGGCTTGGCCGGCACCTCGGCTTCGTCCTGCGCGCCACCGCCGTGGTCGAATTCGAGGGCATAGGCGCCGGTTGGCGGCGCCGTCGGGGCCGGCGTCGGACCGGACGGCGCGGCGCCGGGCCAGGTTTGCGGCGTGTAAGCGGCCAGGGCGCGCGGCCCCGCGCGCGGCGCCGCCGGCGATGGAGCGCCCTGAGCATTGGCCTGGACGGCGCTGGCTGTCGGCAGCATCGGCGCCGGCGGGCGCGTCGGCGCGGGTGGCGCCGACGCGGCGCCGGGGGCGTGCGCCCGATTCATCTCGGCCAGGCGCGCCAATTCCATTTGGCGCAGCCAGCCGTCGGCACGACTGGCACCTTCCGGATTGCGCACCGGCGTCAAGCCGGCGCCGCCGTTCATATGCGACAGGGCGATGGTGCTCATGTTTTGTTCTTCCAATGTAGGCGTTGCAGCCAATTGTCGTCCGCCTCCAGATAAGCTTGGCGGCGCAGTTGATCGTCGTGCCGGACGGCCGCGCTCTCCTTGTCGCGGTCCAGGCTGTCCGCGAATTTTCTGGCCTGCGTCAGGCGCGCGTGGCCGTCGTCGCTCGCGGCGCGGTCCAGATCGAGTTGGATCTGTTCGCGCGCCAGCAGCGACTGCGTGTGGCCCATGTAGGCATGGGCGCGCCGCTGCGCGTCGATATGGAGCACGGCGAGCGCGGCCCGTTGCGCGGCCACCTCGCCGCGCGCCGCCGTCAGGGCCGCTTGCAACTGGTCGACCCGCCACTGCTGGCGCTCGCAAGCGGCGGTCAAGGCGGCGCATTCCTGCGCCAGCGCGTCGATGTCCCATTCGGCCAGGCTGCGCATCGGTTCAAGCGCATAGTGGAAGCCGCGCCGGTCGCCGCTCATGGCTGGCCCCTGTCTTTGGCGAGGGCGGGCGCGGCGTTGACCGTCATGACGGCGCGCAGCGCGGCCAGCGCCGCGGCGCGCGTGACGCCCTGTTGATCGCGCTGGCGCAGGAAAGCCGTCAAGCCCGGCCACAAGGCCAGCGCCTGGTCGATTTCGGCGTTGCTGCCGGCCCGGTAAGCACCCATTTCTATCAGTTGGCGGTTGCGTTCGTATACCGCCATGCAGGCCAGCGCGCGCCGCACCAGGATCTGATCGGCTTCCTCGGCGAGGTCGCCGAACAGGCGGCTCACGCTGTGCAGCATATCGACCGCCGGGTAATGCCCTTGTTGCGCCAGGCGCCGCGCCAGCACGATGTGGCCGTCCAGGGTGGCGCGCAGCATGTCCGAGATCGGCTCGTTGAAGTCGTCGCCCTCCACCAGCACGGTATACAAGGCGGTGATGGTGCCGCCCGACTCGGCGGTGCCGCAGCGCTCGCACAGCTCGGGCAGCTCGGCGAAGACCGAGGGCGTGTAGCCGCGCGCGGTCGGCGGCTCGCCGATCGACAGGCCGATCTCGCGGCGCGCCATGGCGAAGCGGGTGACCGAATCCATGGTCAGCATCACGTGCTGGCCCGCGTCGCGGAAATACTCGGCGATGGCGGTGGCGGCGTAAGCGGCGCGGGCGCGCGCCAGCGCCGGCTGGTCCGAGGTGGCCACCACCACCACCGAGCGTTGCAAGCCTTGCGCACCGAGGTGCTTGTCGATGAATTCGCGCACCTCGCGCCCGCGTTCGCCGATCAGGGCGATCACATTCACTTCGGCCAGCGTATTGCGGGCGATCATGCCAAGCAAGGTGCTTTTACCGACCCCGCTGCCGGCGAAGATGCCGACCCGTTGTCCGCGGCCGAGGGTGAGCATGCTGTCGATGCAGCGCACCCCGGTTTCCAGCACGGTGGCCACGCGCGGACGCGAAAGCGGGTTCAAGGGTGCCGACTTCAAGGGTCGAAATTGCTTGGTCATGATGGGCGCCAAGCCGTCGAGCGGGGCGCCGAAGGCGTCGATGACGCGCCCGAGCAGGGCCGGGCCGACCGCGATGCGCGGCAGCTGGCCGGTGGCCACCACTTCGCTGCCGACCCCGATGCCCTCCATGTCGCCATACGGCATCAGCATGACGCGGCCGTCGCGCAAGCCGACCACCTCGGCGCGCAGGCTGCGCCCGCCGCGCCGCGGCAAGATGTCGCAGATTTCGCCGACCAGCACTTCCGGGCCGCTCGATTCGATGCTCAAGCCGGCCAGTTGGCGCACATGACCGACCTTGCGCACCAGATCGGCGTCACGCACGGCGTCCAGATAACGTTGCATCACAGCCAACGGCCCAGAAATCGGCGCAGCCCTTGCGCCTTGGAGGCGGCGG
>JAYVUV010000099.1:0-6314 GCA_043787615.1 Janthinobacterium sp. | reverse complement strand
CGCTGCCGGCGCGCGTCGATCAAGCCTTGCGCGTGGCCGGTCCGGGCGACACCACCGTTTGCCGCGCCCACCTGGGCGCCCAGCACGGCTCCCATGCCGTCGAACTCATCAAGTAATTCGTCAAGTCGCACGACCCTTTTGAACAGGCCAGGAAACAGATGAAAGATCACACCGTGCATAGCACACCGCAGGAAATCGAATTGCCCGAACTCGGTGCCGGCACCGGCCACGGCCCGTCCATCCTGAGCGGCAATTTGGACGTGATTCAAAACGTAAAAGTCACATTGACGGTCCGCATAGGCGAAACCGTGGTCAGCGTCGGCGAACTGATGGCCATGAAGGAGGAGCACATCCTCAAGCTCGACTCGGCGCTCGACGCGGCCGTCGAAGTGCTATTGGAAGGCAACGTGGTGGCGCGCGGCCAGCTGGTCGCGGTGGACGACAATTTTGGCATTCGCATCACCGAATTACCCAAGGCCGGCAAGCCATGACACGACGCGGCATAGGAGGCGCCATCTTGCTGTGCCTGGCGGCAGCCCTGCCCGCCGCCGGGGCAGAGCCGCAGACCGCTGTCGCGCCGGCCAAGGCGGCAGCGTCGACCATGGCGGTGGCGCCGCGCGGCGCGATTCCATTCAAGCAGGAAAAGCAAGGCGGTGAATCGCTGCCCTACCAAAGCCTGGCCGGCGTGGTGCTGGCCGGGCTGGCAGCTTACGGCATCGTGGCGGCCATCAAACACCTGCGCGCCAACCCGGGCTTGCCGCTGCGCAAAACGCGCCGCGTGCAAACCCTGGAAGCGACGCGCCTGGGCCGTAAAAGCATGCTGTACGTGGTCGATTACCACGGACAGGAACTACTGCTGGCCGAGGGCGAGCACGGCATTGAGCTGCTGAGCACACGCGCGGCGCCGCCCCCGGGCGACGAGGGAGCCGGCCATGCGTAAGCCGACCCTTACCCTGCTGCGCGGCGGCCTGCTGCTACTGCTGTGTGCCGCGGCGGCGGGTTGCCTGGCGGCCACGGCGCCGGCCGTCTCCCTGCCCGGGGTTGACATTCGCCTGAGCAACGGCGGCACGCAAACGGCCGAAGTATCGGCCGCGCTGAAGGTTTTGCTCGGTCTGACCGTATTGAGCCTGGCGCCGGCTTTGCTGGTGTCGGTCACTTCTTTCATCCGCATCACCGTCGTGCTATCGATGCTGCGCCATGCGCTGGGCATGCAGGAAACCCCGCCCAACACGGTCTTGATCAGCCTCTCGCTGTTTTTGACCTTGTTTACCATGTCGCCCGTGATTACCCAGGTCAACGAGCAAGCCTTTCAACCCTTCATGAGCGGCAAGCTGGCGCCCGCGCCGGCTTTCGACACGGCGCTCAAGCCGATCCGCGACTTCATGGTGCGCCAAACCCGCGAACAGGATTTGCAATTGATGGTGGAAATCGCCAAAAGTCCGACCCCGACCACGGTGGACGATATCGCCACCTTGCAACTGATCCCCGCCTTCATGCTGTCGGAATTGCGCTCGGCGTTTCAAATCGGCTTTGTGATCTTCCTGCCGTTCGTGCTGATCGACTTGATCGTCTCGACCATCCTGATGTCGCTCGGCATGATGATGGTGCCGCCGGTGACCATTTCGCTGCCGCTGAAGATACTCATGTTTGTGCTGATCGACGGCTGGAATCTGGTGATCAGGGCCTTGCTCGGCACTTTCCAGTAAAGGCGCATGGCTGCCTCCTCCCCATCGAGCGGCCTGTCCGCCGCTTCCCTGCCGCCGGCGGAGGAAGCGGCGCTGTGGGAGGCCGCGCGCGGCGGGCGGGCGGAGGCGCGCGCGCGCCTGATCGAAACCTACTTGCCGTTCGCCCGCATGTTGACGGCCAAACTGTTTGCGGCGCGCATCGATCACGATCTCGGATTCGACGACTATCTGCAATACGGCAGCGTCGGCCTGATCGAGGCGGTGGACCGCTACGAGCCCGGATTCGCGGTCTTGTTCAAGACCTTCGCCACGCACCGCATCCAGGGCGCGATTCTGGGAGGCATAGAACACATGAGCGAAAAACGCGAACAAATTTCGGTGCGCCAGCGCCTGCTGTCCGAGCGGCGCGACTCGGCCAAGGCGGCGCTGGTAGACAACGCGGCCGATTTATTCGCACAGTTGGCCCAGGTCGCCGTCGGCTTGGCCCTGGGCTACTTGTTGGACCATCCCGATCCGGAAGCGCGCGAACAAACCTTGGTGGCCGACAATCACTACAGCGGCGCGGAAGTGCGCCAGTTGCGCGCGCAGATGCACGCCTTGGTCGAGCGTCTGCCGCAACGCGAAAGAATGGTGATAAAGTACCATTATCTCAACCAAATGCCTTTCGCGAGCATCGCCCTGGACATGGAATTGAGCAAGGGACGAATCGCCCAGATTCACCGTCACGGCCTCGACTTATTGGGGCAGATGATGCGCTCCGTGCGCGCCTGCGACGTCGCATGGTGAGGCGGCGCGCGTGGCCGCTCGAGGAAATTGATATATGACCGGAATCGACAAGGTACAACAAATCGTCGCCACCATACGGGCCGAAATGGCGACGCGGGTCGCCGGCACGGATGGCGCGGCCCGGGCCACGCCCAAGCGCAACGTCAAAAGCGGCGCGGGCAGCCAGCAGCGCATGGGTAAGTTGATCAGCCAACGCGTCAAGGCGCTGGAGCCGGACGATCCCCAGCGCGGCAAGAAGGCGTTTCGCATCTTTCTCGAATCGGTGCTGCTCAACGAATTCGGCGAAGAGCTGATCAACGACCACAGTTTTTATCAGATGGTCGACGCCGTCGAGCAAAGCATGGAACAAGACCCGCAGATCGCCCTCGCGGTCGACAAGGCGGTGCTGGGCTTGCTGAACCAACACCTCGGCCGCGCTTGACTCAGCTTAGGCGCGCCCGCCCCGCGCCGCCAACAACGCGGCGCGCAAGCGGTCGAGCTGCGTTTCAAGTCGTGCGTCCAGTTCGCCGCCGTCGGTGTCGAGCACGCACCCACCCAGGCCGATGGATTGATCGGCCACCCAACTGAGCGGGATACCGGAGGATGACACGCTGTCCAGATCGCCCGCCGCGCGCAAGGTCGCTAAATCGTCCGGATGCAGGCGCACCACCAATTGCTCGCTGCTCAAGACATGGCTGGCCGCTTGCCGCACCGCAGCCTGAATACCTTGCTCGGTCGCCATCGTCTTGCCCAAGATCTTACAGATGGCCTCAAAAGCAATCGCCACCGCGATCTCTTCCGTGCCACGTATGGCCGAAGCCAAGGCCGGCTGCAATTGCGCCGCGATGGCGCTCAGGCTGGCTAGTTGGGCCGCCACCGCCTGTTTCGCCTCCAGCGCGCCGCTGGCGCGGCCTTCCTGCAAACCCTGCTGGCGCGCCGCCTCATGCACGGCCTCGGCCTCCTTGCGAAACTCCTCGCGCATCGCCACGCGGGCTTGCTCCACCTGCTGCTTAATCTGAGCCGCCAACGCCGCTTGCGCCTTCTGACGCTCGCTCTCCAAGGCGAGTTGCGACGCGGCGCCGGTCTGGGCCTCGGTGACGTCGGCTCCGGCGGGCTGCTGCGGCGATCGCGCGGCGGTGGCGCGCGATCCCAGCTTGCGCTTGTGGTCCGAAATTGCTGGTGAGCGGATAATAGAAACCATGACCTACATGCCTTAACGATACGGGGAACGCGTCGCCTCGCCGAGCGGACCGCGCCTTAACATTCGGGAAAACCGCCACTTGCGTCGCCGCGGACCGATGCACGGCGCCTGCGATAGCGAAGCGGGGAATATGTGCTTGACTAAAACAAGAATTATCGATTATATACGAGTCTGATAATCTTTTGAGGTCAGTATGACAAACACAACTTCGCACCTGGACGCCGATGAACTCTTACATCTTGCCATCATCGCCTCCAGACAAGATGCCCATGGTGAAGCCATCGAGTATCTGAAGCGGACCATCGAGCTTGAACCGGACCATGCCAAGGCCTATTACCTGCTGGCGGCCGAACACGCGCAAATCGAAATGTACGACCGCGCCGCGCTGGAAATGGAGCAGGCGCTGGAGTTCGATCCTAGCTTGCATATCGCACGCTTCCAGTTAGGCCTGTTGCATCTGACTTCCGGGCGGACCGCTGAAGCGAGCCGCAGTTGGCAAGCACTCGACCTGCTGGGCGAAGAACATTGCCTATTCCAATTCAAACGCGGCCTGGAATTGATGGCGACCGATCAATTCGATGCTTGCCGCGCCCACCTCAGCCGCGGCTTGGCGCTCAATCTGGACAATGCCGCCCTGAACACCGATATGCAACGGGTATTGGACAAGCTACCCGTGCCGCCGACTGATGGCGACGCGAACACCACCCCGACCAATCACGTTTTCCTGTCGGCTTACACCGGTGGAAGCAACACACACTGAACAGCCGGCCGATAAGCCGGCCGGCTTCAGTTAGCGCCGCGTCACGCGGCGCAGCATGTCGCTCAAGCTGCCGCCGCCCGGCACTTGAACCTGGTCGGTGACCGATTTCACCATGGCTTGGCCGGCTTTTTCATCGCCTGCGTGATGCAGGATCAAACTATGGGCATAGCGCCCGGAGAATGACAAGGGTTGCAAACGTACGGCGATCTCCGCCGAGCGCCGGGCCTGCTCCCACTGGCCTTCATAGGTGGCCAACACCGCAAGCGTGCCGTGCGTTTCGCTAAAATTACGGTCCAACGCCAGGGACGCTTCCAAGGTCTTACGGGCGGCGGCATAATCTTGTTGCAATATTTGGACCCAGGCGAGCGCGTTTTGCGTGCCCAGATGGCTAGGCATGTAAGCGACCGCCTTTTCCAGCGAATCCCTGGCCGAGGGCAAATCCGTTGCCAGCATGCTCACCAGGCCGACGCCAGCCCAGGCACGTCCGCTATTGCCTTGCAAACTCAATACGTGATCGAAATGTGCCTTCGCTTGGGTCGCCCTGTCGTAGGCGAGCGCGACCGAACCGGCGGTCAGCAAAGCGTCGAGATTATTCGGCGAGCGTGCCAAGGCCTTGGCGGAAAAAACCTCGGCCGCCGCGATATCGTCGTTGTCGAGGTGTAGCAAGCTGAGCATTCCCTGCGCCATGGCGTCGTCGGGATGCGTGTCGAGATAGGTCGCCGCGAAGGCGATCGCGTCCTCCACCCTTCCCAGGAAATGGAGGGTGCGCATGTATAGATGGGGCAAGGACGGGTAAGCCGCCACATCGGGGAGCAAAGCGCCCAGGACAGGCTCGGCCTCGTCGAAACGATGCGCGATGACCAATCCGCGCCCATGGGCGAACTGGATCGCCGGCGCTGCTTCACCGGCATCGATCAGCGCTTGGGTGATGACGAGGCTTTCGGTGCTCCTGCGCTCGTTGAGCAGGATGAGCGCCATGCGATAACGCATCACCACATCGGCAGGTTGTATCGCCAGCGCGCGGATGACCAGATCGGTGGCGGTGGGCCAGTCGCCCAGTTGCAAGCTCAGATCGGATGCGTCCGATAGCAAAGCGAAGTTGTTACTGTCTGCATTCAGATAGCTAAGCAGTCTGGTCAGACGTGTTTGTAATTCAGCTTGGTTCATATCAGTCCAAATTGGATGGCTCGTAGAGCCAAAATTTTACACAAAATTATTGACACCCTCGACGCCAACTGCATTGACGCGGCCGATTCTTGCCTTACTACCCTGCTCGTTTACGTTTGTCGGCACTGCTCTCTGCCAGATATTTTGCGCTGGCTGAACGAGACCCGCTATTTCTCGGCGAACAACTCGTAAAACTCTTGGTTCTCCCAATCGTCGCTGAACGCCTCGATCACTTTTTCGAGCGGGCGGCCCGTTGCAATCGGGTTGGGCATCTGACGGATACTATTTTCAGCCCATTCACGCACTTCCGGCCACCGCAATACGTGCATGAGAAACGCCACAGACTCATCGCTCACTGCATTGACATCGAAAAGAGATGTCATTAGATCAACAAATTGCGGTCGCATTTCTGGCGCGCCTTTAATGATATCAAGGCACTGCAGATAATTCGGCTCGGCCTTCTCGAAAGAATATTCCGTATTCAAAATATTTTCCGCAGCGAGCAATTCGTTTTTCAATGCTTCAACAATCATTGTTTCACCCATTTTCCGCCTCGTGGTAGTGAAGGATCAGGCGTCCAAACTTTGAACTGAAATTTCCCGGTTGCATTTAGACCGATATTTTCAAAGGCAGATTCTGCAATACCTTGAATTTGCGGCCCCGTAGGCTGGTAGTGCCCAGAAGCGTTGTCCAGCCACTTCACGTTACCGTTGTAGAGTTGGAGTTCACCGGCAGC
>JAYVUV010000098.1:0-9977 GCA_043787615.1 Janthinobacterium sp. | reverse complement strand
GGCCCAGCCGGTCGATGAAGGTCATCATCATGTTCCTGACGGTGAGCTTGACGTCCGACAGGCTGTGCTTGAGCTGGCTTTGCTTGAAAATCACTTCCTTCAGGCTGCGGGTGGCCTCTTCCAGCACGCGCGTGTCGATCGGCCCGGCGATCAATTGCTGCACCACTTCGACCTGGCCGCGCAGCCAGCTGTCGTCGTCGAGCAATTCGGTGACGTTTTCCAGCAACAGTCTAAACAAGCGCAACAGCAATTCCTGCTGCTCGCCCGTGTCTCCGCTCTTGAGCTCGATCTGGTAGCACAACTGCTTCAGGCGGGTCGCCGCGTCGCCCAGCGCCTCTTCGCTGGCCGCCTGGCGGATGGCCGCGCCCAGGGCCTCGGCCTCGGCCGCCAAATCCGGGGTGTCGTCGAGCAGGGACGCCACGGCCAGGGTCAAGGTACGGCTGAGCAAATCGCGCAGCAGCCGGGTTTGTTCACCCTCGGCCAAGGGCGGCAATTCGATGCCGCCGCCTTTTTTTAATTGCTGATCGGCCAACTGGGCCAAGGCTTTGCCGTAGCCTTCCCAGTCGCGCAGTTTGGCGGCGCGGGTGAAGCGGCGCCCGAATTCGGCGGTCTCGCCGGTGGCCAGGCTGAGCTTGGCGGCGAATTGACTCAGCACGTTTTCGGCGCCCGTGTCCGGGACCGGGAGCGGTGCCGGCGCCGCCAGGGCGGGGGCCGGTTCCGGCTCGTCGGCGAGGCCGGCGATTTCTTGGTAGACGGTGCGGTAATTGGCCGGGGTCGGGGCCAGGCGGCGGGTGGCCAACTGGCGAAACGCTTCGCGCGCGATCTCGGCCGGGTTGGGCTCGCCGGCGGCCGGCGGTTTGGGCGTTTTACTGGACATACGCACAGCCTCTTCAAGAATTTGCGGTTGGCCTCGATCATTGGTCCGCTCGGCCGGCGGCCTTGGGTCGAGCAGGGCCAGGAATCCATCTTACTTTAAGAATTAGCGTTGTGGCATGGATCTTGTCATATCGTTAGCGGCCGCGCCACGCGCCTCATTCGATCAATTGCTGGCGAATCGCGTAGTGGGTCAGTTCGGCGCTGTTTTTCAATTTCATCTTGAGTAGCAAGCGGGTCCGGTATTCGCTCACGGTCTTGACCGAGAGCGACAATTCGGCCGCGATCGCGCCCACCGTCTTGCCGGTGGCGATCATCACCAGGGTCTGGTATTCGCGGTCGGACAGGGTTTCGTGCAGCGGCGTGTCGTGGTCCTCGCCCACCGTGTTGGCCAATTCCTGGGCCAGCGCCGGGCTGATGTATTTCATGCCGCCGGCCACCTGGCGGATCGCCGCCACCAATTCGCGCGGCGCGCTTTGCTTGCTCAGATAGCCGGCCGCGCCCGCCTTGAGCGAACGGATCGCGTACTGGTCTTCGCGGTGCATCGACAACATCAGCACCGCCAGCTCCGGCTTGTCTTGTTTGAGATGTTTGAGCACGTCGATGCCGCTGCGGTCGGGCAAGGATATGTCGAGCAGCATGACGTGGCAGGCGCTTTTGCGGAACAGGCGCAGCGCGTCGTGCGCGGTGTCGGCCTCGCCGGCGAACAGCAGGTCGCGCGTTTCGCCCAGAATCTGTTTCAAGCCTTCGCGCACGATCGCGTGATCGTCGGCGATGAAGACCCGGATGATGGCTTTTTCTGTCATGGCTGCTCCGCGCCTGGGTTGGCCTGCCGGCGCCGCCCGGGGCGGCAGCGGTTTGCTAGGTTTCTTGTACGCTATGCGGCATGTCGATCTGCACCACCGTGCCGCCGCCGTCGGCCTGGGCCACGCTCAAGCTGCCGCCCAGGGCGCCGATGCGCTCGCCCATGCCGCGCAAGCCGAAGGCGCGCGGCTTGTCGCGGTCGCTGTCCAGGATACCGCTACCATTGTCGGCGATTTTCAGGCTGAGGTGGTAGTCCAGACGCGTCAATTGCAGCGTGACCCGGTTGGCGTTGGCGTGCTTGGCGATATTGTTGAGCGCTTCCTGGACCATGCGGTACAGCGCGCTGGCCGCCTCGGGCGCCAACTTGATGGCTTGCTCGCCGCACAGGAAGTGGCAACTGATGCCGGTGCGGCCGCCGAAATCGCGGCATTGCCAGGCCAGCGCGGCCACGATGCCCAGCTCCAGCATGGGCGGGTGCAGGTCGAGTCCGATGCGTTGCAGGGCGTCGATGCTGCGCTCGACCAGGGCGTCCAGGTAGGCGGCCCGTTGCAACAGGGGCGCGGCGTCGGCCGGCAAGCGTTGGCTCAGCATCGCCAGCGCCATCTTGATCGCGCTCAGGTTGCCGCCCAGCTCGTCGTGCAGATCGCGCGCGATGCGGCCGCGCTCTTGTTCCTTGGCTTGCTCCCTGGCTTGTTCCAGGGCCGCCATGCCGAGCGGGGCCGGCGCGGCCGGCTGGCCCACCGCCACCAGCACCGCGCGGCCGGCCCGGCTGGCTTGACGCAATTGCAAGTTCAGGCGGTAGCGCGAACCGTCGCGCCGGCGCGGTTCCAGCGGCAACTGGCCCTCGCCTTGTTGCGCCAGCGCGCCGGCCAGGATGTCCAGCTCGCTTTGTTGCAGCGACGGCGCCAGCGCCAGCAGGGTATGGCCGATCAGTTCGGCGGCTTGATATTGCAGATTGCGGCAGGCGGCCGGATTCAATTCGATCAATTCCAGGGTGAGCGCGTCGACCAGATAAATTTCAGCCGCCGCCGCCAGCATCAGCGCCTCCAGGCAAGTGTCGGCGCGTTCCGGCGCGCTGGATTCGGTGGGGTGGTCGAACGATGTCATGGCTGGGCCGCAGGTGAAAGGGTTAGCGCCGCCGGGCGCGCCAGAGCGCGACGAAACGGCGCAACACGCGCTTCGGACGGGTTTGCAATCGTCCGTTGGTGGCTGGGGCGCGCACTCGGTTCCACCAAGCCCGTCGCAGGGCCGTGAATCGGGCCGCCGCGCCGCTCACGTCGCGCCAGGCGCGGGTGGCGCGCAAGCGTCCGATCCAGCGGTCCTTGACGGCGATAAACTTGGCGTGCCAGCGCGCGAACCAGGGCAGCGACAGCAGGGCGGGGCGGGTCAGCGCGTACAGGCGGGCCACGGCGGCCGCGCCGCCCACCTTGGCCAGCACGATCACCGAAATGCCGTAGATGGCATGGCCCTTGGCGATCGCCAGCAGGGCCAGTAGTTTCACCGGAAACAAGAGCACGGCCGGCAAGGCGAACACCGCCAGCGCGGCATACGGGCCGAGCCGCTGGATGCGCGCTTCCAGCGCGTGCAGGGGCGGAAAGCGGGCGAGCAATTGCATCGCGCGCGCGCCGCGGTCCCATAACCACTCTTCCAACAGCAACAGGATGGCGGCCAGGTAGACCAGGGGCGCGAACAAGCGGCGCCTGAATTTATACAATCGTCTCATCGGTCTCCATGGCGCCGGCGGCGCTGGCGCGCCAAGCGGCGCCGCTGGGGACGATGATACGTGAAAAACCGCGCCCTGCGCACGCCGGCCCGCGCACGGGCGGCGCCGCCCCGCTACAATACGACATGAATAAAGCATTTGTGAAAGAGTCCGACCAGGACGATGACGAGGAGGCCGCCGCCCTGGCCCTGGCGATTCCGCCCGGGTCGAAGAATTACATCACCCCGGCCGGCTATCAGCGCATCCGCGACGAATTGCTGCAATTGATAGACGTGGACCGGCCCGAAGTGGTGCGCATCGTGCACTGGGCCGCCTCGAACGGCGACCGCTCGGAAAACGGCGACTATATATATGGCAAGCGGCGCTTGCGCGAGATCGACCGCCGTATCCGCTTCCTGACCAAGCGCATGGACCTGGCCGCCATCGTCGATCCCAGCATGCACCATGGCGGCGACCAAGTGTTTTTCGGCGCCCGCGTGACTTACCGCAATCAGGCCGACCAAACCCATACCATCACCATCGTCGGCATCGACGAGCTCGACCCGCTGAACGGCAAGATCAGCTGGGTCTCGCCGGTGGCGCGCGCCATCACCAAGGCGCGGGTGGGCGATTTGATCACCTTGACCACCCCGGACGGGCCGCAGGAACTCGAGATCCTCGATGTGGTCTACCCGGCCCCCGCGGCGGCTTGAGCCCTCTTGTTGCCGCCCCGCTGCGTCGGCCATCCGCTGGCGTACGGCGCCAGGCAACCCAGGCTGGCCAGGGTGAGGCGCAGCGCCGTGTGAGTTCGGTACGCGCTTGCTTCCCCAGCAGCGCGACCAAGCGCCGCTGGTTCAAGCGCGGCGGGATGTGGCACAGATAACGCATTTCCTGCATTTCGCGCAGCGTCGTCACGAACCGCGACATGGCTTTCAGCAAGCACCACGGCATGGCTTTTCGTTCCATGTATTCCCCGGCCCGGATCGCCGGGTGCCGGCTCGCTTAGCTGCGCTCGCGCAAGATCCGGTTTACGCCCGTGATGCGCCGCACATTGCGCAGCAGGCCGGCCAGATGGACCCGGTCCTTGACCTGTATCGTGAAGCGCAACTGGGTAAGGATATGTTCCTTGTCTTCGTCCATGCCCACGTAGGTGATATTGGCGTCGGACTCGCCGATTTCGGCGGCGACCCGGGCCAGGATGCCTTTTTCATTGGTGATCAGCAGCTTGATGCGGCTGTCGAAGCGCCGGTTCAATTCGGTTCCCCATTTAACCGCGATCCAGCGGTCCGGCTCCTTGGCGCGCTGGCGCTTGGCCAAGCCGCAATCGCTGGTATGCACTTGCAAGCCCTGGTCGCGCCGCAACTGGCCGATGATCTGGTCGCCCGGAATCGGCAGGCAACAGGGCGCCAGTTGCACCGACACGCCTTCGCTGCCGCAAATGGTGACCGGGTCGAGTTCGGCCGCGCCGGCGTGGTCGATCGGCGCGCTGGCCGCCTCGCCGCCGATCAAGCCGAACAAATGGCGCGCCACCAGCGCCGCCATGCGTTTGCCGATGCCTATGTCGGCGTGCAATTCATCCATCGACTTGGCGCTCGATTCGTTGAGCAAGCGCTCGATCAGCGCTTCCGGCAATTCCGGCGCGATATTGAGGGCGGTCAGCGCCTGGGCCAGCAGTTGCTCGCCCAGCGCGATCGACTCGGGCAGGTTGATGGTGCGCAAGTGGTGGCGGATCGCCGAGCGCGCCTTGCCGGTGCGCACGAACGAGAGCCAGGTCGGGCTGGGGCGCGAGCTCGAATCGGTGACGATTTCCACGATGTCGCCGTTGCGCAACTCGGTGCGCAGGGGCGCCGCCTCGTTGTTGATGGTGACCGAGACGGTATGGTCGCCGATGCCGGTGTGGATCGAATAGGCGAAATCGATGGCGGTGGCGCCGCGCGGCAAGGCGATGATCTTCGACTTGGGCGTGAACACGTACACCGAATCGGGAAACAGGTCGACCTTGACGTGTTCCAGGAATTCGGCCGAGTCGCCGGTCTGCTGCTGGATGTCGAGCAGCGACTGCAGCCACGCGTGGGTGCGCTGCTGCAAGTCCGACAAGTTCGATTCGCCGTTCTTGTACAACCAGTGCGCGGCCACGCCCGACTCGGCGGTGCGGTGCATTTCCTGGGTGCGGATCTGAAACTCGACCGGGGTGCCGTAGGGGCCGATCAAGGTGGTGTGCAGCGATTGGTAGCCGTTCAGCTTGCGGATCGCGATGTAATCCTTGAACTTGCCCGGCATCGGCTTGTACAGGCTGTGCAAGGTGCCCAGCGCGACATAGCATTGCTCGAAACTGTCGACCACCACGCGGAAGCCGTACACGTCGAGCACCTGGGAAAACGACAGGTGTTTGCTGCGCATCTTGCGGTAGATGCCGTACAGGGTCTTTTCGCGGCCGTACACCTCGGCGCCGATCTCGGCCATCGACAAGGTGTTCTTGACCGAGTCGAGGATCTTGCTGACCACCTCGCGCCGATTGCCGCGCGCCGCCTTGACCGCTTTCGACAGGGTGCGGTAGCGCAGCGGATACAGGTGCGAGAAAGACAGGTCCTGCAACTCGCGGTAGATATTGTTGAGCCCCAGCCGGTGCGCGATCGGCACATACACTTCCATGGTCTCGCTGGCGATGCGGCGCTTCTTGGCCGGCGCCATCACCTCCAGGGTGCGCATATTGTGCAGGCGGTCGGCCAGCTTGATCAAGATCACGCGCACGTCGCTGGCCATGGCCAGCAGCATCTTGCGGAAGTTTTCCGCCTGGGCTTCGATCTGGCTTTGGAATTCGATTTTTTCCAGCTTCGACAAGCCGTCCACCAAGCTGGCCACGGGCGCGCCGAAACGTTCGATCAGCTCGTCCTTTTTGACGTCCTGGTCTTCCATCACGTCGTGCAGCAGGGCGGCCATGATGGCCTGGGCGTCGAGTTTCCAGCCGGCACAGATTTCGGCCACGGCGATCGGATGCGAGATATACGGTTCGCCCGAGCGGCGCACCTGGCCCAGATGCATCTCGTCGGAAAAGCGGTAGGCTTCCTTGACCTTTTTCAGGTCGGAGGGACCCATGTACTCGGCCAGTTTTTCGGTCAGATGGGTGACCGAGGCCACTCCGGGCGCCAGCGTGGGCGCGACCGAACCGGCGCCGCCGGTGCCGGGCTTGTGGGCCGGGCGCGCGGTGGCCGCTGGCGTGCCGGGGACGGTCGGTTCGGCTGGAGTCAGGTTCATACGTTGGTGCGTCACGTCGCAGTGTGATCAATAAAATACAGGGCGAACCTGGGTCAACACTGTGCGGTCACGCAGGTTCCACAATTACATGGGGACCTTTTTCAACATTTCTATACCGACTTTGCCGGCCGCGATTTCGCGCAGCGCGACGACGGTCGGTTTGTCCTTGGCGTCCACTTTAGGCGTATGGCCTTGCAGCAGCTGGCGGGCGCGATAGGTCGCGGCCAGGGTCAGTTGGAAACGGTTCGGGATACTTTTGAGGCAATCTTCGATCGTGATGCGGGCCATGTCTACACTCCTAATAGTGGTGAGGTCGGCCATTCCGCGCCAGCGTCGCGCCGGGATGCGTCGTGCTGGCGCTGCTGGAATGGCAGGTCGGGGTAAAGTGAGGCTTACTCTGCGTGGATGCCCAATTGGGCGAAGAGCGACGCGTTGCGGGCCGCTTGTTGCGCGAACCGGCAGCGGGTGGCGCCGACGATGGCGCGCAACTCCGACAAAGCGACCGTAAACTCTTCATTGATAATAGCATACTCGAACTCGGGTGCGTGCGCCATTTCGCCGCCGGCGGCCAGCATGCGCCGCATGATGATGTGCGGTTCGTCCTGGCCGCGCTTGTTCAAGCGCTCTTCCAGGGCCGCGATCGAAGGTGGCAGGATGAACACGCCGGCCGCTTGCGGAAACTGTTTGCGCACTTGGCGCGCGCCTTGCCAGTCGATTTCGAGCAGGATGTCGGTGCCGCCTTGCATCTGCTGTTCCACCAGGATGCGCGACGTGCCGTAGTAATTGCCGTGCACCTCGGCCCATTCCAGGAATTCGCCCTGGTCGGCGCGCGCCACGAAGTCTTCCGCCGTGGTGAAAAAGTATTCGCGGCCATGGGTTTCGCCCGGTCGCGGCGGCCGGGTGGTGGTGGAAATCGACAACTTGATGCCCGGTTCCTGCGCCAGCAGCGCGTTGACCAGGGTCGATTTGCCGGCGCCGGAAGGGGCGACGACCATGAACAGGCTGCCCGACAGGGCGTGAGGGTGGCTCATGCAAACTTTCTAAAACGATATTTCCGATGGCGAAAGGCCATGCCCAAGCCGTTATTGTACCAAGAGCAAGCACATTTTTCCTACCCATGATCGCCGGCCGGCGCCGGGCGAACGGGTACAATCGGCCCGGGCCGTGGCCACGGCCACGACGCGGCTTAGGCTGATGGCGCGCGATTTTCCATCACGAGGAGCGGCGATGAACTTGATCGAGACCGAGCGGCTGACGTTGCGCTGGATGGACGCCGACGACGCCGCGTTCATGCTGGCGCTCTTGAACGATCCAGGATGGTTGCGCTACATCGGCGACCGCGGCGTGCGGACGCTGGCGCAGGCGCGCCGCTACATCCTGGAAGGGCCGGCCGCGATGACGGCTCGCCTGGGCTTCGGCTTATACTTGGTGCGGGAGAAGGCGGGCGCGCGTCCGGTCGGCATCTGCGGCTTGGTGAAGCGCGATTTTCTCGACGATGTCGATCTCGGCTACGCCTTTCTCGCGCAATATTGCGGCCAAGGCTATGCACGCGAATCGGCCGCCGCCGTGCTTGACTATGCGAAGCGGGAACTGGGCTTGCGCCGCGTGGTGGCCGCGCTGCGTTCCGACAACGCCGCCTCGGCACGCTTGCTGGTTAAATTGGGCATGCGCCACGAGGGCATGGTCCAGCATCCGGACCAGGCGCGCGTGCTCGAGCTGTTCGCGATCGGGTTCGAGTAGCCCGGCCAGGAAGGCCCGGCCGGACCGCTCACTCCAGGTTTTGCACCTGTTCGCGCATCTGTTCGATCAACAACTTCAATTCCATCGAGGCGTCGGCCAATTCCTTGACGGCCGCCTTGGCGCCCAGGGTGTTGGCTTCGCGGTTCAATTCCTGCATCATGAAATCGAGCCGTTTGCCGACCTGGCCGCCTTTTTTCAAGATGTGACGGGTTTCCGACAAGTGGGCCGACAGGCGCGAGAGCTCTTCCGAAACGTCGATCCGAATTCCGTATAGAATGACTTCCTGGCGGATGCGTTCCATCGCGTCCTGGCGCGACAGCGCCGCGTTTGAACCCTGGCAAGCCATGCCGAGCGCGTCTTGCATGCGCTCCACGGCTTTTTGTTGGAATTGAGCAACAACTTGTGGAATCAGAGGCGTAATGCGTTTCACAATCACGTCCATGGCATCGATGCGCGCCACCAGCATCGCGTTCAGCGCGGCGCCCTCGCGCTGGCGGCTGTCGACGAAGGCGGTCACGGTGCGCGCGGTCAGCGCGGCCACGTCCGCCTGCAAGGATTCCTGGCCCACCTGGGCCTCCTCGATCACGCCCGGCCAGCGCAGCAATTCGGCCACCGTCAACACCGGCGCGGCCACGAAGTGTTTGCCCACTTCGGTTTGCAGGCGCGCCAGCTCGGCCAGCATCGGCTGGTTGAGGACTTGGCCGCCCACGGCGGCGCTCTTGCGCCCGAAGCTCAGCCTGACCTCGACCTTGCCGCGCGTGATGGCGGCCATCAGCGCGGCGCGCAGGTCCGGTTCCAGCGCCCGCAAATCGTCGTTGATGCGGAATTGGAGATCGAGAAAGCGCGAGTTGACGCTCTTGATTTCAATCGTCAGCGTGCCCGCCGCGCTCTCGCTGGTGGCCACTGCGTAACCTGTCATGCTTGAAATGCTCAAAGGAGTCCCCGGTTTTAACTTTACAAATCAGTGATATGTCCACACAATCGGGCTTGTTGAGGCGAGGAAACCTATGGCTGCACAAAATAACGCCCCGTTGCCCGATGGGCTGGAAATTGCTGGATATCGCATTGTAAAGAAAATTGCGTCCGGCGGGTTCAGTATCGTATATCTGGCGTACGACGCCGACGGCAACGCCGTGGCCATCAAGGAATACCTGCCGAGCGCCCTGGCCTTGCGCCAGCCGGGCGAATTGACGCCCGCCATTTCCAAGACCAATTTGCCGGTGTTTCGGATCGGCTTGAAATGCTTTTTCGAGGAAGGGCGCGCGCTGGCCCGCATCGCCCATCCCAACGTGGTACGGGTGCTCAACTTTTTCCGCGCCCACGACACCGTGTATATGGTGATGGCCTACGAGTCCGGTTATTCGCTGCAAGAATATATCCTGCGTCAGCGCGGCAAGAACAGCAAGATCAGCGAATCGCTGGTGCGTACCCTGTTTATACAGGTTTTGAATGGCTTGCGCGAAGTTCATGCTAATAAGCTATTGCATCTGGACTTAAAGCCGGCCAATATCTACCTGCGCAACGACGGCACCGCCATCCTGCTCGACTTTGGCGCCGCGCGCCAGACCTTCAACACCGACATGCCCAAGCTGGCGCCGATGTA
>JAYVUV010000097.1:0-4393 GCA_043787615.1 Janthinobacterium sp. | reverse complement strand
CGAGCGCAGCATGGTCGGGCCGCCGATGTCGATGTTTTCGATCGCGTCTTCCAGGGTGCAACTATCCTTGGCCACGGTGCCCTGGAAGGGGTACAGATTGACCACCACCATGTCGATGGTCGGCATGTCGTGCTCGACCAACTTGGCCATGTGCTCCGGAAAGTCGCGGCGCGCCAGGATGCCGCCATGTACCTTCGGGTGCAGGGTCTTGACCCGCCCATCGAGCATTTCGGGGAAGCCGGTGTAGTCGGCCACTTCGGTCACGGGCACGCCGTTATCGGCCAGCAATTTGGCGGTGCCGCCGGTCGACAGGAGCTTGACCCCCATGGCGGACAGGGCGCGCGCGAAATCGAGGACGCCGGTCTTGTCGGAAACGGAGAGGAGAGCTTGTTTGATCATGGCTGTGGCTGGTAGGTTAATGGTCGGATCGTCGGCGGATCGGTCGGGCTGGCAAGGGGCTGGTCGGCCGGGCCGGGCCACGCGGGCCGGGCCGCGCAAGCAACGCGCCCGGCCATGCGCGGCCGGCGCGCTTACAGCAAGCCGTGCTCTTGCAATTTCTTGCGCAGGGTGTTGCGGTTGATGCCCAGCATCTGCGCCGCGTGCGACTGGTTGCCGTCGGCGCGCGTCATCACCACTTCCAGAATCGGCTTTTCCACCGTCAAGACCACCATGTCGTAGATATTCGACGCTTGCTGCTCGCCCAAGTCGTTGAAGTAATCTTCAAGACTTTTCTGGACGACTTCCTGGATACTTTCTTTACTCATTTTACGATTTCATTCAGCTAAGTGATCGGTCATGGCGCGGTGCGCGCCGCCCGGCGCGCTTCGGTGCGACGCTTGCCCTGCTGTGCATCCTATGCCGCCATGACTATCTGGTCGGCAAGATCTTGGGCGGGACGGTATTGTAACCGTTCGCCGTGAGTCCATTGCGATTCGAAAAACCGATCGACCGCCTGCAACTGGGCGCTCGTCGTTTCCAGCAAATTCATTTCTTGGCGAAACGCTTCGCCGCCCGCCAAGTCGCGCACATACCAGCCGATATGCTTGCGCGCCGTGCGCACGCCGAGAAATTCGCCGTAAAACGCGTAATGGGCACGCAAATGCTCGTCCATCAAGGCCCGCACCTCGTCCACATAAGGCGCCGGCAACAAGGTGCCGGTGCGCAAAAAGTGCGCGATCTCGCGACAAATCCAGGGCCGCCCCTGGGCCGCGCGGCCGATCATGACGGCGTCGGCCCCGGTCTGCTCGAGCACCAGGCGCGCCTTGTGCGGTGTGGTGATGTCGCCATTGGCCACCACCGGAATCCCGGCGGCGGCCTTGACGGCGGCGATGGTCTCGTACTCCGCCTCGCCCCGGTAGCCGTCGGCCCGGGTGCGCCCGTGCAAGGTCAGCATCTGGATGCCGGCTTGCTCGGCGATGCGGGCGATGCGCAAGGCGTTCTTGTTTTCCCTATCCCAGCCGGTACGGAACTTGAGCGTGACCGGCACGTCCACCGCGCCCACCACCGCCTCCAAGATCCTGGCCACCAGGCTTTCGTTTTGCAGCAGGGCCGAACCGCACCAACTGTTGCACACTTTCTTGACCGGGCAACCCATATTGATATCGATGATCTGGGCGCCGCGGTCCACATTGAACTTGGCGCAATCGGCCAAATCGCGCGGATCGGCGCCGGCGATCTGCACCGCCTTCGGCTCCATTTCGCCGTCGTGATCGGTGCGGCGCGTGCTTTTTTCGGTGGCCCACAGGCGCGGGTTGGAGGCCGCCATTTCGGAGACCGCGTAGCCGGCGCCCAATTGCTTGCACAATTGACGGAACGGCCGGTCGGTCACGCCGGCCATGGGGGCGACGAAAACGTTGTTGCGCAGAATGTGGGGACCGATTTGCACTGAGTCGACCTGGCATGGCTGGGGAGCCTGCTATTCTAACCGAGGTTCTGCTCAAATAATAAGCACTATTTTTTATTGGACAGGCCCGGCGCCGGGCGCGTGCCCGTGTTCAGCTCAATTCGTCGAAGGCCGGCGCCGCCAGATGGGCGACCTCGCCCCAATGCGTGAGCGACAACTTGCCGTCGCTAAAGGCGAAGCGGTTGATGCTGGCGTTCTTCACCTGAAAGTCGCGCGGGCTGTCGAGCGGCATGCCCAGCGCCGCCCGATAAGCGCATTCGAGCACGCCGCCGTGCGCCACCACAGCGATGGTCTGGCCCGCGTAACGCCCGGCCCATTGGCCGATGGCGGCCACGCAACGGGTGTAAAAGCGGCGAAAACTTTCGGCCGCGCGCTCGCCATCGGGCATCACCGCGTCGATCCGACGCGCTTGCCAAGCGGCGTAATCGTCCGGATACAGGGCGGCGATGTCTTGATACAAGCGACCTTCGAAGGCGCCGTAGCAACGCTCGCGCAATTGGCTGTCGCTCTGAACGGCCAGCCCGTGATGCGCTTGCAGCGCGGCGGCGGTCTGGCGCGCCCGTTGCAGGTCGCTGCTGACGATGGCCGCCAGCGGCTCGCCGGCCAGTGCCGCGCCCAGCGCCTCGGCTTGGCGCAAGCCCTCGTCGTTGAGGGCGATGTCGATATGGCCCTGGAGGCGGCGTTCGGCGTTCCACGCGGTTTCGCCGTGGCGTATCAATACAATGGTTGTGCGCATGCTTTATTTTTTCAAAGTGGCGGCCAGCTCGGAATTGAGCGAATAGGCCGCGATCAGCTGGGCTTCGTCGAGGATGTGGCCATGCATGGCGGCCCGGGCCTGGGCGCCGGTGAAGCGCGCACCTACAGGAAGACGCGCCACATCGAGCGCGTACAACCGAAAGATGTAGTGGTGCAGCCGCTCGTCGTTCCACGGCGGACTGGGGCCATCATAACCGTAATAATCGCCGGCCATGGCCGCGTCCCGGGCGAACCAGGCGCCGTAATCGTTGAGGCCCTGGCGCAAGCCGGCCGGGTGGCCGTCGCCGGCTTGGCCAGGCGGCGCGGGCTTGCCGCGCGGGGTGATGCCGCTGGAATACTCGCCGGCGCCCAGCCCGCCCCGGACGGCCGGCATGTCGATCACGCTCCAATGAAAAAAGTCGCGCCGCGCCATGTCGAGCGGGAGCCGGCTGCCGGGCTGGTTGGTGCGGCTGGCGTCGCGCGGCGCGTCGACGTCGAAGCAAAACAGGGCCAAGGACTCGGTGCCGGCCGGCACCTCGTCCCAGGCCAGGTGCGGGTTGCGGTTGGCCGACGGCCGCACCTGCCGCGTCGCGTCGAGCGCGGCGAAGGCAAAATCGGCCGGCATCGCGCCGCCATCCCGGAAAGAATCGCTCCACAATCTCATCGACACCCCGCCTACCTCTCCATTGTGGAATCGGCCCGCGCGCGATTTTTGATCGCGCGCAAAAGACCGCTATTTTGGCGCCACTTGCAACCAAAAGGTAACCGGCCCGTCATTGGTCAACGACACTTGCATGTCGGCGCCGAAACGGCCCGTCGCCACCGTCGGGTGGCGCCGCCGCGCCTGCGCCACCACGTGCTCGAACAGGCGCAGGCCGTCGGCCGGCGCGGCGGCCGGGGTGAACGAGGGCCGGCTGCCCGATTGGGTGTCGGCCGCCAAGGTGAACTGCGGCACCAGCAACAGGCCGCCGCCCACCTCGCTCAAGCTGCGGTTCATCTTGCCGGCAGCGTCGGCGAACACGCGGTAGCCCAGCAACTTGGTCAGCAAGGCGTCGGCTTCCCGCTCGCCGTCGCCGCGCTCGGCGCACAGCAACACCAAAAGGCCGGCCCCGATGGCGCCGACCGTGACCCCGTCGACCGTCACGCCGGCTTGGCTGACCCGTTGCAGCAAGCCGATCATGCCGACAAGGTGACGCGCGCGAATTTGCGCTTGCCCACTTGCAGCACGAAGCTGCCGGCCGAAATTTGCAAGCCCTTGTCGGCGACGACCACGCCGTCGATGCGCACCCCGCCCTGCTCGACCATGCGCATCGCCTCCGAGCTGGAGGCGCACAAACCGGCCTGCTTGAGCAACTGGGCCAGGCCCTGGGGAGCGCCGCTCAGGCTCAGCTCTGGCACGTCGTCCGGGATGCCGCCCTTGGAGCGGTTGACGAAGTCGGCCAGCGCCTCGTCGGCCGCCCGGCTCGAATGGAAGCGGGCGACGATTTCCTGGCCCAGGGCCACCTTGGCGTCGCGCGGATTTTGGCCGGCATCGACGGCGGCCTTGAGCCGGGCCAACTCGTCGGGCGAGCGCCAGGACAGCAAGTCGAAATAGCGCCACATCATGACGTCGGAAATGCTCATCAGCTTGGCGAACATGGTGGCCGGCGCCTCGGTGATGCCGATGTAATTGTTTTTCGACTTGGACATTTTTTCCACCCCATCCAAGCCTTCCAGCAGCGGCATGGTCAAGATGCACTGCGGCTCCTGGCCATA
>JAYVUV010000096.1:0-32436 GCA_043787615.1 Janthinobacterium sp. | reverse complement strand
CGGACCGCACCACTCGGCCCAGAAGTCGACCAGCACCGGACGGTCCGATTTCAAGACGTCCGCTTCGAAGGATGCATCGCTGATGTGTTTAATATTTTCGCTCATAATTTCCTCAAATGAGGTGGGACTGTTGTTTGGAGTTATGCCGTTTGCCTGGTATCGCCATCCCTGCCGGGGATACCTACATCAGATGGAGACTATGTGCACTAATTCAATGTTCTTGGAGGTGCGACAAGAGGATGTCAGGCGGGGGATGTCGCAAATAATAACCCATTTTGAAAAAAAGTGGCGATTGATTGCACAAATTGTTGAGCCGACCCGGGCGCGGGCGCGCATCGGCCGCGCATTGGCCCCCTATCGGCCGCTAATTGAGGCGGGCGATGGCATCGGCCAGCGCGTCCAGCCCGACCGGCTTGGCCAGCGCCGCCAGCACCTGCAACTGGTGGAAGCGCGCCATCTGGCCGGCCGAGTGCAAGACCCGGTCTTCCTGGCCCGACAGCAGGATCACGCCGCCGTCGTAGCGCCGCTCGGACAGCGCGGCCAGCAGGCGGAAGCCGTCGTGGCCCGGCATGTGCAGGTCGACCAGCACCAGGTCGGGCTTGGGCTCGGCCCGGTCGAAGGCGGCCACCCCGGGCGCGCCGCCGGCCGCCCCGTCCACCCGGCCCAGGCCCAGCTCGCGCAGCAGGCCGACCACGAAGTCGAGCATGAAGTCGTCGTCGTCGATCACCAGCGCGCGCAGCGCGGCGCGCGCGGCGACCCGCTCAGCGCTGAACGGCATCGGCATCGCCGCCGCCGGCCAGCGCCAGCATATGGCTCAGGTCGGTCAACGCCATCGGCTTGCGGTAGGCGCCCAGGATGCGCAAGCCTTGCGCCATGGCCAGCCGCTCGGCCGCCTTGCGCACGCCGCTGTCGACCCCGGACAGCAGCACCACGCCGCCTTGAAAGGCTTCATCGGCGGCCAGGCGCAAAAATTCGATGCCGTCCATGTCCGGCATCGACAGGTCGCAGATCAGCAAGTGCGGCCGGTGCCGGCGCAAGCTGGCCACGGCGGCGGCGCTGCTGGTGTCGGCCACCACGTCGAAGGCGCCGAGCTCCTCGAGCATGCCGGCCAACATTTTGAGCATGAAGCCGTCGTCGTCGAGTAACAACACGCGCATGGGCGCGGGCGCGGCCGGGGCGGAATCGTTCATGTCGCACTTTCTTGTTCGGTGAGGCCAGCCGCGACGGTGTCAATCGTCGTTGGCGAAGCTGGTGTTGTTCATGATTTGCTCGGTGATCAATTCCAGCAATGGCCACAATTTTGCCACGATTGCGCCGGCTTGGGCGCATTCTTGGCGCGAGTCCGACAGCGGCAACTGTTCCAGCTCCAGGCACAGCTCGCCCATGCCCAGCGCGCCCACCGTGCGCGCGGCCGATTTGATGCGGTGGCCCAACTCGCGCACCTGTTGCACGTCGCCGCGCGCCAGGGCCGCGTCCATGTCGGCGAAGCCGTCCTGGGTCGATTGCAGGAACTTGAAGGCGAACTTGCGCACCTTTTCCGGGTTGTAGCCGAGCAGCCGGGCCAGGATGCTCAAGTCGATCACCTGCGGGTCGCCGGCCAGGGTGGTCTTGAAGGCGGGCGCGGCGCGCGCCTTGGGCGCCGGCTGGGCGGTCCGCTCGGGCAGCCAGTTGGCGATGGTTTGGTACATCAGGGCCGGCTGGATCGGTTTCGAGATGAAGTCGTCCATGCCGGCGTCCAGGCAGCGCACCCGGTCGTCGCTGGTGGCGGTGGCCGTCATGGCCAGCACGCGCAGGGTGGCCAGGGCCGGGTCGGCGCGGATGCGGCGGGTCGCCTCCAAGCCGTCCATGAGCGGCATTTGCACATCCATCAGCACGCAATCGAAGGAAGTTTGGCGCAGCAGGTCGAGGGCCTCGGCGCCGTTGTTGGCCAGGCACACCGAGGAGCCGACCTCCTCCAGCATTTCGAGCGCGATTTGCTGGTTGAAGGTGTTGTCTTCGACCAGCAGGATGCGGGCGTTCTTGAGCACCGCCATCACCGCCGCGCTGCGCGCGCTGGCCAGCATGGCGGCCGCCGCCTCGCTGGCGCTGCCGACCAGGGCCGGCACGGTGGCGCGCGAGACCCCCAGCCGGGCCGTGAACCAGAAATTGCTGCCGGCCCCAGGTTCGCTGGCCACCCCCACCTCGCCGCCCATGAGCTGGGCCAGCTGCTTGCAAATGGCCAGGCCCAGGCCGGTGCCGCCGTAGGCCCGGGTGGTCGAGGTGTCGGCTTGCTGGAACGACACGAACAGTTTGCCCATTTCCAGCGCCGACAAGCCGATGCCGTGGTCGTGCACCTCGAAGCGCACCAGGCAATGGTCGGCGTCGCCGGCGGCCCTTATCACCTTGACCGTGATGTCGCCGGTCTCGCTGAACTTGATGGCGTTGTTGGCGTAGTTGATCAGCACCTGGCCCAGGCGCAGCGGGTCGCCCAGCAGCATGGGCGGCAAGTCCGGGTCGCGCTCGAACACCAGGCGCAGGTTCTTCCCGGCCGCCTTGGGCGCCACCACCGTGGTCAGGGTTTGCATCACGTGGTCCAGGCTAAAGTCGATTTGCTCGATCTCCAGCTTGCCGGCCTCGATCTTGGAGATGTCGAGGATGTCGTCGATGATGCCCAGCAGGTGCTCGCCGGCGAAGCGGATCTTTTCCAGGTAATCGCGCTGGCGCGGCTCCAGATTGGTTTTCAGGGCCAGGTAAGCCATGCCGATCACCCCGTTCATCGGGGTGCGGATTTCGTGGCTCATATTGGCCAGGAACTGGCCCTTGGCCTGGCTGGCTTCCTCGGCGATCTGCTTGGCCTGGTCGAGTTGCTTGGTGCGCTGCTCGACCCGCTCCTCCAGATGCTCGTTCAGTTCGCGCAAGGCTTGTGCGGCGTTCTTGGCGTCGGTGATGTCGATCGACATGCCGATCAGGTAAGCCGGCTCGCCGCGCGCGTCGTAGACCGGTTTTTTCAGGGTGCGCAGGTGGCGCTGCTGTTTGAGCACCAGGTTCCAGATGGTGTGCTCGTAATCGATCAAGACCCGGCCCTCGAAGGCGACCCGGTCGGTGCGGTAAATTTCCGCCATCGAGGCGGCCGGCAAGAAGTCGCGCTCGTCCTTGCCGCTGAGGGCCGGGAAGTCGAAGCCGAATTGCTGCTCGCACGCCTTGTTCATCAGCAGGAAGCGGCTGTCGGTGTCCTTGATGAACATCCCGATCGGCATCATGGCGATGATTTCCTGCAGCCTTTGCTCGCCCAGGCGCAGCGCGTCCTCGCTGCGCTTGTGGTAAGTGATGTCGGTCAGGCTGGAGACGGCCATGGCCACATTGCCGTGCTCGTCGCGGATCGGTTCGGTGTTGACCGACAACCAGGACAGGCTGCCGTCGAGCTGGGTCACCCCCATCACCACGTCGCGCACCGAATTGCCGCTGCTTAAGGCCAGGTGCACGGGATGCTCGTGCTGCTCGAAGGCGGCGCCGTTCTCGCGCACGGCCGGCCACAGATTGGCGCCGCGCCCGGACGGGCAAGCGGCCAGGATGCGCGCGGCGGCCGCGTTGTTTTCCAGGATATGGCCGCTCTTGTCCTGCACCACCAGGCCGTTGGTGACGGCGTTGAACACCGAGGCCATGCGCTGGTTGGAATTGCGCAGCGCGACCGAGGCCAGGCGCCGGTCGGTGATGTCGGTGATCATCGCCAGGGTCCCGCCGTGCTCCTTGTTTTCGCTCGGGATGGCGGTGGTCGAGAGCAAGCCCCACAAGCTGGAATGGTCTTTACGGAAGAAGCGGAAGTCGCCCTGCTCGGGCTGGCCCGGATGGCGCCGGCGCAAATGCTGGACCAGCCTGGCCCGGCTATCGTCATCCATGAAGTCGGCCATCGGCCGGCCCGTCATCTCGGCCACCCCGTAGCCGAGCATGGTGGCCATCTTCGGGTTGACGAAACTGGTCTTGCCGGCGCCGTCGAGCATCCAGATGCCCTCGGCCGCGGTTTGCACGATCAGGCGGTAGCGCTCCGAGCTGGCGTGCAACTCTTCCTCGGCGCGCTGGCGCTGGGTCATGTCGCGCAGGGCCACGATCGACAGGCTGACCCCGCCCATCTGCAAGGGCGACAGGGTCACCTTGGCCGGGAAATGGCTGCCGTCCAGGCGGCGCGCGGTGAGCACCCGGCCCGGCATGCTGTGGCGCGAAAACAGTTCGCGCTGCTCGGGCGCGCCGCGCATGGTTTCCGGCACCAATTGCTCCATCGACAGGCCGATCAAGCGCTCCAGCGGGCAGGCGAAACAGCGCGCCCCGATTTGGTTGGCGTAGCGGATGTGGCCATCCTTGTCGGCCACCAGCATGGCCTCGGGCGACGCTTCCAGGAAGGCGTCGATGCGCGACTCTTCCTCGGCCTTGCGCCCGCTCAAGTCGACCACGTTGCCGCCGGCGGCCACCGCGCGCCCGCCCGCGTCGCGTTCGAGCATGCTGCCCCGGCCCAGCAACCAGCTCCAGCCGCCGTCGCGGCGCAGCCCCCGGTATTCCACGTTGACGATGGCCGGGCCGACGCCGGTGTCGGCGTCCACCTCGCCCTCGCCCTTGAAGCACGCCACCAGTTGGCGGCGCACCCGGGCCTGGTCTTCCGGATGGACTTGCTGCAACCACTGGTCCGGGGTCAATTGCTGGGCCTCGGCCGGATAGCCGAGCAACTGGCGGTAGCGCGCCGACAGCACCAGCCGGCCCTGCTGGCCGTCGTGGCGCCAGTGCCAGCTGGCCTCGGCCGGGTTGGGCAAGCCGGCGTCGCCCTCGAGCTGGGCCACGCGCGCCCGCGCGGCGCGCAACGCGCGGCCCAGGCGCGCCAGGCGCCAAGCCAGCAGCGCGCCCAACAGCAGGGCGGCGCCGGCGCCGGCCGCCGCGTAGGGCCACCACGACGGGCCGGCGCCGGGTTCGCGGTCTTGGTAGAGAAAACCGTCCAGCGCGGCTTCGGCCGGCATCATGCCCAGTTGGGCATAGGTGGCGGCGATGTCGCGCCAGCGCTGCGGATTGCTGTAACCGAGTTCGATCAAATTGCGTTCCAGCAGCGCGTCGATTTGCTGCGCTTCGTATAGCAATTGTTCGCGCCCGGGGCTGTTCGGATAGCGCGCCCGGATCAAGTCGGCGATCTCGTCCCGGTGCGCCATCGCGTAGGTCCAGCCGCGCAGGGTGGCCTGGCGCATGGCGCGCGCGCGCGCCGGATGCGCGCGCACTTCCTGTTCGGTGGTGTAGAGCACGTCGCCGTAAAAATCGATGCCGGCCTTGCGCGGCCAAAAAATGTCGTAATCGACGTGGCTGCGGTTGAGCAGATACGGCGCGCCGGTGGCGTAGGCCGACATGATGTCGGTCTTGCCGCTGATTAAATCGTTGATGTCCAGGCTAGGCGGCAGCTGGCGCAGCGCCTCCAGGGCGACCCCGCGCTTTTTCAGGTAGACCAGCAATTCCTCGCTGCCGGGGGCCAGCATGATGCGGCTGCCGCTCCAGTCGCCGCGCACGCGGCCGTCGTCCTGGCGGCGCGCCAGCAGCACGCTGGGCGAATGCTGGAACACCGAGGCCAGCACCACCACCGGCTGGCCGGCGCCGCGTTTGAGCAGCAGGGTGCTGCCGGCCACCCCGTATTGCGCGCTGCCGCTTAGCACCGCGCTAGTGCCGTCGTCGCCGGGCACGCCTTCGCGCAGCGTCACCTCCAGGCCCGCTTCGCGGTAATAGCCTTTTTCCTGGGCCGCGTAATAGCCGGCGAATTGGAATTGGTGGTGCCACTTCAGTTGCACCGCGACCTTGTCGGCGGCCGTCGCGGCGCCGCCGAACAGCGCGCACAGCAGGCCGCCCAGCACACCCAGGCGGAGGCCGAGGCGGCGCCCCTGGCGCCGGACGCGGATCGTGGTGGAGCGCAGCAACAAATGTTTCCCTTTCGGTGGGCCGGCGGGGACGCGGCGTTCGGCGGCCTGCGCTCGGGCGGCCCGCCCCCGGCATATTCTCTTGAACAACTATAGCATCGAACATTTGCCCGGTGGGTGTTAACTTTTGGGCCACTCCGGGCGCGGCGTCGATATCGTTGAGCTTTATCGGGCGCCACCGCGATTACTGTGGTTTTGTGACATAGCGTGAGAATGTGGCGGGCGAAAAGATGCTAAGGTGCCGAGCCCGGCGAATCCCGGCCGACCCCGGCCGGCCTCGGTCCTAGCCGAAGTTGCCGGCGAATTGGTAGCGGTGGCCCGGATGCCACATCGTCACCACCGAGGCGACCCGGTCGCCGGAGCGGGTCTGGCGCTTGAGCACCAGGCAGGCTTGGCGCGCGTCGATGGCCAGCAGTTCGCCGATATGGCGCGGCGCGGCCAGCGCCTCGACGCTGTAGCTGGCGCCTTGCAGCGGCGCGCTGATCATCAGGTAGGCGTTGGGCGTGATGGCCGAAAAATCCTGCGCCATGTAGTCGGGCGCGCAAGCCGGGTTGACCCAGCGGTCCTCGACCTGGATCGGCAACTCGTCCTCGAAATGCACGATCAGCGAATGAAACAGCGGCTGCCCGGGCGCCAGGCCGAATTGGCGCGCCAGCGCCTCGCCCGCCTTGCAGCGTTCCAGCGTCTGCAGGCTGCTGCGGTGGACGTGGCCGCGGGCGCGGATCTCGTCGGCGATGTTCTTGATTTCCAGTAGCGTGGCCTGGTATTTTTGCTGGGCGACGAAGGTGCCGGAGCCTTGGCGCCGGGTCAATACTTGCTCGGCCGTCAATTCGCGCACGGCGCGGTTGACCGTCATGCGCGAGACGCCGAATTGCTTGACCAGCGCTTGTTCGGAGGGGATCACGTCGCCTTCCTTCCAGCGCCCGGCGCCGATCTCGGCCAGCAAATAGTCTTTGATGCGCTGAAAAATCGGCGTCGTGTCCCGCGAAATAGATTCCAATTCAGATTCCAAGCTTGCTCTCCGATGGCGCCGATGGCCGACGATTGTTGCTTGCCGGGGGCGGCAGTGGCCAGCGCGATTCTAGCATCGCGCGCCGGGCCGCGCGCCGGCGCCGAATTCAAAAGCAAGCGGCGGGATGCGCCGCCGGACGCGCTTCGCTATCATGGCTTGTCACTTCAATGGAGCAGCATATGGACACGGCTTACCTGACCGACGAGCAGCGCTGGCTGGCGGTGCAGCGGCGCGACCGCGACGCCGACGGCGTCTTTTATTACTCGGTGCGCAGCACCGGCGTGTATTGCCGGCCCTCGTGCGGGGCGCGCGCCGCGCTGCGCGGGAATGTGCGCTTCCACCCCGATCCGGCGGCGGCCGAGGCGGCCGGTTTCCGCCCCTGCCTGCGCTGCAAGCCGTCCCAGCCGCCGCTGGCGGAACGGCACGCCGCCCTGGTGGCCCAGGTTTGCCGCTTGATCGATCGATCCGAGCGCGAGCCCGACCTCGACAGCCTGGCCGCGGCCGCCGGCGTGAGCCGTTTCCATCTGCACCGCGTCTTCAAAGCACAGACCGGCATCACGCCCAAGGCCTACGCCGCCGCCGGGCGCGCGCGCCGGGTGCGCGAAGGCTTGGTCGACCCGGGCGCGGCGGCCAGCGTCACCGATGCCTTGTACGCGGCCGGCTTCCAATCCAGCGCGCGTTTTTACGCCGAGGCGCCGGGGGTGCTGGGCATGACCCCGGGCGCCTACCGGGCCGGCGGCGCGGGGGTGGCGATCCATTTCGCCATCGGCCAGTGCACACTGGGCGCGATCTTGGTGGCCAGCAGCGCCAAGGGCGTATGCGCCATCTTGCTGGGCGACGACCCGGCCACGCTGGCGCGCGACTTGCAGGACCGTTTTCCGCGCGCCGAACTGGTGGGGGCCGACCCGTCTTTCGAGCAAACCGTTGCGCGCGTGGTGGGCTTGGTGGAGCGGCCGTGGCTGGGGCTGGACTTGCCGCTCGACGTGCGCGGCACCGCCTTCCAGCAGCGCGTGTGGCAAGCCTTGCGCGCGATTCCGTCGGGGCAAACCGTCAGTTACGCCCGGTTGGCCGAGCTGGTCGGCGCGCCGAACGGGGCGCGCGCGGTGGCCGGCGCCTGCGCCGCCAACCCGCTGGCGGTGGCCATTCCCTGTCACCGGGTGGTGCGGCACGACGGCGCGCTGTCGGGCTACCGCTGGGGCGTCGAGCGCAAGCAAGCCTTGCTGGACCGGGAGCGCTCATGAGCGTGCGGCCCTTGCCGGAACGGGTGGCCGGCCACGATTGGCCGGGCATCGAGCGCGCGCCGGGCGCGACGGCTGGGCCTTGTTGCCCGGCTTGCTGGACGGGGCGGAATGCGCGGCGCTGGCGGCCGGCTACGGCGATCGGGCCGTATTTCGCGCCCGGGTGTTGATGGAGCGGCACGGTTTCGGCCGCGGCCAGTATCAGTATTACGCGTATCCGCTGCCGGCGCCCGTGGCCGCCCTGCGCGCGGCGTTCCACGGGCCGCTGGCGCGCATCGCCAAGCGCTGGCAGGCGGCGACGGGCGCGGCGCCCCGTTTTCCGGACGATCATGCCGCGTTTGTGGCGCGCCGCCATGCGGCCGGCCAGTCGCGTCCCACGCGCTTGTTGCTGCAATACGAGAGCGGCGATTACAATTGCCTGCATCAAGATCTGTATGGCGAACACGTCTTTCCCTTGCAGGTGGTGCTGCTGTTGTCGCGCCCCGCGGAGGATGTCGAGGGTGGCGAACTGGCCTCGCCCAGCGCATTTTTCGCTTCGACTCCCCAAGGCCGACAGAGCGCCAACGCCCGCGCCGCCAATCGCGGGTCGCAGTGCTACCCTTGCGCCAGGGCGACGCGGTGGTGTTTCCCGTCAACTTCAAGCCGGTCGGCGGCGTCGGCGGCCGCGCTCACCGGGTGCGGATGCGGCATGGCGTGTCGCGCCTGCGGGCCGGGTCGCGCCACACGCTGGGCCTCATCTTCCACGACGCCGCCTGAGCCGCCCGGCGCCGCGTAAAAAATGTTTGACTTGGTTGTATAGACAACTTATGCTGGTACGAGGCGCGCAGGATGCGGCGCCGCCAACGGAGGAGACCCTATGACAAGCGAACAAAGCAGCCTGGACCAAGATCCGCGCTACGACCCCAGCCGCGTGGTGCGGGCGCCGCGCGGCGGCGAGCGGGTGTGCAAGAGTTGGCAGGCCGAAGCCGCCTACCGCATGTTGCAAAACAATCTGGACCCGGAAGTGGCGGAAAACCCGCGCCATCTGGTGGTGTACGGCGGCATCGGCCGCGCCGCCCGCGACTGGGCTTGCTTCGACCAAATCCTGGCCAGCTTGCGCGCGCTGGAGGACGACCAGACCCTGCTGATCCAGTCCGGCAAGCCGGTCGGCGTGTTCCAGACCCACGTCGACGCGCCGCGGGTGTTGATCGCCAATTCCAACCTGGTGCCGAAATGGGCCACCTGGGAGCATTTCAGCGAGCTCGATCGCAAGGGCTTGTTCATGTATGGCCAAATGACGGCCGGCAGCTGGATCTATATCGGCACCCAGGGCATCGTGCAGGGCACCTACGAAACCTTCGCCGAGGCGGGACGCCAGCACTTCGGCGGCGACTGGGGCGGGCGCTGGATCTTGACCGCCGGCCTGGGCGGCATGGGCGGCGCCCAGCCGCTGGCCGCCACCATGGCCGGCGCCGTGTCGCTGACCGTCGAGTGCCAGCAAAGCAGCATCGACTTCCGTCTGCGCACCCGCTATCTCGACAAGCAAGCCGACAACGTCGAGCACGCGCTGGAATTGATCGCCCACCACACCGCGCGGCGCGAAGCCATCTCGATCGGCTTGCTGGGCAACGCGGCCGAGGTGTTGCCCGAGCTGGTGCGGCGCGCGCGCGAGGGCGGCATCCGGCCCGACCTGGTGACCGACCAAACCTCGGCCCACGATTTGATCAACGGTTATCTGCCGCGCGGCTGGAGCGTGGCCGATTGGAAGGCGGCCCAGCGCGATCCGGAGCGCCATGCCCGCCTGCGCGCGGCCGCCGCCGATTCCTGCGCCGCCCATGTGCAAGCCATGCTCGACTTCCACGCCATGGGCGTGCCCACCGTCGACTACGGCAACAATATCCGCCAGGTGGCGCTGGACCAGGGCGTGGCCGACGCTTTCGCCTTTCCCGGCTTCGTGCCGGCTTATATCCGGCCCCAGTTTTGCGAGGGGCGCGGGCCGTTCCGCTGGGTGGCGCTGTCGGGCGACCCGGAAGACATCTACAAGACCGACGCCAAGATCAAGCAGCTATTCCCCGACCGGCACCAGGTGCACCATTGGCTGGACATGGCGCGCGAGCGCATCGCCTTCCAGGGTTTGCCGGCGCGGATTTGCTGGCTGGGCCTGGGCGAGCGCCATCTCGCCGGCCTGGCCTTCAACGAAATGGTGCGCAGCGGCGAGTTGAAGGCGCCGATCGTGATCGGGCGCGACCATCTGGACACCGGCTCGGTGGCCAGCCCGAACCGCGAAACCGAGAGCATGTTGGACGGCACCGACGCGGTGTCCGACTGGCCGCTGCTGAACGCCCTGCTCAACACCGCCGGCGGCGCCAGCTGGGTCTCGCTGCACCACGGCGGCGGGGTCGGCATGGGATACTCGCAGCACGCCGGCATGGTGATCGTGGCCGACGGCAGCGAGGCGGCCGCGCGGCGCCTGGCGCGGGTGCTGGTCAACGACAGCGCCTCGGGCGTGATGCGCCACGCCGACGCCGGCTACCCGGCCGCGCGCGCCTGCGCCGAGCGGCACGGCTTGAACTTGCCCATGCTGGCGCGCGACGACGGCCCCACCTGAGCGCGGCACAACCTTGAAACGTCAACCATGAAGAGTCAACCATGACAGCCGCATCCCCCTGGACCCTGAACCCCGGCGCCATCGACCTGGAGCAATTTCGCGCGGTGTGGCGCGCGCCGGCCCCGCTGGCGCTGGCGCCGCAGGCCTACGAGGCCATCGAGCGCTCGGCCGCCGCAGTGCGGGCCATCGTCGCCAAGGGCGAGGCGGCCTACGGCATCAACACCGGCTTCGGCTTGCTGGCCAAGACGCGCATCCCGGACCACCAGCTCGAACAATTGCAGCGCAACCTGATCCTGTCCCATTCGGTCGGCACCGGCGCGCTGCTGGCCGACCCGGTGGTGCGCCTGATCCTGCTGATGAAGATCGGCAGCCTGGCGCGCGGCTATTCCGGGGTGCGGCGCTTGATCGTGGACGGCTTGATCGCGCTGTACAACGCCGGCATCATGCCGGCCATTCCGGCCAAGGGCTCGGTGGGCGCCTCGGGCGACCTGGCGCCGCTGTCGCACATGACCCTGGCCCTGCTGGGCGTGGGCCAGGTGCGGGTCGATGGCCGCCTGATGGAGGCCGACGCGGCGCTGCGGGCGGCCGGCATCGCGCCGGTGGTGCTGGCGGCCAAGGAGGGGCTGGCCCTGATCAACGGCACCCAGGTATCGGCCGCGCTGGCGCTGCACGGCTTGTTCATGGCCGAGCGGCTGCTGGAGGCCGGCATGGTGACGGGCGCGCTGGCGCTGGATGCGGCCAAGGGCAGCGACGCGCCGTTCGACGCGCGCGTGCACCAGGTGCGCGGCCAGCCGGGCCAGATCGCCGCCGCCGCCATCTACCGCCAACTGCTGGCCGACAGCGCGATCCGCGCCTCGCATCTGGTCGGCGACGAGCGCGTGCAAGATCCGTACAGCCTGCGCTGCCAGCCGCAGGTGATGGGCGCCTGCCTGGACTTGATCGTCAACGCCGGGCGCACCTTGCTGATCGAGGCGAACGCCGTGACCGACAATCCTTTGATCTTCCCGGACAGCGGCGAGATCATCTCGGGCGGTAATTTCCACGCCGAGCCGGTGGCCTTCGCGGCCGACACGCTGGCGCTGGCGATCGCCGAAATCGGCGCCCTGTCCGAGCGCCGCATCGCGCTGCTGATCGACGCCACCCTGTCCGGACTGCCGCCCTTCCTGGTGCGCGAGCCGGGCCTCAATTCCGGCTTCATGATCGCCCACGTGACGGCGGCCGCGCTGGCCTCGGAAAACAAGTCGCTGGCGCATCCGGCCAGCGTCGACAGCCTGCCCACCTCGGCCAACCAGGAAGACCACGTCAGCATGGCGACCTTCGCCGCGCGCCGGCTGGACGACATGGCCCACAACAGCGCGGTGATCGTCGCCATCGAACTGCTGGCGGCGGCCCAGGGCATCGACTTCCACCGCCCCTTGACCACCTCGCCGCCCTTGGAACAGGTGCACCAGCGGCTGCGCCGCTCGGTGCCGTTCTTCGCCAGCGACCGTTTTTTCGCGCCCGACATCGAGGCCGCCAAACAGATGGTGCTGCAAGGGCAGTTGAGCGCCACCTGCGCCGGCCTGTTCGCGCCCCTGTTTACTTAGCGTTGGCGCCGGTGCCGATGCGCTTTCCCACCCGGACCCACTGAACGACGGAGATTGAGCATGGACTTCCAATTCAAGGCAGGGCGCTTGCCGCTGCTGGTCTCGATGCCCCACATCGGCACCGACATCCCGGACGATATCGCGCTCAACCTGACCCCGGCGGCGCTGCTGCGGGCCGACACCGACTGGCACCTGGGCCGGCTGTACGGCTTTCTGGAAGAGATGGGCGCCTCCACCCTGTCGGCGCGCTGGTCGCGTTACGTGGTCGATTTGAACCGCCCGCCCGAGGATGACAATTTGTATCCGGGCCAGGACACCACCGGCCTGTGCCCGCTCGACACCTTCGCCCGCGCGCCGCTGTATTTGCCCGGCCGCGCGCCCGATCCGGACGAGGTGCGCGGCCGCCTGCAGCGTTATTGGAAGCCGTATCACGAACAGCTGCGCGCGGAGCTGGAACGCTTGCTGCGCCTGCACGGCCAGGTGGTGCTGTGGGACGCCCATTCGATCGCCTCGGTGGTGCCGCGTTTTTTCGACGGCAAGCTGCCCGACCTGAACATCGGCAGCGCCGACAACCGCAGTTGCGCGCCCGGCCTGCAGGCGGCCGTGCTGGCGCCAGCCATGGGGCAGGACCGCTTTTCGGTGGCCGTCAACGGCCGCTTCAAGGGTGGCCATATCACGCGCCACTACGGCCGGCCGGCCGGCGGCGTGCACGCGATCCAGCTCGAAATGTGCCAATACCTCTATATGAGCGAGGCGGCGCCGTTTTGCTACCGCGCCGACCTGGCCGAGCAAGTGCGGCCGCTGCTGCGCGAGATGACGGCCGCCGCCGTGGCCTGGGCCGGCCGATGACGGCCTTGTTCGCGCGCCACGCGCTGCTGCCGGACGGCTGGCGCGCCGACGTGCTGCTCGAATGGGACGCGGGCGGCGCGTTGACCGGCGTGACGCCGGACGCGCCCGCGCCGGCCGGCGTCGAACGGGCCGATTACGCGCTGCCCGGCATGATCAATCTGCACTCGCACAGTTTTCAGCGCGCCCTGGGCGGACGCACCGAGCGCGTCGGCGACGGGCCGGACAGCTTCTGGACCTGGCGCGACTTGATGTACCGCTTCGCCCGCGCCATCACGCCCGGGCAGATGGAGGCCATCGCCGCCCAGTTGTTCGCCGAGTGCCTGCGCTACGGTTACACCGCCGTGTGCGAATTCCATTACGTGCAGCGCGACCCGGACGGCGCGCTGTACGCCGACCCGGCCGAGACGGCGCGGCGGGTGCTGGCGGCCGCGCGCCAAAGCGGGATCGGCATCACCATGCTGCCGGTCTTGTATACCCATGCCGGTTTCGGCGGCCAGCCGCTCAAGCCCGAGCAGGCGCGTTTTCGCACCGGGGTGGACGACGTGCTGGCCATCGTGGCGGCGCTGGAGGACGCGCGCGACGGC
Organism: Janthinobacterium sp.; assembly: GCA_043787615.1. Taxonomy (GTDB): domain Bacteria; phylum Pseudomonadota; class Gammaproteobacteria; order Burkholderiales; family Burkholderiaceae_D; genus Janthinobacterium. The sequence goes on along the minus strand of JAYVUV010000096.1, from coordinate 18,665 downwards.
CAGACCGAGGTGGGGCTGGCGCCCCATTCGCTGCGCGCGGCGGCGCCGGACGACATCGCCGAACTGCTGCGCGCGGCGCCGCCCGGCCGCCCGGTCCATATCCACATCGCCGAGCAGGAAGCGGAGGTGGCCCAGTCGCTGGCCTGGTGCGGCGCGCGGCCGGTCGAGTCGCTGCTGGACCGGATCGCGGTCGACCGGCGCTGGTGCCTGGTGCACGCGACCCACTTGAGCGAGGGCGAAGTGGCGCGGCTGGCGGCCAGCGGCGCCGTGGCCGGCCTGTGCCCCAGCACGGAAGCCAATCTGGGCGACGGCCTGTTCCCCTTGCCGGCCTATCTGGCGGCCGGCGGGCGCTTCGGCATCGGCAGCGACAGCCATGTTTCGCACAGCGCGGTGGAGGAATTGCGCTGGCTCGAATACGGCCAGCGCCTGCACCGGCGCCAGCGCAATATCGCCGTCTCCGGCGGCGAGCGGCGGGTCGGCGACTTCCTGTGGCGCGGCGCGCTGGCGGGCGGCGCCCAGGCGGCGGGGCGGCCGGTCGGCGCGCTGACGGTGGGCCGGCGCGCCGACCTGGTGCTGCTCGACGGCGCGCATCCCAACCTGTGCGGGATCGACCCGGACGAGGTGATGGGCAGCTTCATCTTTTGCGGCAACGACAACCTGGTGCGCGACGTGCTGTGCGGCGGCCGCTGGGTGGTGCGCGGCGGGCGCCACGTGGCGCAAGACGCCATCGCGGCCCGTTTCGGCCGCGTTCTGGCCGAACTGCGGCGGCTGTGACATGGCGCGCCTGATCGCTTTCGCCGGGTTGACGGCCGCGGCGTGGAAAAACGGCGCCGGCAGCACCACCGAAATCGTCGTCTTCCCGCCCGGCGCCGGCTTCGAGCGGTTCGACTGGCGCCTGAGCGTGGCGGCCATCGCGGCGAGCGGGCCGTTTTCCGTGTTCGCCGGGATCGACCGCAGCCTGGCGCTGCTGAGCGGCGGCGCCGTCGCGCTGACCTTCGAGGGCGGGCGCCATGTCGGGTTGACGCCCGCCGCGCCGCGCATCGCGTTCGCCGGCGAGCGGGCGGTGCGCGCCGACGTGGCCGCGCCCAGCATGGACTTCAACGTCATGACCCGTCGTGGAAGCTGCCGGCACCGGCTCGACGAGGTGTCGCTGCCGTCGTCGCTGACGGCGGACGGCGGCGTCGTCGCGCTGTTTTTGGCGGCCGGTTCGCACGCGCGGGCGCGTCGCGGCGCGCGCCGTTTCGACTTGGGGCCGTACGACACGCTGCTGCTGGACGAGAGCGATCAAGGCGACCGGGGCGACTGGGAGCTGGACGGCGCGCCCGGCGCGCGCCTGCTGGTGGCGCGTATTTTTCCGGCCTGACCACCCACGACACACACGACACACACGATCCGCGAGGCCGTCATGCAAGCATGGGACACCGTTTTCACCAATTTGCACCTGGCCACCATGGAGGCCGGCCAAGCCGATGTCCTTGACGGCGCGATCGCCGTCAAGGACGGCCGCATCGCCTGGCTGGGGCGGCGCGCCGACCTGCCGGCCCATTCGGGCGCAGAGTTCGACGGCGGCGGTTGCTGGCTGACCCCGGGCTTGATCGACTGTCACACCCATATCGTCCACGCCGGCAATCGCAGCGCCGAGTTCGAGGCGCGCTTGAACGGCGCCAGTTATGAAGACATCGCCCGCGCCGGCGGCGGCATCATGTCCACCGTGCGCGCCACCCGCGAGGCCGACGCTGCCGAACTGCTGCGCCAAAGCCTGCCGCGCGTGGCCCGCTTGCTGGCCGAAGGCGTGACCACGCTGGAGATCAAGTCCGGCTACGGCCTGTCGCTGGCGGCCGAGGAAAAAATGCTGCGGGTGGCGCGCGAGGTCGGCCGGGTGCTGCCGGTGACGGTGCGCACCACCTTCCTGGGCGCGCACGCGCTGGCGCCGGAATACGCCGGCCGCGCCGACGACTATATCGAGGAGGTTTGCGAGCGCATGCTGCCGGCGTTGGCGGCCCGGGGGCTGGTGGACGCGGTCGACGCCTTTTGCGAGCGGATCGGTTTCAGCCCGGCCCAGACCGAGCGGGTGTTCGCCGCCGCGCGCCGCCTCGGGCTGCCGCTCAAGCTGCACGCCGAGCAGTTGTCCGATCAGGGCGGCGCGCAGCTGGCGGCGCGCTACGGCGCCTTGTCGGCCGACCATCTGGAGCATTTGTCGGCGGCCGGGGTGGCCGCCATGGCGCGCCACGGCACGGTGGCCGTGCTGCTGCCGGGCGCCTATTATTTTTTGCGCGAGACGCTCGCGCCCCCGGTGGCGGCGCTGCGCGCGGCCGGCGTGCCGATGGCGCTGGCGACCGACTGCAATCCCGGCACCTCGCCCCTGACCTCCCTGCTGCTGGCGATGAACCTGGCGTGCACCCTGTGGCGCTTGACGCCGCGCGAGGCGCTGGCCGGCTGCACCATCGAAGCCGCGCGCGCGCTCGGCATGGCGGCGCAGGTGGGCAGCCTGGCGCTCGGCAAACGCGCCGATTTCGCCCTGTGGCGCATCGATCGCCCGGCCGAGCTGGCGTATGCGCTGGGTTTCAATCCCTGCGGCGGTGTCGTGCACGGCGGCGTGTGGCGCGAAGCGGTGGTAAGCTTGCCGCCCTGATCAATCCCCCGCGGAGCGTGTGTGCGCACTACATCGAAGGCCGGCCTGCTCGCCGGCCGCATCCTCACCCTGTTGTTTTGCTGGGCCGGCGTCGCCGTCGCCGCGGCCGCGGCCGACGATGGCGTGCTCAAAGTCGGCTCGAAACGCTTCACCGAATCGTATATCCTGGGCGAGATCCTGAGCCAGAGCGCGGCGCCCCATGTGCGCAGCGAACATCGCCAGGGCCTGGGCAACACGGCGATTGTGCTGGCGGCGCTACAGGCCGGCAATATCGACGTGTACGCCGAATATGTCGGCACCATCGCCAGCGAGATTCTGAAACATCAAGACGCGCCCGGACTCGATCAGATGCGGCGCGAGTTGGCGCCGCTGGGGCTGGGCGTGGCGGTGCCGCTCGGATTTAACAACACCTACGCGCTGGCCATGCGCGGCGGCCCCGACGCGGTGCGCAAGCTGAGCGACCTGGCGGCCCATCCGGAATTGAAGTTCGGCCTGTCGCACGAATTCATCGGCCGCGCGGACGGCTGGCCCGGCCTGGCGCGGCGCTATCGCCTGGGCGCGCGGCCGAGCGGGCTCGATCACGGCATCGCCTACGAGGCGCTGGCCCAGCGCCAGGTCGATGTGATCGACATTTATTCGACCGACGCCAAAATCAGCCAATATGGCTTGCGGGTGCTGGCCGACGATCAAAATTATTTCCCCCGTTACGACGCCATGCTGCTGTACCGGCTCGACTTGCCGCAGCGTTTTCCCGCCGCGTGGCAAGCTTTGCAGGGCTTGCAAGGGCGTATCAATGCCGACGCCATGATCGGCATGAACGCGGCGGTGGAAATCGACGGCAAGAGTTTCGCCCAGGTGGCCAAGACATGGTTGGCGGCCGGATCGCGCGTCGCCGGGGCGGGCGCCGCCGCGTCCGGTGCCGCGACGCCCGCCCCGCCCGCCGAAACCGGGCGGGGTGGCGACGCGAACGGCAGCGTCAAGCGCGGCTTGATGGCCAAGCTCATGGATGACAATCTGTGGCCGCTGACCCGCCAACACATCATGCTGGTGCTGTTTTCGGTGGCGCTCGCATGTCTGGTCGGCATCCCGCTGGGTATCTTGGCGGCCTTCCTGCCGCGCCTGCGCCAAACGGTGCTGGCCCTGGTCGGCGTATTGCAGACGGTGCCGTCGCTGGCCTTGTTGGCCATCTTGATTCCGGTGCTGGGCATGATCGGCACCGTGCCGGCCCTGATCGCCCTGTTCGTGTATGCGCTGTTGCCCATCGTGCGCAACACCTGTACCGGCTTGTTGCAGGTGCCGGAGGGCTTGCGGCTGGCGGCGCTGGCCTTGGGCTTGAGCCGGCGCGACCGCTTATTGCATGTGGAATTGCCGCTGGCCCTGCCGGTGGTGTTGGCCGGGGTCAAGACGGCGGCCGTGATGAGCGTGGGTACGGCCACCATCGCCGCCTTCATCGGCGCCGGCGGTTACGGCGAGCGCATCACCATCGGGCTGGCCTTGAACGACAACGACATGCTGCTGGCCGGCGCCATACCGGCCGCCTTGCTGGCGCTGCTCACCCAGGGATTGTTCGAGCTTATCGAACGCTACACCGTGGCCGCGCCGGTCCGTTAAGGCGGCGCCTCACAGCGAGCGTAATTTGGAACGCACTTCGATCACTTCGCGGTGCAAGATACGCTCGGCGTGGAAATCGTTTTCGCGTTGCGCGGCGATGGCTTGCAGATCGCGCATATGACGTTCCAGGCGGGAGCGAAGATAGGCTTTGTACACGCGCGTGGTGATTGGTTTGGCCGATATATTCATGACACTTCCCCCGGTCGGTGACGATATCCCATTCTGTGGGAGCGCGGCCGGCTCGTTTTTGCGACACGTCAATTGCCTATACGTGAGGCGCCCGAGTGTGCACACGCAGGCGCGGTTTGAGATCGCGCAATGCCGGCCGCGCCGCGACTGCCAGAATGACTCTTTGCACGACGCCGATCGTGTTCATCAAGGAGAGTGGCATGCTGGTAAGCGCGACACTGTTGGGCTGTCTTATTTGCTTCATGGCATATCAGCGATGGAAGAAACCACAAGCCGATGGCAAGCCGGGGCCGGCGCAGAGCGTGGGTTTGAACGGCGCCCTGGTTGAGTCGAGAAAATAAACCAGCGTCCGGGTCGCCGCGCGGCGCCGGTCGCGACGGGAAGGGCGCGGGTGCGATGCGCGCGCCGGAGCGGACGATCCGCTTCGAGCCCTTCACGCAAGACAATGGGTTGCCCACGGCGCCTAGGCGCCTGGGTTTTTTTGGGTTGTCGCGCGCTTGCGCGCTCAAGCCGCCGGCGCGGAGCCGGTCGGCTCGTCGCGCGCCAGCCGATCGAGCGCGGCGCCGGTGACCCGGCATATGCGCCAGTCCGGCATCACGTCGGCGCCCACGCTTTGGTAAAAGCGGATCGCGCTCTCGTTCCAGTCCAGCACCGACCATTCGAAGCGGCCGCAGTCGCGTCGCAGGGCCAGCTCGGCCAGGGCGGCCAGCATGCGCTTGCCATAGCCCTTGCCGCGTGCGCCCGGTCGCACATATAAGTCTTCCAGATACAGCCCCTTGCGGCACAGGAAGGTGGAAAAATTATGGAAAAACAGGGCGAAGGCGACCACCGCGCCATCTTCCTCGCCCACCAGCGCCTCGCAGGCGGGCCGCGGACCGAACAAGGCCTCGTGCAACATGGCCGGGTCGGCGCTGATGAGGTGCCTCAGTTTTTCGAACTCGGCCAGTTCGACGATCATGCCGAAAATGTCCGCCACGTCCGCCGCTTGGGCCGGGCGGACGGTAAATGTCGCAAGTTTCATGCCGCTTCCTGTGCTGGTTGTGCCTCGGATTGAACCGGGGCGGCGCGCCGCTTGGGCGTCTTCAAGGCCCAGGCCACGCTGGACAGGCACAATACCATGCCGGCCCATTCTCCCGGCCCGGGCCGGTAGTGTTCCAAACGGATCGATAGCAGCACCGAGATCACTGGGGTGACCACGCCGATATACACGGCTTTTTCGGAACCGATGCGGTCGATCAGGGTGAAGTAGGCGTTAAAGGCGATCACCGAGCCGAAGATGGACAGATAAAACAAGCCATACCAGTAACTGGGTTTGCTCGGCCATTGCCAAGGCTGGCCGCCGAGCACGGCCCACACCGCGACCATGGCGCTGCCCCACAGCATGGACCACGCCATGGTCAGCATCACATTGGAACAATGCTGGCGCACCTTGACCACCACCACGTTGCCGACCGAGCTCGAGATGGTCGCCGCCAGGGCCAGGGCGAAGCCGAGCAGGAAATGGCCGCTGCCGCCGCCGGCGATGTCACGCCAGGCGTCCCGGATCGATTGATAGAACAGCAGCACGATGCCGCTCATGGCCACGGCGGCGGCGCACCAGGTGCGCCAGGTCAACGGCGTGCCGAACACGATGCGGCTCAAAATCGGATTCCAAAACACCATCAAGGCGAACAGCACCCCGACCAGGGCCGACACCACGTATTGCTCGGCGTTATAGGTGCAGACATAACTGAGGCCGAAGGTGGCGAAACCCTGCAACATCATCCAGCGCTGGGTGCGCCAAGGCAGGCGCAGCCGGTCGCCGCGCGCCAGGCACCAGGCGAACAGGGCGGCCGAGGCCAGGGCGAAGCGATAGACCACCGAGACCACGGGCGCGACTTCGCCCAGTTGCAGCGTGATGGCCCAGAAGGTGGAGCCCCAGATCAGGCAAGCGAGGACGAACAGGATGGGTGATGACATGCAGCAAGTATACTGGCTGGCCGTCATGTTGCCCATAAAAATTTCCCGCCCCGAGCGGCCCGGCCCGATCGCGACGGCCGGCTTAGCTTAGCTTAGCTTAATGGGTGACGCGGGTTTTTTTGCCGTCCGACAGCAAGCGCACCCGTTCGCCCGGACGAAACACTTCGTCGGCATCCTGGGTGATCGCGCGCAACTCGTTGTTTTCCAGCTTGACCGTGATTTCAAAGCCTTTCTTGCGCTTCATGTTCGCTTCCACGTTTTGTCCCAGCAAGCCGCCCGCCACCGCGCCGAGGATGCCGGTGGCGATAGAGCCGTTGCCGCCGCCCACGGCCGCGCCGGCCACCCCGCCCAGGCCCGCGCCGGCCAGGGTGCCGGTGCCGCTGTCGCCCTTGTCGATGGTCACTTCGCGCACCGATTCCACGGTGGCCATGCGGATCGATTGTTCGTTCTGGGCTTGGCGCGCGCTGTAGACGCTGCCGGAATTGGGGGTGACGGCGCAGCCGGCCAGGGTGGACAAGAGGACGACGCTAATGAATGCTTTCATGCATGACTCCGTAAGACTTGGATCGATTAAGTGGGATGGCTCGGCGCGGCGGCCGATCATGCGCATCTTAACTTAACGATAAGCACTTTGCCGAGCCGCCCGCGATATCGCCCGCGCCCGGCGTTCAATCGGCCAGGCGCAAGCGCCGATACAGCACCTGCAACACGAACAGCGGGCCGATCAACAGAAACCGCAGGTCGTCGAGGAAGGCGGGTTTTTTGCCTTCGATTTTGTGACCGATGAATTGGCCGATCCAGGCCAGCACGAAAATGAGCGCCGAGAGGGGCGCGACGGCCGCCGGCGGCAAGGCCAGGAGCAAGCCCAGCATTAGCGCCGCCATGGTCAGCATGCCCAGCGCGAAGGTTCTCGACAAGCTGAAATAATACCGTAGCGCCAGCAGCGCGGCGGCCACGGCGGCCAGGGGATGCAGCGCCCACAGCACGCCGAGCAGGCTGAACACGATCGCCGGCACGCATACGCAATGAATCGCCTCGTTGAGCCGATGTCGGTGGCTTTCCTGGTAAGTGGCGAGCAAGCGGTCGATGGCGCGCGATTCGGGCATGGCGATCTCCTTGGCGATGATGCCGGCGTCCCGGATGCGCGCTGCGTCGCACGCGCTCGCATCGCGCTTGCGTTCGCGTCTGCGCCGCGCCCGGGGTTGGCCCATGCGAGCGATTCTACACCGCTCATCTTAATTTTTTGATCATTTTAGCGCGTACACGGCCCGGGTGTCGCTTGGGCGCCACTCAGCGTCCGCCGGCCACGTCGATATAAACTGGTGGTGTAGGCGGCTTGCTCGGACAGCAACCACAGCACGGCCTGCGCCACCTCGGCCGGCTGGCCGCCGCGCCGCATCGGCACGCCGTCCTTGAGCCGGTCCACCCGCGCCGCCGCCGCTGGCGTGCATCTCGGTGTAAATCAAGCCCGGCCGCAAGCCGTTGACCCGGATGCCGTCGGCCGCCACCTCTTGCGCCAAGCCCAGCGTGAGAATGTCGACGGCGGCTTTCGAGGCGGCGTAATCGACATAGGTATCGGCCGCGCCCAGCACGGCGGCGCGCGAAGACAGGTTGACGATGGCGCCGCCCCGGCCGCCATGCGCCGCACCGCCTCGCGCGCGCACAGGAAGCTGCGATGATATTGGTGGCGAACACCCGGCCCAGGCGGGCCGCGTTTATGTCTTCGATCCGCATTTGCCGCTCCAGGATGGCGGCGTTGCGGCGTGTTGACCAGCGCGTCGAGCCGGCCGCCGTGGCGGTCGACCGTCTCGAACAGGCGCGTCACCTGGTCTTCGCGCGGCACGTCCGCCTGCACCTGCACCGCGTAGGCCTGGCCGCCGGCCGCCGCGATGCGCGCCACCACTGCCTAGGCGGCGGCGCGGTCGGCCAGGTAGTTGACGCATACGGTGTAGGCGCGCTCGGCCGCCAGCAGGGCGATGGCCGCGTCGATGCCGCGTCCGGCGCCGGTGATCAAGATGACTTTGTTATCCACGACGGCTCCCGAAAAGGCCGGGGTAGCATCGCCTGCGCCGGGCGCGTGCGCGATTGTGCGCCGGCGCGATAAAATCCGCTGTCGCGTCGCGCCCAATGGAAACCAGAACATGATTATCGCCACCCATCCCGCCATGCCCGAGCCCGCACCGCGCAAGCGCTGTTTCGATCCGGTCGTCGACGACCGCACCCGCCTGTTGGTACTGGGAAGCCTGCCGGGGGATCAGTCGCTGATACGCGAGCAATACTACGGAAATCGGCAAAACAAGTTTTGGTCGCTGATGTCGCAAGTGATCGGCGTGGATCTGGTCGCGCTCGCCTACCCGGCACGCCTGAGTACGCTGTTGGATCACGGTGTCGGTCTGTGGGACGTGGTGGCCGCAGCCCATCGTCCCGGCAGTCTGGACACCAGCATGCGCGACCGTAGCGACAACGATTTGCTCGGCCTGCTGGCCGGCTTCCCCGATGTGACGGCGATCGCCTTTAACGGCGGCGCCGCCGCGCGGATCGGGATCAAGGTGCTGGGCGCGCACGCGGCGCGTTATCGCATCGTCCAATTGCCGTCGAGCAGTCCCGCCCATACGCTCGCCTATGCCGAAAAATTGAAGGCGTGGTGGCGCTTGCGTGAATGGATCGCGCCGCCCGCCGTTTCCTGAGCGCGTAAGGCCGTCGCGGCGCTACAGTTTGGCCCGCGTCACTTTTTCGTAGCCGATGCTGAACCAGCGGTTGGTCAGCGCCATCGCGCGCTCGTACGGCGGCAAGGTGATCTTGCGCGCGTGGGCCTGGCTCACGCCGCGCTGGTCCCATTGGTCCAGCCGCACCAGCAAGTCGGGGTAATTGATGCCGGCGTTGGCCGCGTACAGCAGCGAGGCCCAGAAGCGCGGATTCAATTCGAGAATCCGGTACTGGTCGCGCACGGGATCGTAGCGCGTGTCGATGTGGCCGACCCCGTGGTAGCGGGTGGCCGCGATGAATTGCTCCAGATAGGCGCGCACGCGGCGGTCCTCGAAAAAAATGCGTTCGCCGCGCCGCTTGTGCTCGAACATCGAATACGCCGCCAGCCGGCCGTGCCGGGCCAGGAAAGAGGCGCCCACGTCCCAGCCCGGCACATGGGTTTGCGCGATCAGCGGGTAGCCGGAGCGCAGTGTGCCGCGCGCCACGGTGCGTTCCAGCGCGGCCCGGCTCGGGTGGATCTCGAAGCCGACGCTGGCCCATTTGTCGAGCGGCTTGGTGATGATGGGGAAGCGCAGGTCGGTGGCCAGCAGTGCCTGCGGCGTGGACGCGTAGGCGCTGTCCGGATAGGGCAGGCCGATTTGTTCGAGCAGGCGCGAGAGCGTCCATTTATTGTTGAAGGTGGCGATGGTGGCGGCGTCCGGCACCGCCGCGCGCGGGATGCCGCCGCCGGGCGGACACTGGGCCAACAGCAGGGCGGTGTCGTAATCGGCGGCCACCACGATGTCGATGGCGCGCCGCCGGCAGGTGTCGCGCACCTGGTCCAGGGCCGACAGGTCGAGCATGGCGCCGGTCTTGTGCACCTTGGACCACGAGATGTAACGGCGGCAATCCGGCGTGAGCGTGATGGGCGAGAACGCATGCCAAGCCAGGATCGCGGGCGCGCCGCCGGCGCGTTTCAGGCAGCGCGCCACCTGCCAGGTGAGGGAAGGCACGATGCCCAAGACAAGAACGTTGGGATAGGATTTTTTCATGTGCTCGCGAAATGACATGGCCGGTCGCGCTGTCGGCGACGCTGCGTGCGGCGTGCGGCGCGGCCGCTCTCCGCCCGTCACGTTCAGGGTAGCGACATCGGCCGCCGCACATTTGGAGCTTGCTCAAGCCGGACCGATGTTGCCGGTGCCGGAGCCGTAACGGGGCCGTAACGGAGCCTTGCCGGAGCTTTACCGGAGCCGTATTGGAACGCGTTTGAGCCATGCCAAATGGCGCCGGCCATGCCGATGCCTACAATGGGCGCAAGGCCGTCGGCCATGTCGACCAGATGGGAAGCGCTGATGAGTGTTTGTTCCGAGACGAGTTCGCCTTGCCGGTCCCAGTCTTGGCCGGCCTTGGCGCGCGAGCTCGATCGCTTGTACGGCGGGCGCTACGCGTCGCTGGCCCATTTTCGCCTGTACGGCCGGCTGGCCGACGCCTGCGTGTACGAAGCGCGCAGCGGCGGCGTGGCCACCAGCGTGCTGCTGTTCCGGCGAGAAAAGCGGCGCGTACTGGTGCTCAACGAAGGCATGCGGCTAGAGCAAGACGAGGCGGCGCGCTTCGCCGACCATATTTTCGCGGCCCGGCGCGGGGTGGACGTGATCGCGTTTCGCGCGGTCGAAACGGCGCCCCGGCTGAGCCGGCCTTTCCAGCGTTTCCACAGCGCGCACGACGCCGTGTTGACCTTGCCCGACGACGTGCCCGCCTACTTCGGCGGGCTGGGCGCCAGCACCCGCAAAAATCTGAGTAACTATTACAACCGGCTCACGCGCGAGCAACCCTCGTTCCAATTCACGATTCAAGAACAGGCCGACGTGGCGCCGCGATCGGTGCGCGAAATCATCCGCTTGAACCGGCTGCGCATGACTAGCCTGGACAAGGTGCCGGCCATCGATCGCGCCGAGGAGGAGCGCATCGTCGACTACGTGCGCGGCAGCGGCTTCGTCGGTATCGCCACCATCGACGGCCGCTTGTGCGCCGGCGTGATCATGTACCGGCAGGGGCGCAATTTTTCGATGCGCATCCTGGCCCATGCGGCCGAATACCAGCAATACCATATCGGCTTTCTATGTGCCTACTTGTCGATTTGCGCCTGCATCCGCCATGGCGGCGGCGGTGGCCGTTTCTTTTTCGGCTGGGGCGACAATCCCTATAAATATCGCCTGGGCGGTCAGCCGCGGCAATTGCACGATCTGTTGATTTACCGTTCGCGGCTGCATCAAGTGCTGCACGCGCGCCTGGCCTTGACGGCCATGCTGCGCGGTTATGTCGCGCAAGCCCGGCACGCCATGGCGGAGGGGGCGAAACGGGACGACGGCGCGGCGATGCGTCTGGCCGCGCGCATGCTCGGGCGGCTGCGCAAATGGCGGGCCGTCGCCTTGGCGCGCCGAAAAAACCGAGCGTGACGGCGCGCGCATTTGTCGCGCCGCCTTGCGCCGTCACAAGCGGCCCCTCCCTCGATGCTGCCTACAATGGGATGGCAGCGCGGCCGGTCGCACGGGTCGCGCGTTTTTCGATTCGTCATCCTCCCGAGGAGCCATCGCTCATGACGACCGGCACGCCCATAGGTACGCATCGACCCTCGCGGCCGTCCGCGCCGTACGCCTTTTCCTGTCACGAACACGCGACCCCGCCTTTCGTGGAAGAGGAGTTAAACCGTTTATACGGCGGCCGTTATGCGTCGCTGGCCCATTTCCGCATTTACGGCCATCTGACGCGCGCCAGCACCTATGTGGCGCGACGCGACGGGTCCGCCGGCGAAGCCGTCGCCCTGTTTTTGTTCCGCCGGCGCCGGCGCCGGGTGGTCGTGCTCAACGAAGGGATACGGGTCGGGGCCGAGCAGGCGACCGCCTTCGCCGCCTATATGTTCGCGCGTTACACGGACGCCGACGCGGTCGCGTTCCATTTCGTGGAAACGGATGCGCTACCGATCGCCTTTCCCTATCAGCGCCTGCCTTGCGGCGAAGACAATATGATGCCGCTGCCGGCCACCGTGCCGGCTTATCTGGCCGGTTTGGGCAAGAGCACCAAGGCCACCCTCAAGCATCGCTTGAACAAACTCAAGCGCGATTTTCCCGGCTTTCAGTTCAGCGTGTATGAAAAGGACGCGGTGCCGCCCGCCTATTTGTGCGGCATCCTGCGCTTGAACCGGATGCGCATGGACCGCAAGGACAAGGTATCGTCGATCGACGCGGGCGAAGAGTGTTGCGTGATCGATTACGTCAAGGCGTGCGGCTTTGTGTGCGTCGCCACCATCGACGGCCGCTTGTGCGGCGGCGCCATCCTGTACCGGTTGGGACAGAATTTCTCTGCCCGCATCCTGGCCCACGAGCCGGCATACGACACCCACCGGCTCGGTTTCGTGTGCGCCTATTTGGCCATTTGCGAGTGCGTTCAAACGGCCGGCGGCGGCGTTTTTTATTTCGGTTGGGGACAGAGCGAATACAAATACCGGCTCGGGGCGCAGGCACGCCAGCTCAGTTACCTGGTGATGTATCGTTCGCGCCTGCATGTGTTGCGTCAGGCAGGCGGCGCGCTCGACTTATTGGCGCGCAGTATATTGTTTCGCTGCGGCCGGTGGCTGCGCCGCAGCGCCCGGCGCGAGCGTACGCTGGGCGCGTATCTGGCGGGTGGCATCGTGAGAACGGGGCGCTGGCTGCGCTCGGCGCTTAGTCCGGCGCGGCCTTAGCCGGGCCGGCCCGGGACTGGCCGGGCTTGGCGCGGCCGCGACATGGAAGGCCGCATCCGGGCCGCGCGCTTTATCGCGGGCTGTAGCGGCGCGCGTCGGGCGCGGCGCCGCCGGCGTCGAAGCGCGGCGCCACCGACAAGTCGCTCACGCCGATGGTGAGCAGGGCGTCGCACAAGTCGTCGACCTCGTCCTGCAAATCGGCGCCCAGGTCGAGCGGCTTGTCGGACGAGCACAGCAAGGCGCCGTCCTCGACGCGGTACAGATTGACCCGCATCACCATGCCGCCGCCCACGTCGGCCGGCGCCACGATGGCGCGCGCCCGCTCCGGCGCCAGCCGGTTTTGTTGCAGCGTCTGATTGACTTCCGCCATGGTTTGCAGCATGAAGTATTCCGTCATGCCTTGCTCTTTGCCGCCATAAAACAAGTCTTGATACAGGAAATTGAGTTCCAGCGCCGCGCCGGCCGGGGCCAGGCAACGCTTGACCAGGTCGCCGGCCGCCACCGTCCACTTTTGATAGCGCTCCATGCGCGCGGCGAAATAGTCGTCGGCCGCCGCTTCGTCCGCCGGCACGGCGTAAAACGGATCGTCCACCCGTTTCAGGGCGAAGCCCAGCAAGAAACGTAATTCCATGGCCGCGTCCTGGGCGCCGAAGTCGCCGCCGGCCCAGTCGCCGACGCTGCGTTCGAGCGCCGGCGTGGCGGCCAATTTTTTTTCCGTCAGCGAGGCGTGGGCGTCGCGCACCATGTCGTGCAGATGGCTATACGTGATGCTGTCGATTTCGCCCAAGTCGTAAATGTGACGCATCAGCACCACCTTGGCCTTGGCGCTTTCCAGTTGGCCTTGCTGGATGCTGGCCACCAGGGCCTCGAAGGCGTCCTGGTCCTGGCATTCCTGTTCCTGCTTCAAGCCGCCCGTGCTGTGCACGAACAAGGGAATCACGAAGGCGTTGATTTCCATGGTGGGCGCCCCTTCGCGCCGTACCAGCACGGTGGCGGCGGCTTCCTCTATGCTTGCGCGCAGCAATTGATAGGCGCCCACATCCTCGTCCCGGGCCAGTTCGACCGCCTCGTACAGCACCGTGTCTTTTTTCTGGTGCAGCACCTTGCGCACCAGTTTTTGCAATTCCTGCTCTTGCTCGCGCAGGGACTCGCTCATCGATTCGCCGTCCTCGCGCTCGGCCAGGTCGAGCGCCAGTTGGCACAGCGATTGCGTCAGCGCGTCGTCCTTGTCTTCGGGCGTGGGCTGGCTCTTGCGTGGGACGGGGCGCTTGTTTTTTGGCATAGTGTGGCGGCGAGGCGAATGAGGTGAAGGCGACGAGACGGCGGCATCGGGAGGGCGCCGGATGCGCCCCAGCCAGCACAATACCAGACCGGCGCGGGTGGCGTCCGGCGGCGGCCGGCCTCAGTGGTCGGTATCGAACAGTTCGTGCAATTCATCCAGCAGATCGTCGGCCTCGTCCAGCCCCAGGTCCAGGTGCCGGCAAGCGCGCGCGCCGCCCTTGTCCCATTCCAGCGAGGCGCCGTTGCCGAGGTAGCGCTGGATGCCTTTTTCGGCCAGCAGGGAGGCCGCCACCAGCGAGCGGATCGCCTCGTCGGTGGCCGGGTCGGTCAGCACCGCGTAGTCGTGGTGCAGCAAAATGGCCCAGGACACGTCGGACGACAAGCCCCAGTTGCGCGCCAGCAGGCAGCCGATGGCGGCGTGGTTGGTTTGGTGGCGCGCGTCCTCGACGGCCGTGAAGTCGGCCAGCGGATCGGTGCTGGCGGCGGCGAAGGTGGCGCCGTAGTCGGGAAAGCGGCCCATCAGCAAGGGCACGCCGATGTCGCAAAACAAGCCGAAGGTGTGGGCGATGTCGGCCGGGGCGATGCGCAACTTGCGCGCGGCGAACACCAACGCCTGCGCCCGCTTGGCCGAGACGTCCCAGAAATGGTTGAGCGAAGCGCCTTCGCTATCGATCGCCTGGCGCGCCAGCAAACCGGTGATCAGGGCGCTGCATTGATTGACGCCCAGGAAATCGATGGCTTGCTCGACCGATTTGGCCTTGCGCGCGGCGCCGTAAAACGGAGAATTGGCCAGCTTGAGCAGGGCGCCCGAGATGCCGACGTCGTTGCCGATGATACGGGCGATCTTGCGCGGCGAGGGATCGGGCTCGGCCAGTTCGCGCTGCAAATCGACCAGCAGGCTGGGGCGTGGCGGTATGCGGATCGAACGCATCAAAGCCTCGACCGGGTCGTCGGCCTGGCTGGTGGAAACGGCAAGCTTGCTCATGATTGTCTTCAGAAATGACGGTTGGCGACGGCCACCGCTGCGGCAAAAAAGATGCTGTATCGCAAGATCCAATTATCGCCGTTTATTGGTCGCCGTCACATAAACTTGTGGCGCCTGTTTTAAAAAGACGACAATTTCGGCCGCGATCGGCGCCGGCGGGGCGGGTTTTTTTGGCAAGGCGGCAGGATTGCCAAATCGATCAGCGTGGCCTTCGCATGGCAAGCGGTGTGGGCGGTCCGGGCGCCGGCCTTATAAAATCGCCGCATGCCTACTATTCTTTCCGGAATCGACTTCGACGCGCCCTCCGAGCAAGTGGCGCGGCAATTGATCGGCACCGTCATCCTGGTGGACGGGATCGGCGGACGCATCGTGGAAACCGAAGCCTACGATCGCGAAGATCCCGCTTCGCACACCTTCGCCGGCCCGACCAAGCGCAACGCCGCCATGTTCGGCCCGGCCGGCCACAGTTATATCTATCTGTCCTACGGCATCCACTGGTGTCTGAATCTGGTGTGCCGCGAGGCCGGCCACGGCGCCGGCGTGCTGATACGGGCACTGGAACCGCTGAGCGGGCTGGACGTCATGCGCACGCGGCGGGGGCAGGACGACGCGCGCCTGCTGTGTTCCGGGCCGGGGCGGGTCGGCCAGGCGCTCGGCTTGAGCCTGAGGCAAAACGGCATGGCGCTGGACCGCGCGCCGTTTCAGTTGTTGCCGCGCGAAATGGAGGTCGAACCGGTCGCCGGCCCGCGCATCGGCATTTCCAAGGCGATGGAGGTGCCGTGGCGTTTCGGCCTGGCCGGCTCGCCGTATCTGAGCCGGCCGTTTCGCTAGGAAAGCCGTCCGCCGGGCAGCGACGGCTTTACAGCGCGGCGTCGCCTTACAGCAGGCTCAAGGCGCCGGCGCGCGGCGAACATCGCAACAATTCGTCTCCGCTGCCTTGCGACACGATGATCAATCGCGTGAAGCTGGTGGTGTGGATGTACAGCCCGAAGAAGCGCTCCATGACATGGGCGAAGCCGTGGATGCCGCTGGCGGCGAAAGCCTCCTCGTCGATCACGAGCCGCAGTTCGAGGCCACGCACCAAGCCCGGCTGCATGTCGCCCGGCAACCAAGCCGTGGTCGTGCTCCGCCTCAGGGCCACGATACCGCCGATTTGGCGCCTGGCCACGGCCGATCCGCTCAGGTCATGCAAGGTCAGCATTTCTCGCAGCGCTTCCAGTCCCGAAGTTTCGAGCGACAGGTAGTTCAGCGATAAGTGGGATATCAGGCGCCAATGCGCGCCCCGGCCGCGCTCGAAACGCTGGGGCGGAGAAGGTTTGCGCAGGAAGCGGATCGGATACTTGATGGCGCCGGCTTGCATCGACAAATCGCCTTCGGGCAAGCCATACGGCAAGCTGCACGGCAAGTCACGGTTCGAGCAAGTGAGCGCGACATTGAGCGTGCCGGTCTGAATTGGTGCCGGCTTGCCATCCACATCGACAATGGCAATTTCCGCTTGGTAGCCGCGAGTATTCAAAGCCATCTCGTCGCCGCGCCGCCAGACCCAATAACATCCGCCATGCTTGGATGCTTCGCCATGACGCAATGCATGGAGGGGACGCACCTCGCTGGTTGATGACGGACCCTGCCCAGGTGTGCCCGCCATGTCGAGCGAATCGATGGCCAACACTTCATACCCGCAAGGATTGCGCGCCAGCGCCATCACCGGATAAGGCGGTGCGCTCGGCGTCAAGGCGATCGGCACGCCGGGCTGGCGAAACGCGTTGATCGCCGGCGTACAGCCGAGCAGCAACCGGGCGGATGAAAGAGTGCCGAGCACACGCGCCGGGTGCGAGTTGGAATGCGGCCCGGCGAGCGCCAGGTGCAAGGTAAATTGTCGGCAAACCTGCGGCAAGACGGAACTGATCGCTTGTAAATCGATATCGAAAAAATTGAATTTTTCTGGAAAGGTAAACAACTCAGTCAACAGGCGATAGGGCGCGTGCGACCGTTCTGGAAACGCGAGCAATGCTTCGTCGTTCGCAAAGCCGACCGCCTTGATGGGTATCTGGTCCAGCGCCATCCAGCGCCCGTCAGCGGGAAATTCGAGATAGGCGCGCACGGGGCGAATGAACAGTGCATCTTTGAGCGCGCCGCAAAACCCCGGTTCGCCATCGATGAAGACGCGCAGCGTCGTCAGATCGAGTTGGGCCAATTCGATTCGGTCCGAGCACGTCTCGATCGACATACTGATCTTGGAGGTGGCCGTGGGGGGCAGGAGGAGGGCCGTCGGCGCCGTCAAAATCGCGTCGAATTTAGCCATGCGCAGCGCCACCGGTGCCACCGTCACATCGTAGGCGGTATTGAACTGACACTCGACATCATTCACGCGCGAGGTCTTCAATTCTGTCCCGCGCGGTATCGTGCTGGCGGCGGACAGCTTGCCGGTCTCGGCGAGTCCGCGATAATCGAAACGCACAATCGAACAGGATGGAAAGGGCCGTAGGAAATGCGGATACAGTACCTCGAACAGCGCCTCGGTGAACTCGGGAAAATCGTCGTCGAGACGCGTCGACATGCGCGCATTGAGCAGAGCGAAGGACTGTATCATGCGCTCGATATGGGGATCTTCGCACACCTCGCCCGCGATCAGCAATTTACCCGCGATCTTAGGGTGATGTTCGGCGAACTCGCGCGCATAACGCCGAAGCAGGCCCAGTTCACGTTCGTAGTGCGGTAGTAAATTATCCAAGCTCACCCCCTCTCATGCGTCACGTGGTGCGATTTATCGTGGAATAAGCTTATGGATGTGTCAGGACGCTCACTCCCTGGCGCGCCGGATATTATCCATGCGTCGCGCTGGCCAGGCTGGCGATCAGGGTGCAGCCGCAGGCGCACAAATGGCCGTGCAATGCCACCTTTCTGCCGCCGATGGTGTAGGTCGCGCAACCCTCCACGATGTCGTTGACGCCGTGGCCGGGCTTCGGACAGCGCACTTGATCGCCGACCCGGGCGATGCCGATATTGTCGATGGTGTGGGTGCTGGAGGCGCTGATGACGACGCCGCCATGGGAAGTTTTGTCGCCTAAGCGCACGATGGGGAGGGCCATATTAAAAAGCTCCCGGCCGTGGCCGTACCGTCGGTATGACCGCATCCCATAGCGCCACCGCTTCGGCTTCGCTTAGCGTCGCCTTATTGATCAATGGCGGGAATTCTTCGTCATGCCGACGCTCAGGCTCGGGTTTTCTGTCGCCGTTGTCGAGATTGATCGTGATGATCGGTGTTTTCGCACTGCCGATTCGGCTGTTGGCTTCGTAGATGAATTTGTGCGTCATAAC
Source organism: Janthinobacterium sp. (assembly GCA_043787615.1). Taxonomy (GTDB): domain Bacteria; phylum Pseudomonadota; class Gammaproteobacteria; order Burkholderiales; family Burkholderiaceae_D; genus Janthinobacterium. The sequence continues at coordinate 266 of JAYVUV010000096.1, read as the reverse complement.
CCTGACCTGATCCGTGTTGGGATCGGCAAGAAGCGCGTACAGGTATTCTTGTTGGTATTGCTGACCCTTCATGCCGAGGACATCACGATGGCCTTTGCGCACTACATGACCTCCGGCCTTGGCTATGAACGGTGCGATGTCTTTGTCGCGGTCCAGCAGGGAATTCGGTTCCGCAAACAGGCTGAGTGAACGAAAAGTAAAATACACATCATCTGCTGTCTTGAGATGATAAAAAATGGTGACTTCTTCTTGTTCACTGGGAGGCA
>JAYVUV010000095.1:0-6193 GCA_043787615.1 Janthinobacterium sp. | reverse complement strand
GGTTGGCGTTCCAGCTTGCGTGGATTGGATCTTGCTTATAGCATGGGTATGCCTACACCCTCGGGCCAGGCAGCTCATACAACATTTGGTCCAATTCATGACGTCAAGACGCGCACCACCACCCACCGAGCGTCAACTGCGCATCGTCGTCGTCAATCCTATTTTGCCGGCCGACAGCGAAAGCGATGCCGCCTTGGACGCCCAGGCCCGGCGCAGCAGCGCGCTGCGGATCGGTTTGCTGGAAGCGGGCTACGACATCGTCGCCTCGCTGCCGGCCGATCTGTATCTGCCCGAGCGCATCGCGCAGTTGCAGCCGGACATGATCATCATCGACGCCGAGTCCGACGCGCGCGACGTGCTCGAACATATCGTCATCGCCAGCCGGGACGAGCGCCGGCCCATTGTCTTATTTACCGAGGACGACACCACTTCCAGCATGGACGCGGCCATGGCCGCCGGGGTATCGGCCTATATCGTGGCCGGCTTGCGTCCGGAACGCATCAAACCGGTTCTCAATGTGGCGTTGGCGCGCTTTCGTCAAGAACAAAAGCTGCGCGAGGAATTGTCGGACGCGCGCCATAAGCTGGCCGAGCGCAAGGTGATCGAGCGTGCCAAGGGCTTGCTGATGACGCATCATCAATTGTCGGAAGATCAGGCTTATCAAAAACTGCGCACGATGGCCATGAATAAAAATTTGAAATTATCCGAAATCGCCCAGCGCCTCCTGGACGTCGAGGATTTACTGGGCTAAGCGCTGATCAAGCGCCCCACATTGGTGCGAAGCCCATAACTGGTGCGCTCGCGGAAGGTCGTCGAAAAAGGAATGGCAATGGCATATACAACAGGGCGGGGCGGCATGGCGATGTCACCACGCGCGCGCGCGGCGGGGCCGGCATGGTGACGGCGGGCGGCGCCTGGCTGACCGGTTCGGACCGGCCCGAGATCGAAACCGTGCGGCTCGGCTTCATTCCCTTGACCGATTGCGCCTCGCTGGTGATGGCCGCCACGCTGGGCCTGGACCGCAAATACGGCATCAAGATCGTACTGAGCAAGGAAGCCTCCTGGGCCGCCGTGCGCGACAAATTGATCAATGGCGAACTGGACGCGGCGCACGCGCTGTACGGCATGGTGTATGGCGTGCAACTGGGCATCGGCGGCCAAAGGAAGGACATGGCGGTGCTGATGAACCTGAACGCCAACGGCCAAGCCATCACTCTGTCGCGGCAGTTGGCCGCCAAGGGTGTGTGCGACGGCGCGACGCTGGCCAGGCTGATGCGGGCGGCGCCGCGCCGCTATACCTTCGCCCACACGTTTCCGACCGGCACACACGCGATGTGGTTATATTATTGGTTGGCGGCGCACGGCATCGATCCCGCGCGCGACGCCAGGTTGGCGACGGTGCCGCCGCCGCAAATGGTGAGCAGCATGGGCGCCGACCAGATCGACGGTTTTTGCGCCGGCGAGCCCTGGGGCCGGCGCGCCATCATGGACGGGGTGGGTTTCACCGCTGCCACCACGCAGCAGATCTGGCCCGATCACCCGGAAAAAGTGCTGGGCGCCAGCGCCGACTTCGTGCGTCGGCATCCCAACACCTGTCGCGCCTTGATCGCCGCGTTGCTCGAGGCCAGCCGCTGGATCGACGCCACGGCCGAGAACCGCCAGCGCATGGCAGCCACCATCGCCGCGCCCGAGTACGTCAACACCGGCATCGACGCGATCGAAGACCGCATCATGGGCCGTTATCAGGATGGGCTGGGCAACAGCTGGGCCGATCCGCACTGCCTGCGTTTTTATGGCGAGGGCGCCGTCAATTTCCCCTACTTGTCGGACGCCATGTGGTTCATGACCCAGCAGCGGCGCTGGGGCTTGCTCGATGCCGATCCCGACTACTTGGCCGTGGCCGGCGCCGTCAATCAAATCGCCCTGTATCGCGAGGCGGCGGCCATGAGCGGCACGCCGCTGCCGGACCAGTCCATGCGCGGCGCCACCCTGATCGACGGCAAGCGCTGGGATGGCAAAGACCCGGCCGCCTACGCCGCGTCGTTCGCCATCGGCAAGCCGCGACTGCAGACCCTGGACGCCGGCCCGGCCACGGGCGCCGCCGTCGACTAAGGCGGCCCGGCAGGCGCGGCCCGGTTCGCCGCGCGTGGGCCGCGTCGCGGTCGCCCGATGGCGCCACAGGCAGTGCGCAAATGGCATCGCGCCCGGCCGCACACTCATCGTGCGACGCACCATTTGCGGGCGGGCGCGCACCGCGATCAAGCGCCGCACCGGTTCGGCCCGTCCCCGCTCATTTCCCGCCATCTCATTTTGACGCCGGTTTCCTATGACGGCGTGCCATCCGCACGCGGCGGACGCGGATGGCACGGCTCTTGCATAAGTTCCATGCAGGATCAATGGCGATCCCCCACATTTTCAGCGCTGGTCCAACGACGGACCGGCAGGACAACGGCGTCCGCACAGCTCGGTTTTCATTAACCGGGATGCGCGGACGCTTTTTTGTTTTCTACCGGGATAAAAAAATGGCCAGCAAAGCAGACCGCATCACTCTCTTCACTTTCAACACGCCGCCGATGCGTGCCTTTCACCTGACCTGGATGGCGTTTTTCGTCTGCTTTTTCGCCTGGTTCGCCTGCGCTCCGCTGATGCCGATCATCAAAGGCGAGTTCGGCCTGAGCCTGGCGCAAATCGCCAACATCAATATCGCGGCGGTGGCCATCACCATCATCGTGCGCCTGATCGTCGGCCCCCTGTGCGACCGCTTCGGCCCGCGCAAGACTTACACCGGCTTGCTGTTGCTGGGCGCCATACCGGTGCTGGGCGTGGCCCTGTCGCAAAGTTATGAAAGTTTCCTGTTCTTCCGCCTGGGCATCGGCGCCGTGGGCGCCAGCTTCGTCATCACCCAATATCACACCTCGGTCATGTTCGCGCCCAAGGTGGTCGGCACCGCCAACGCGGCCGCCGCCGGCTGGGGCAACACCGGCGGCGGCGCGGCCCAGGCGCTGATGCCTTTGCTGATGGGCGCGGTGCTCATGCTGGGCGTGAGCCAAAGCATGGGGTGGCGCGTGGCGCTGCTGGTGCCGGGCGTGCTGATGCTGGTCATGGCCGCCGTCTATTGGCGCTTCACCCAGGATTGCCCGCAAGGTAACTACGACGCTTTGCGCGCGGCCGGCATCGCCATCGAGGGCGGCAAGAAAGGCGGCTGGGCCAGCTTTCGCGCCGCCAGCGCCAACTACCGCGTCTGGCTGCTGTTCGTCACCTACGGCGCCTGCTTCGGCGTTGAAATTTTCATCCACAACATCGCCGCCGTGTATTACGTCGATCATTTCGGCCTGTCCCTGAAGTCGGCCGGCCTGGCCGCCGGCAGTTTCGGCTTGCTGGCGCTGTTCGCCCGCGCGCTGGGCGGCTGGTTGTCGGACAAGGCGGCCCTGCGCGGCAGCTTGAACAGCCGGGTCACCCTGCTGTTCGTGATGATGATCGGCGAAGGCCTGGGCTTGCTGTGGTTCGCCCACGCCGACGGCGTCGCCTTCGCCATCGTCGCCATGCTGGTGTTCGGCTTGTTCACCCACATGGCGTGCGGTGCCACCTATGCCTTGGTGCCGTTCATCGACGCCAAGGCCTTGGGCGGGGTGGCCGGCATCATCGGCGCCGGCGGCAATGCCGGCGCGGTGCTGGCCGGCTTCCTGATGAAGGGCCTGGGCAATGTGCAGCACACCCTCGGCGTGCTCGGTTTGCTGGTGGCCCTGTCGGCGCTGTGCGCCATCGCGGTGCGCTTCAGACCCGCCGCCAAGGACGACGAGCCGGCCGCCGCCGGCGTCACCGCTTAACGCTTGAAGGAGCACGCTATGCACATCATCGTCATCGGGCACGGCATGGTCGGCCACAAATTTCTCGAATCGCTGGCCGACGGCGGCGCCCCGGACCTGCGCGTGACGGTCTTGTGCGAGGAACCGCGTCCCGCCTACGACCGGGTCCATCTGTCCGAATTTTTCAGCGGTAAATCGGCCGACGCGCTGTCGCTGGTGGCGCCCGGTTTCTTCGAGCGCGGCGACGTCACCCTCAAATTGAACGCGCGCGCCATCGCGATCGACCGCGCCGCCCGCAGCGTGACCCTGGCCAGCGGTGACATGCTGGCCTACGACAAGCTGGTGCTGGCCACCGGCTCCTATCCCTTCGTGCCACCCTTGCCCGGCAAGGAGCGGCGCGACTGCTTCGTCTACCGCACCATCGAGGATTTGGAAGCGATGCTCGAATGCGGCCGCCGCTCCAAAACCGGGGTGGTGATCGGCGGCGGCTTGCTCGGCCTGGAATGCGCCAAGGCGCTGCGCGACATGCGGCTCGACACCCACGTGGTCGAGTTTTCGCCGCGCCTGATGGCGGTGCAGGTGGACGACGCCGGCGCGCGGGTGCTGCGCCGGAAAATCGAGGACCTGGGCGTGAGCGTGCACACCGCCAAAAACACGCTCGCCATCGTCGACGGCGAGGCCGCCACCCACCGCATGCAATTCGCCGACGGCGGCCACCTGGAAACCGACATGATCGTGTTCTCGGCCGGCATCCGCCCGCGCGACGAACTGGCGCGCGCCTGCGGCTTGACGGTCGGCCCGCGCGGCGGCATCGCCATCGACGACAGCTGCCTCACCTCCGACCCGGACGTGTACGCGATCGGCGAATGCGCGCTCTGGAACGGCCAGATTTTCGGCCTGGTGGCGCCCGGCTACGACATGGCGCGCAGCGCCGCGCGCCACGTGCTGGGGCAGGAGGGCGGGTTCACCGGCGCCGACATGAGCACCAAACTGAAACTGATGGGGGTCGATGTGGCCAGCCTGGGCGACCCGCACGGCAGCGCCGCCGGCAGCCGCTCCTACCAGTTCACCGACGAGCGCAAGCAGATCTACAAAAAAATCGTGGTCTCCGACTGCGGCAAATACCTGCTGGGCGGGGTGATGGTGGGCGACGCCAGCGAATACGGCAACCTGCTGCAAATGATGTTGAACCGGATCGAGCTCCCGGCCTCGCCCGAATTCCTGATCCTGCCCCAGGCCGACGGCAACGCCCGCCCCGCGCTCGGTGTGGACGCCTTGCCGGCCACGGCCCAGATCTGCTCTTGCAACGACGTGAGCAAGGGCGCGCTGTGCGCCGCCGTCGCCGCCGGCGCCACCTCGATCGGCGCGCTCAAAAGCTGCACCAAGGCCGGCACCGCGTGCGGCGGCTGCGTGCCGCTGGTGACGCAGGTGATGAAGGCCGAGATGAAAAAGCTTGGCCTGGACGTCAACAACCACGTCTGCGAGCACTTCGCCCATTCGCGCCAGGAGCTGTTTCACCTGGTCCGGGTCGGCAAAATCACCACCTTCGCGTCGCTGCTGGCGCAGCACGGCAGGGGCCTCGGTTGCGACGTGTGCAAACCGCTGGCGGCCAGCATCCTGGCCTCGTGCTGGAACGACTTCGTGCTCAAACAGGAGCACGCCAGCCTGCAAGACACCAACGACTACTTCCTCGGCAATATCCAGAAGGACGGCACCTACTCGGTGGTGCCGCGCATGGCCGGCGGCGAGGTCACCCCGGACGGCTTGATCGCGGTCGGCCAGGTCGCCAAAAAGTACGGCCTGTACACCAAGATTACGGGTGGCCAGCGGGTCGACCTGTTCGGCGCCCGCGTCGAGCAGCTGCCTTTGATCTGGGAAGAGTTGATCGACGCCGGTTTCGAATCCGGCCACGCCTATGGCAAATCGCTGCGCACCGTCAAATCCTGCGTCGGCTCGACCTGGTGCCGCTACGGCGTGGCCGACAGCGTGGGGCTGGCGATCTGGCTGGAAAACCGCTACAAGGGCTTGCGCACGCCGCACAAGATCAAGTTCGGCGTGTCCGGCTGCACCCGCGAATGCGCCGAGGCGCAGGGCAAGGACATCGGCCTGATCGCCACCGAAAAGGGCTGGAACCTCTACGTGTGCGGTAACGGCGGCATGAAGCCGCGCCACGCCGAGCTGCTGGCCGCCGATCTCGATCAAGACACCCTGGTGCGCTATATCGACCGCTTCCTGATGTTCTACACCCGTACCGCCGACCGCCTGCAACGCACCAGCGTCTGGCGCGACAACATCGAAGGCGGCCTCGATTACCTGAAGCAGGTGGTGGTGCACGACAAGCTGGCGCTGGCCGCCGAACTGGAAGCGGACATGCAGCACGTGGTCGA
>JAYVUV010000094.1:0-29576 GCA_043787615.1 Janthinobacterium sp. | reverse complement strand
AAGGCGGTCCAGTCGGACAGCAATTGCTTGGCGCGCTCGAAACAGCGGGCGCCATCCTCGGTCAACTTCATGGCATGGGTCGAGCGTTGCAGCAGGCGCAGTCCGAGCGAGCGTTCCAGCAATTGCAGGCGCCGGCTCACGGTCGGTTGCGAGGCGCCCAGTTGCGCGGCGGCGGCCGAGATGCTGCCGGCCTCGACGATGCGGACAAAGGTGGACATCAGTTCGATGCGGTCGGTCAGGCCGAGGCCCGATTTGGGCGCCGGCGGCGAGGTGGAGAATTCGTTCATACGCTCAGCGTATAACAATTGTGCGCGCGGCGGCACTACGCGGCGAAAATATTTCGGCGCACACTGCGGCCTATTCCACAGCGAGATCCGCACCATGTCCCCTACCCAAAGTTTACCGCGCGCGCCCGCGCCCGTTTCCCCCGCGCCGGCGCCGGCCCGTCCGATGCCCGCTTCCCTGGTCTTGCTGTTGGCGGCCGGGGCCGGCCTGGGGGCGGCGTCGCTGTACTACAGTCAGCCGATGTTGGGTATTTTGGGCGCCGACATCGGCGCCTCGGATCGCGCCATCGGCTGGGTGCCGACCCTGACGCAACTGGGGTACGCGCTCGGCATTTTGCTATTCGCGCCGTTGGGCGACCGTTACGACCGGCGCACCATCATCTTGATCAAGGCGGCCGTGCTGGCCGTCGCGCTGGCCGCCGCCGGGGCTGCGCCCGGCATCGGCGCGCTGCTGGCTGCGAGTTTGGCGATCGGCCTTTTCGCCACCCTGGCGCAAGACATCGTGCCGGCCGCCGCCACCCTGGCGCCGGAGCACGAGCGCGGCAGGATCGTCGGCACCGTGATGACGGGGTTGCTGATGGGAATTCTGCTGTCGCGCGTGCTCAGCGGTTTCGTGGCCCAGCACGCGGGCTGGCGCATCATGTTTTTCGCGGCCTCGGCCAGCATCGCCTTGATCGGATTGGCCGTCTGGCGCGGCTTGCCGCGTTTCCGGGCCACCACCGACTTGGGCTATGGCGCTTTGCTCGGTTCGCTGGTTTCGCTGTTCCGCCGGCATGGCGCGCTGCGCCGCGCGACTCTGGCGCAGGCCTTGCTGGCGGTTGGTTTCAGCGCGTTCTGGTCCACCTTGGCGGTGATGTTGCACGGCGCCCCGTTTCAGTTGGGTAGTGGCGCGGCCGGCGCCTTCGGTCTGGCCGGCGCGGCCGGCGCGTTGGCCGCGCCGCTGGCCGGGCGCATCGCCGACCGCAAAGGCCCGGGCATCGTCACGCGTTTGGGCGCGGGCTTGGCGCTGTTGTCGTTCGCCGCCATGGCTTCGATGCCGCTGCTTTCGCCCACGGCGCAGTTGTACCTGCTGGGCGTGAGCGCGGTCAGTTTCGATCTGGGGATACAGGCGGCGCTGATCGCGCATCAAACCATTGTTTATGGCATCGATCCGGGTGCGCGCAGCCGCTTGAACGCGGTGCTGTTCGTGGGGATGTTTTTAGGGATGGCGATCGGCGCCGCGCTGGGCAGTCTGTTGCTAGCGCAATGGGGGTGGATCGGCGTGACCACGCTGGCGGCATTCGCTTCGCTGGCGGCCTTGGTGGTGCGGCTGTGGCCGCAGCGCGGTGCGACTAGAATCATATAAAAACGGGCATGCCGTATGTCTTGAATATGAAATTGCTATAATAATATTTATTAAAAGCATGATGCAAGCTAAGCTGAGGGCCGTTTATTAATTGGTTTGTGGAGTATTCGATGAGTTTTGATCTGGATGGCACAAGCCAGATATGGAGCAAGCTTGAACGCAAAGAAGACGAGTTGAAATGGGATGGGCATTTGCCCGGCTTCGGTTCGCACCATGACAGCATGGGACGTGTCGCCAACTCATCTTTTCATTCCGCCGCCGGCTGGTCGCACGAGCAGATGGGGCGCGTTGATCGTGTTCGCATGGCGCTACGCGACTCCGGGCCGATGGCGCAAAAAATGGTCGAACGTACGCTCTCCGGCATCAACCTGTCGTCCATCTGGCATATCCTCATTACCGCGTGCGAGGATATCGCGCTGTATTACGGCGGCTCTGTCGCGGCGGGCGGCTTTATCGGCGGAGTTGGCGGGGTGTTCGCCGGTGGCGTCGGCGCGATTCCCGGCATGTCGGCCGGCGCGGCGGCCGGCGGCGTCGTCGGCGGCTGGGTGCTCGCATTGTTGGGTCTAAAGTCTTTGATTGTAGGCGTGGCCCAAGCCATTCCGGATGCTTTACGTTACTACGAAAAAGGCTTTCTTGAGGCATGGGGGCCGACCCGGCACAGTTCGCGGTACGGTTTTGGCTCGACCGCAAGAGGCGACCCCTCGTCCGCCGCCTTCCTTTTGGCCAATGGCCACGTCCTCATGGTTTCCGCCATCTTGAGCGTATTGGCGGCTTATGTGATGAAGGGCAAGGGCGACATGCCGATGCTGTTAAAAGACATTCGAGAGAGCGCCCGTTTGGGGCCTAAAATGGCAAAATGGGTCGAAGAAAATCAGGACAGGCTCCGACAACAATTTGGTCAGCGAGCGCGTGGTCATGGAACGATGCCTCACGAAGAAGCTCCGATGTCAAAACGCAAGCGCGAACCCGAGGAAGAACGAAAACCCGAACGCCCGAACGGAATGCCAAAGAAGAAAATTCCATGCTTTACAACCAAGGGCTTACCTCAGGGCAGCGTACCAGAGTTTGATCGTCAGCTTGCAGGGCAGGAGACAGGCATCAATAAAATGACCGTTGCCGAGTATATGAATGGACGGGATGCATTCGAACGCAAAGTGTCGGTTCGTGATCCTAACATAGCGAGGGATGCCCGGGCCGACTATAGTGCAAGGATGACGAAAGAACTCTCTAAAAAACTTCAAAACGAAGGATTGTCCGCAAGAGAGGCCGATAAAAATGCTGGAGAAATGATTGCCGAAAAAATGAAGACCTTAGCCGCGTTGCATAATCCCGACATGGTAGCGGCAGGCAAGGATGTCATTGGTGATTTTGGCGATCGCGGTATTAATTCACGCATTGGTGCGCAGTGGAAAAAGGGAGGGCGCTTGTCTGAGTTGGACAAGGCCGCGAACAATATTCCGGAGTCTATGCGTAGCAGCACGATGATGAATGCTCAACTCGAGCGATGTAAGTGAGGATAAAATGATGGACGAAAATTTTGAATATTTTTTAGAGAAAATGGGGCCTGCGTTTGACAAGCGGCACGTGCCGCCAACAAGTATTGAACGCTACCGCGGCAAACTACCGGATCAACTGTTAGCCTATTGGGATGAACATGGGTGGTGCGGTTATGCGGATGGCCTGTTCTGGACGGTCAACCCGCAAGAATATGAACCGGTATTGGAGTCCTGGATCAGTGATACGCACTTCATGGAAGAGGACTCCTATCACGTTATCGGACGAAGTGCTTTTGGTGATATTTACCTTTTTGGTGGTAAATATGGGCGAGCGCTGAATATCATCGCGCCTGATTCCAAAATGATGCCGCCTGAAGAAAAGCCGAGTGATTTAAATAGGAGTGTGCAAGCTTTTTTTGGATCGCAAACCCGAAGAGCGTGCGATTTTTCAGATGTAAATGGAAAAACTCTCTTTGCCTCTGCCCTTAAAAAACTTGGTCGCTTGAAACAAGATGAGATGTATGGCTTCGTGCCTGCACTGGCGCTCGGTGGCGCCGCCACGTTGGGCAACTTGCAAAAAGTTAAGGCGGTCGAGCACCTAGTGCTGCTTGCTCAGCTCGCGCCATTAGACGTGCTGTCGGACCCAATTCATCCGATTTAAGATATGGAACACAGGAAGTTTACTGGTTAGCTCCCGGGAAATACAACCCGTCACGTTCCACGGCTCATGCCAGGGATTGAGTGCCGAACAGCGTATTTTTGCTGCGACCAAGGTTTGGCCGCTGGCTGGTCATCAGGCCGCTTCGATGCACTAAAAATGCATCGGCTCCCCACGGAAGCAGCGGATCGCCGCATCGACCATGCCTTCGGTACTGCCCTGGCGTTCGTATTGGGTGCGCAGATATTGCGCGTCGCTCCACTGCTTGGCCACTTCGCCCAAATGTTTCAGCGCGGCGGTGCTGCCCAGCGCCTCGCCGTGCGGCTCCATCTTGCGCAGGGTGGTCATGATGTCTTCACGCAGCGACATGGTTTCATAGGTCTTGGGATGGGTGATGGCGCCGTCCAGGCCGAAGCGGCACGCCTGGAAACGGTTGTAGTTATACACCAGGTAGTCGTCCTCGACCGGCGGCGCCTCGCGCCGTTCCAGCAGGTGGCGGCACAGCGCCTGCAAATAGGCGGCCAGCGCGGCGGCCCGTTCCACCGTCAGCGGCGTGTCGCACACGCGCAGTTCGATGGTGCCGAATTCGGGCTTGGGCCGGATGTCCCAGTAAAAATCCTTCATGCTTTTGATGATGCCGGTGTTTTCCATCTTGCCGAAGTATTCGTTGGAAAACTGGTCCCAGCTCAGGGTGAACGGCGCCCGCCCGCTCATCGGGAAGGCGAACACCGAGTTCAGGCGTGCCGAGTCGAACAGGGTGTCGCGTCCCTGCACGAAGGGCGAGGAAGCCGACAAGGCGATGAAATGGGGCAGGTAGCGGTTCAGCGAATGCAGCAAAAACATGGCGTCGTCGCCCGAGGCGCAACCGATGTGCACGTGCTGGCCGAAGATGGTGAATTGCTTGGCCAGGTAGCCGTACAGTTCCGAGATTTGCTGGAAGCGGGGCTTGGAAAAGATTTTCTGCGAGGCCCATTGCTGGAACGGGTGGGTGCCGCCGCCCGATATACCGATGTTGAGCTTGTCGCCGGCGCCGATCAGGGTGTCGCGGATTTCTTGCAACTGGGCCAGCAGCGGCGCGTGGTGGGTGTGCACGGTGGAGTTAATCTCGATCATGCTTTCCGTGATTTCCGGCGTGACGTTGCCGGGAAACGGGTTCTTGCCCAGCAAGTGCAGCAGGTCGGGGCTGGCGGCGGTCAAGTCGAAATCCGACAGATTGACGAGTTGTAACTCCAGTTCGACCCCAAGGGTCAGCGCGGCCGACTGGCTAAACGGTTCTAGCGGCATATTAACGCTCCGGTTCGGAATGAGTTTCTTTGGCCCAGATCAAGGCACGTTGGATCACGATTGGCCCGATCAGTTCCAGCATCAGGGTCACCGCTTCCAGGGCCAGCAATTCATCGGGCAGGTGCAGGCCGCGCTGGCGCGCGTGCTCGAGCAGCAAGGTGACGAACACCGAGACCGGCATCAGGGCCGCGCCCGTCAACACGCCCTTGCGCCAGGTGACGCCGCTGACGTGGGAAAAGCCGGCCACCCCCACCACCTTGGTGACGAAGCGCCCGCCGATCACGGCCAGGGCCAGGGCGGCGCCGGCCGTCACTTTCGGCCACTCCAGGGTGGAGGCGGCGTACACGAACAGCAGCACCGTCAGCAATTCGCCCAGGGCGCCGAAGTTGCGCTGGGCTTGGCTAAAGGCGATGCGCCGGTGGCGCGCCACCAGGCCGAAGGTGAGGGTGGCCAGCAGCGGCGACAGTTGGGTGGTGTAGGTCAGCGCCACCAGCAAGATCACCGACAGGGCGAAGGCCACCGTGGCGTCCTGGCCCAGGTTGCCCAGTTTGCGCAGCATGGCCGGCACGATCATGCCGAACACGGCGCCCACCGCGGCCGAGGCCAGTAGCACCATGAAGCTGTTGACGGTGGCGTCCACCAAGTCGCCCGAGCTATGGAACATCCAGAAGCCGACGATGACGTTGAAGATGAACACGGCCAGCACGCAATTGAGCGCGGTCAGGTGGATCACCCTTTCGGTGACTTGGCCGGAACTGCGTTCCTCGTTGATGACGCGCATCACGGTGGCGGGCGAGGTCGACATGGCCAGCGAGGCCAGCAGCAAGGCGGTGATCGGGCTGACGCCGAATTCGGCGGCGATCAAGTACACCACGCCGAAGGTGCAAAACGATTCGGCCAGGCCGGCCACGGCGATCCAGGGGTTGTTCGACAGCCAGCGCAGATTGATGCGGTAGCCCAACTCGAACAAGATCAAGCCGAAGGCGACGTCGGCCAGCACCAGGATCGGGCCGCCCAAGGTTTGCGGCAGCACGCCGACCTGGCTCTGGGCCAGCACGAATCCGATGATGCCGTAAAAGCTGATGCGCGGTAAGCCGGTCCAGCGGTGGCCGAACTCGCCGGCGATCCAGGCGATGGTGATGGCGAAGGGCCAGGAGAGATCGGTCAAGATCGATAATAAACTTTGCACGGACACTCTTTTCTCTCGTTCAAGCAAGTGCGGCCGATTTTACTTGAGGCCGGCCGCGGAGCCGCGCACTGTACGATTGGCAATAATGACTTCTTGATAAGCGCGCACCCTACTTGCTCAGCAAGCGCATGGCGCGTTCCAGTCCGTCTATCGACAAGGGGAACATGCGCTCGTGCATGAGTTGCTTGATCACGCCGATCGATTGCCGGTAAGGCCACAAGCCTTCCTGCTCGGGATTGAGCCAGATGTATTTCGGGAAAGCCTGGGTCAGGCGCGCCAGCCAGGCCGCGCCCGCCTCTTCGTTGTTGTATTCCACCGAGCCGCCCGGATGCAGGATTTCGTAGGGGCTCATGGTGGCGTCGCCGACGAAGATCAGCTTGGTGTCCGGTGGATAGGTGCGCAAGAGGTCCCAGGTGGCGCAGCGCTCGCTTTGGCGGCGCCGGTTGTTCTTCCATACAAAATCGTAGACGCAGTTATGGAAGTAAAAGAATTCCATGTGCTTGAATTCGGTCTTGGCGGCCGAGAACAATTGCTCGGTGCGTTCGACATGGTCGTCCATGCTGCCGCCCACGTCGAACAACATCAGCACCTTGATGCGGTTGCGCCGCTCGGGCTGCATCTTGATATCGAGGTAGCCGGCGTTGTTGGCGGTGGCGCGGATGGTGGCGTCGAGCGCCAATTCATCGGCCGCGCCGTGGCGCGCGAATTTGCGCAGGCGCCGCAGGGCCAGCTTGATGTTGCGCGTGCCCAGCTCGCGTTCGCCGTCGTAATCCTTGTAGCTGCGCGCCTCCCACACTTTGACCGCGCTGCGCTGGCCGCCTTGGCCGCCGATGCGGATGCCTTCCGGATTGGCGCCGCCGTGGCCGAAGGGCGAGGTGCCGCCCGTGCCTATCCATTTGTTGCCGCCTTCGTGGCGCTCCTTCTGTTCCTTGAGCAAGGCGTTGAGGCGCGCCATCAATTTGTCGTAGCCGTATTTTTCCAGCTGCGCGCGCTGCTCCTCGCTCAATTGGCGTTGCATGCGCTGCACCAGCCAGTCGAGCGGAATGGCGGCGCCGCCGTCCACGGCCGCGCTCACCCCTTTGAAATAGTGGCCGAAGGCGCGGTCGAACTTGTCGTAATGGGCTTCGTCCTTGACCAGGGTCAGGCGTGACAAATAGTAAAAATCGTCCAGCGAGGGCGCGATCACGCCCCGTTGCAAGGCTTCGAGCAGGGTCAAAAATTCCTGGATCGAGACCGGCACCTTGGCCGCCTTCAAGGCGAAAAAGAAATCGATCAGCATGCTAGTCGCGCGCCAAACGCTCACGCAGCCGGGCTTCGATGTCCGGCCATTCGGCGCGCACGATGCTGTACATCACGGTGTCGCGCACGGTGTCGTCGCGCCGCAGGGCGTGGTGGCGTAGCACGCCGTCGCGCTTGGCGCCCACGCGTTCGATGGCCATTTGCGAGGCGTGGTTGAGGTGGTCGGTGCGAAAGGCAACCACGGCGCAGTCCAGCGTGTCGAAGGCGTGGCTCAGCAGCAAAAGCTTGCAGGTGGTGTTGACGTGGCTGCGCTGGCAACGCCGGGCATACCAGGTGTAGCCGATTTCGAGCCGGTCGACGGCGGGCACGATGTCGTGGTAGCTGGTGCTGCCCAGCACTTGCCCATCGGCCGCGTCGAGCACGGCGAACGCGAGGCGGCTGGGGAACATGGCCAGCGCCTTGTCGATGTAGGCGGCCACCTGCTCCGGTTCGGGCACCGAGGTCACGCGCAACTTCCACAGCTCGCCGTCGCTGGCGGCGGCCAGCAAACCGGGCGCGTGCGAAGGCGCCAGCGGCACCAGGCGCACGCCGCCCAACTCCAGGGTGAGGGGGGCGGGGGCCAGCATCAGCGATTGGTCCGCGACATGAACACCAGGCGCTCGTACAGATGCACGTCTTGTTCGTTTTTGAGCAGGGCGCCGTGCAGCGGCGGCACGGCGGCTTTGCCGTCCTCGCCGCGCAGGGCGGCGGCCGGGATGTCCTCGGCCAGCAGCAGCTTGAGCCAGTCGAGCAACTCCGAGGTGGAGGGCTTTTTCTTCAAGCCGGCCACCTCGCGCACGGCGTAAAAGGTGTCCAGCGCCTGGGCCAGCAATTGCTGTTTCAGGTGCGGATAATGGACCGCGACGATTTGTTGCATCGTCTCCTTGTCCGGGAATTTGATGTAGTGGAAGAAGCAGCGCCGCAAAAAGGCGTCCGGCAATTCCTTTTCATTGTTGGAAGTGATGATCACCAGCGGGCGGTGGGTCGCCACCACCATTTCGCGCGTTTCGTAGACGTAAAACTCCATCCGGTCCAGCTCGCGCAACAAATCGTTGGGGAATTCGATGTCGGCCTTGTCGATCTCGTCGATCAGCAACACCACCGGGGCCGGCGCCGTGAAGGCTTGCCACAGCACGCCCTTGACGATGTAATTGTGGATGTCGCGCACCCGCTCGTCGCCCAGTTGCGAATCGCGCAGGCGCGAGACGGCGTCGTATTCGTACAAGCCCTGCTGGGCCTTGGTGGTCGATTTGATGTGCCACTGCATCAGCGGCATGCCCAGGGCGGCGGCCACTTCCTCGGCCAGCATGGTCTTGCCGGTGCCCGGTTCGCCCTTGATCAGCAGCGGGCGCTGCAAGGTGAGCGCGGCGTTGACCGCCAGTTTCAAGTCGGCGGTGGCGACGTAGCTGTCGCTGCCCTGGAAGCGTGGGCCTTGCGGTGCGGAGGCGGACATGGCGTGCGATCGAAGTGAAGTTGGGTCGAGTATAAGTCAGAACCGGGGTGGCCCGCCACGGGCGGCGGGCGCGTCCCCCGGGCGCCGGTGGGCGCCGCACGGCAACATTGAAATGGACTTGCGGGAACGTCTTGGGTTAAAATCGCAGGTTGATAGTGCAAAACAGAAGCGATTTGCACACGCCCTACCGACGCGTACCCGATTCCCTATCCGATTACCACTGATTACCTTTGCCACCATGAAAAAAATCTTTGCACTTCTCGTGCTTGCCGGCATGGCCAATGTCGCCGCGGCGGCGGACATCGTTGGAAACGCCAAGGCCGCTCCGGCCAAGGTTGAAATGTGTATCGGCTGCCACGGCATTCCCGGCTACAAGGCGACTTTCCCGGAAGTGTTTCAAGTGCCGATGATCGGTGGCCAATCGGCGAAATACATCGAAAACGCCTTGAAAGCGTATCAGAAGGGCGACCGCAAGCACCCCACCATGCGTGGCATCGCGGCTAGCTTGTCCGAGCAAGACATGGCCGACGTCGCGGCTTACTATTCGCAACAACCTTCCGCGCAGAAATAAGGGATCGCCATGAAAAAAATTATCACCGCCCTGTTCTGTTCCGCGCTCTCCTTCGGCGCCGTCGCCGGCGGCAATATCGACGCCGGCAAAGCCCTGGCCGAGAAATACAGCTGCGCCTCCTGCCACGGCAAAGACTTCAACGCGCCGATCGACGCCTCGTATCCAAAACTGGCCGGCCAGCACAAGGATTACCTGGAACACGCGCTGATCTCGTACAAGCGCGGCGACGCGCCGAACGGACGCAACAACGCCATCATGACCGGTCAAGTCAAGCCACTGACCAATCAAGACATCAAGGACTTGGCGGCTTATCTGCACAGCCTGCCGACCACGCTGGTGATCCATCGCTGAGATGGATTGACAGTCGCTAGCGTCGATCTGGTCGGGCCTCTTCGGAGGCCCGATTCTTTTGCGCGGACCATTCAATAAATATATTGACTGACTAGCCGCTCTCTTATATCCTGTGTCGATTGTACACGGGGCAACAAGCATGGCCAGGCCGAAAAGCGAAGACAAGCGTAATGCCATCATGGACGCGGCCACCCGCGCCATCGTCTCGCACGGGCTGGGCGCGCCGACGGCCATGATCGCGCACGAGGCGGGCGTGTCCAACGGCGCCTTGTTCACCTATTTCGAGACCAAATCCGACTTGTTCAACCAACTCTATCTGGAGTTGAAGACCGGCATGGCCGCGGCCGTCGTGGTCGAGTTGCCGGCGGGGGCGGGGGTGAAACAACAGATCGCGCACATGTGGTCGAATTGGCTGGCCTGGGCCAGCGCCCATCCGGCACGGCGGCGCGCGCTGGCGCAGCTAAACGTTTCCGACGAGATCTTGCCCGAGCAGCGCGTCGCCGCCAACCAGATCATGTCCGGCTTGGTGGCGCTGATGGAAAAGGCGCGCGCGAACGGTCCCTTGCGCGCGGCGCCGCTGGGCTTCGTGGTGGCGATCGTCAACTCTTTGGCCGACGCGACCATCGATATCATGGCGCACGACCCGGCCAACGCGGAGCGGCATTGCCAGACCGGTTTCGACGCGCTGTGGCGGGTGCTGAACTGATTTTTTTTGCTTCGATAATGACTGACTAGACAGACAATTAAAGGATAAGGCCATGACAAAGACTGTGTTGGTGACGGGCGGCGGCGGATTCATCGGTGGTTGGAGCATCGTCGCGTTGTTACAGCGCGGCTATACCGTGCGCGCCACCGTGCGCGACCTGGACCGGGCGCCGGCGCTGCGGGCGCGCATCGCCGCGCAAGTCGAGCCGGGCGAGCGGCTATCCTTTTTCGCGGCCGACCTCGGCGCCGACGCCGGCTGGGACGCCGCCGTCGCCGCTTGCGACTACGTCTTGCACGTGGCCGCCCCGGTCGGTGTGGCGGCGCCGCGCGACCCGGACGCGCTCATCGTCCCGACCCGCGACGGCGCCCTGCGCGTGCTGGGCGCCGCCTGCCGCGCCGGGGTGGAGCGGGTGGTGCTGACCTCGGCGATCGAGGCGTGCCGCCCGCCCATGCGCGGCGCCGACGGCGTCGGCGATGAAAGCCGCTGGACCGATATCGACGATGACGATCTGGGACCCTACCGCCTGGCGAAAACCCTGGCCGAGCGGGCCGCCTGGGACTTCATGGCCGGCCGGCCGGGGCCGACCACGCTGACCACCATCCTTCCCTCGGCCGTGCTGGGGCCGGTGTTCGGCCCGGAGTATGCCCACTCGACCCAGCTGGTCGCGCGCATGCTCGGCGGCGGCCTGCCCAGGTTTCCCCGCTTCGGCTTTTGCGTGGTCGATGTGCGCGACGTGGTCGAGCTGCACTTGCGCGCCATGACGGCGCCGGAGGCGGCCGGCCAGCGTTTCATCGCCGCTGGCGATTGGATGTGGATGGCCGACGTGGCGGCCGTTTTGCGCGCGGCGCTGGGTGAGGCCGCCCACAAGGTGCCGACCCGGGGCATGCCGGACTTCCTGTTCCGGCTGGTCGCGCGCTTCAACCGCCCGGCGCGCTTCGCCACGCCGCTGCTGGGCCGGCGCCATGTGTTTTCTTCCGCCAAGGCCGAGGCGGTGCTGGGCTGGCGGCCGCGTCCGGCGAAGGAAACCATCGTCGACGCCGCCCGCAGCGCCATCGCGCACGGCTTGGTGTGACGGCTGGCACGGCGTGAGCGACGCGGTCGAGCCGGAGCCGAGCGGGCCACCGACCTATTGAATCGCCGCGAGCTGGCCGAACCGCCTATCCCGGCCTATCGCGCCGCCACCCGGCATGGTCAAGCTAACGCCGGCGCACGCACTCCACATAAGCGGCGCCATCGGGCGGCAAGCCGGCGCGCTGCGAATTCCAGATCATCTGCCCCAGGCACTCCATGATGTGATGGTGCGCCTCGTGCTCGGAGTCGAGCCGGCGCGTCAGGTCGCGGCAGGCGGCGCGGATGCCGGCCGGCTGGTCGATCGAGATTTGCTCGGCGATCGACAGATGCATGGACAAGTGCAAAAACGGGTTGGCCTGGCCGCCCTCGACCGAATAATCGCGCGCGATGGCGTGCTCGACGTCGGCCAAGTCGGCTTCGTATTCGGGGTGCAGCACGATCCAGTCGAGCGCGATGGCTTCGATCGGACTGAGAATTTCCTTGGCGCGGTGTTTGTGCAGGACCGCGCAAAAGAAGCGCCGCACGTCGTCGGAGGAGGGTGTGAACATGAAAGCGGATCGCATGAGGGGCGGGTCGCCATTGTACCGCGTGCCGAAACGGCGCAGCGCCGGGCGCTGAAAACGGCGCGCCGGCATGCCACGTCGATCCTTCGGCCCCTCAACCCGTCAGCCCGGCCGCCGCGATCCGCGCGTCCCGGGGCGCCAGCGGCTCGCCGTAGCGTTCGCACAAAAAATCGATTTGCAGGCGCAGCGGCTTGGGCTGATGCCGGCGCGACAGGTAGACGGCCTGGATGTTCATCGGCCCGAGCGCGGATTCCGGCAGCACCCGCACCAGCGCGCCTTGAGCCAGGTCCTGTCCCACGAAATAGGTGGCAGATGCGCGATGCCGGCCAGGGGCCGCCCACTTGCGCCGTGCTGCCCTTGCCGTCGCGCGTGAGCGACGGTTCGGCGCGCGAGCAGGCGCGGGCCGACTTCGCGCTGGCGCGCCGGCTCGGCGTGGCGAGCTAACCGAGTTTGCTGTCGCTCGATGGCGCCGCCGTGCACGCGCTGCCCGCCACCGATACCCCGCTGGCGCTGACGAGCCGGTGGCTGGACGACTTGTTCGGCGCTTGAGCCGGCATGAAAAACGGGCATGTCGCCATGCCCGTTTTGGTGTGGTGCGCCGCTTTTATTCGTCCTTGTCCGGCGCCAGCACCTGCGGCGCCGCCTCGCATGGCGCCATCGCCTCCTGGGCGCGCGGCGCGTGCGGCTGGCGCAGATAGCGCGCCGTGTGCCGCTGCGGCGGGCTGTTGCCCTGCACCGGCCAGGTCAAAAAGCGGGACAATTCCTGCAACGCGCGCTGGTAGACGTCGCGCTTGAATTCGATCACCACATCGAGCGGCACCCAATAATCATGCCAGCGCCAGGCGTCGAACTCGGGATGGTCGGTCAGGCGCAGATTGACGTCGTTGTCGCGCGCGCACATGCGCAACAAAAACCAGATCTGCTTTTGCCCGCGGTAATGGCCGCGAATCTCGCGCTTGATGAAATGGTCCGGCACTTCGTAGCGTAGCCAGTCGCGCGTGCGGCCGACGATTTTCACGTGTTCCTGGCGCAGCCCGATTTCCTCCTCCAGCTCGCGGTACATGGCTTGCTCCGGCGTCTCGCCGTATTTGATCCCCCCTTGCGGAAACTGCCAAGAGTGCTCGCGCACACGTTTGCCCCACCACACCTCGTTTTGGGCGTTGAGCAGGATGATGCCGACGTTGGGCCGGAACCCTTCACGGTCGAGCATATTGCACCTCAAACTTTCTGCGGCGGCGCGTCCCTCTTACATTTTTGCCCACAATTCCGCAGGCCGGCCGCGTTTTCGGGGTACGAAAACGGCCGGATTGCCACCAATTGAACGCTTTTGAATAAAGTATGGACGCATCAGCCAGCTAATCCTTTAAAATTAGGTTGATTATAACCCTCTCTTTTTAAAAAGAATTCACCGTTATGCGCGCCTCCCGATTTTTTATTTCAACGCTCAAAGAAGCGCCTTCCGATGCTGAAATAGTGAGCCACAAACTGATGATGCGCGCCGGCATGATCAAGCGGCTCGGCTCGGGCATCTACACCTATATGCCGATGGGCTTGCGCGTGATCCGCAAGGTCGAGGCCATCATCCGCGAAGAAATGAACCACGCCGGCGCCATCGAATTGCTGATGCCTTTGGTCCAGCCGGCCGAGCTGTGGCAAGAAACCGGGCGTTGGGACAAGATGGGTCCCGAGCTCATGCGCGTGAAGGACCGCCATGGCCGCGAGTTCGCGATCCAGCCCACTTCCGAGGAAGTGATCACCGACGTGGTGCGCGGCGAGATCAAGTCCTACCGCCAGCTGCCGCTCAATTTTTACCATATCCAGACCAAGTTCCGCGACGAGCGCCGGCCCCGTTTCGGCTTGATGCGCGGGCGCGAGTTCACCATGAAGGACGCGTATTCCTTCGACCGCGACGCGGCCGGCATGCAAGTGTCCTACCAAAACATGTTCGACGCCTACGTGCGCATCTTCACCCGCTTCGGCTTGCGCTTTCGCGCGGTGGCGGCCGACAACGGCGCCATCGGCGGTTCCGGCTCGCATGAATTCCACGTCATCGCCAGCACCGGCGAGGACGCGCTGGTGTATTGCCCCAGTTCCGACTACGCCGCCAATATGGAGGCGGCCGAGGCGATCTCGCCGCTGGCGGCGCGCGGCGCGCCCGACCAGGCCTTGACCAAAACGGCCACGCCGGACACGGTCAAGTGCGAGACCGTGGCCGCCTTGCTGGGCTTGCCGCTGGCGCACACCGTCAAGACCATCGCCTTGACGGTCGAGCACGCGGCCGACCCCAAGGGCAAGGAGCAGAGCGTCGCCGGCAAGCGTTTTTGGATGTTGCTGCTGCGCGGCGACCATGAATTGAACGAAGTCAAACTGGGCAAGGTCGCCGGCCTGGCCGGGTACCGCTTCTCGACCGAGGCCGAGATCGCCGAAGTCTACGGCACCGTGCCGGGTTATCTGGGTCCCATCGGCACCCGCGCCGAAGTCACCGTGGTGGCCGACCGCACGGTCGCCGCCATGCACGACTTCGTGTGCGGCGCCAACGAGGCCGGCTTTCATTACACCGGCGCCAACTGGGGCCGCGACGTGGCCGAGCCGGCCCTGGTGGCCGACTTGCGCAACGTGGTCGAAGGCGACGCCTCGCCGGACGGCAAGGGCGTGCTGGCGATCGAGCGCGGCATCGAGGTGGGCCATGTGTTCCAGCTCGGCACCGCTTACTCGGAAAGCATGAAAGCCACTTTCCTGGACGAGAACGGCAAGCCGGCGCCGCTGCAAATGGGGTGTTACGGGGTGGGCGTGACGCGCATCCTGGGCGCGGCCATCGAGCAAAATTTCGACGACAAGGGCATCGTCTGGCCGGCCTCGATCGCGCCGTTCGAAGTGGTGTTGTGCCCGATGAGCTATGACCGCAGCGAATTGGTCAAGGAACACACCGACCGCCTGTACGCCGACTTGCAGGCGGCCGGCGTCGACGTGCTGCTGGACGACCGCGGCCAGCGCCCCGGCGCCATGTTCGCCGACTGGGAATTGATCGGCGTGCCGCATCGTATCGTGATCGGCGAGCGCGGTCTCAAGGAAGGCAATCTGGAATACCAGGGCCGGCGCGATGTGGAGGCGAGCGCCGTGCCTGTGGCCGAGATGGTGGCCCGGATTCAGGCCGCCCTGCGAAAGTGAGCGCGGTCTTGCTCAATCGGGGCGGCGCGCCGGGCGGGCGCGGCTGGCGCGCGCGCGCCTTGGTCGCGGCGCTGCTGGCGCTGGGCCTGGCGTGCGCGCCGGGCGCCCGGGCCGGCAATCAAAAGGAAGAGGCCTTAGCCGATTCGGTCCGGCTGGCGCTGTCGAACGCCATCAAGGACGCCCGCCCGCCTCAGCAAAAATTCAACGACAACGCCGAACGCCTGCGCTACGAGACTTGGCTGGGCCAGATGTCGGAGCGTCTGCGGCGCAAGCTGCCGGACCAGCAGGTGCGCACCGAATTTCTGGAGGCGGCCTGGTACGAGGCCAAGCGCGCCGGCCTCGATCCCGGCCTGGTGCTGGGGCTGATCCAGGTCGAATCGGCTTACCGCAAGTATGCGGTGTCGATCGTGGGCGCGCGCGGCTACATGCAGGTGATGCCGTTCTGGACCAACGCGATCGGCGACCGCGACCGCAGCAAACTGTTTCATATGCAGACCAATCTGCGTTATGGCTGCTCGATCTTGCGCATGTATATCGATATGGAATCCGGCAATCTGTATCTGGCGCTGGGCCGCTACAACGGCAGCCGTGGCCAGCCGGAGTATCCGAACGCGGTGCTGTCGGCCTGGAACAAGTGGCGCCTCGAGTGAGTCCAATCCGGCCCGCGCGGCCGGCTTTCATATCCGGTGCGTCCGCGTCTGTGCCAGCTCGGCCTGCCGGGCCAGCGTATCGAAGCGGCGTTGCGCGGCCTGGGTTTCCTTCAAACCGCTGATCGACCAGGCGCGCAGTTGCTCGACGATGGCGGCCAGGTCGCGTCCATGCGGCGTGATGCCGTAGGACACGGCGATCGGTTTGAGGCTTAACACCTCCCTCCGCACCAAGCCATTGCGCTCCAGTCCTTGCAGCGTCTGCGTCAGCACTTTTTGCGAAATGCCTTCCACGATGCGTTTGAGCGCGTTAAAGCGCACCGGCGCGTCCCACACGGCGAGCAAGATCAACACCGACCACTTGTCAGCGATTTGATCCAAAATCTCGCGCGTGGGGCAGTTGGCGCAAAACGGGCCTGGCGGCATTTTTGCCGTGATGCTTGGCATGGGTTGGTTTCCTTTTGGTATCCAGTTACCTTCTGGTATCTCATTGCGCTTGTGACGCTCGCTCGGCACCATGGAAGCCTTTCTTTCAGAGGCCGTCATGACATCCCTTCACTATCCCACCGAAACACGCGTTTTTCAAGTCAACGGCATCGCCATCCAAGCCACCGTGAGCGGGGCCGGCCGGCCTGTGCTCATGCTGCACGGATGGCCGCTGACATCGCATATGTGGCGTCTGGTGACGCCGGCGCTGGTGGCGGCCGGCTGCCGCGTGATCGCGCCCGACCTGCGCGGTATCGGCGGCAGCGGGCGACCCGACACCGGCTACGACGTCGACACCGTGTCCGAGGACATGGCCCAATTGCTGGCGGCGCTGGACATCGCCGGGGCCATGGTGGTCGGCATCGACCTGGGCGCGCCGGTGGCCTGGATGCTGGCCATGCGCCATCCGACATTGGTGAGCCGGCTGGTGGTGATGGAAGCCATGCTGGGCCGGCTGCCGGGCGCGGAAGCGTTCCTGGCCAACGGTGCGCCGTGGTGGTTTGGTTTCCATGCCGTCCCGGGCTTGGCGGAAAACCTGCTGGAGGGGCATGAAGCCGACTATCTGGGCTGGTTCTTCAGCGTGCGCGCGCCCGACCAGCAGCCGATAGACCCGGCGGCCCAAGCCGTGTACGCCGCCGCCTACGCCGGGCGCGAGGCGCTGCGGGGCGGTTTCGAGCACTATCGGGCCATGCCCTTGTCGGCGCGCCAGATCGCCGCGATGGCCGCGTCGCGCCGGCTCGCCCAGCCGACCCTGGCGATCGCCGGCGGCGTCATCGGCGAGGCGCTTTACCGGCAATTGCAGCCACTGTCCGACCAATTGTCCGCGTGCCGGATCGCGCGCTGCGGGCATAACATCCCCGAGGAACAGCCGGACGCCCTGGCGCGCGCCTTGATCGAGTTTTTGGCGTAGCGATCGGCCGCGCCGGGCGAAAAAAATGCCCCCGGCGCGTCGGCGACGGGGGCATGCGATCGGCCGCGCCGACCGTGCTTATTTCAAATGATCGGAGATGAGTTTCGTCATTTCAAACATGGACACCTGGGCTTTGCCGCCGAAAACAGCTTTGAGCTTGTCGTCGGCGTTGATCATGCGGCGGTTGGCCGGATCTTGCAGGTCCAGCTTTTTGATGTAATCCCACACTTTTTTGGTCACTTCGGTACGCGGCAACGGGGCTGCGCCAACCACTGCGGCCAACACGGTCGACGGTGTCATCGCTTTCATGAATGCGGCGTTGGGCTTGCGTGGCGCGGCCGGTGCGGCAGCTTTTTTCGCTGCAGCGGGTTTGGCTGCGGCGGCGGCTTTGACTGGTGCGGCTTTTTTGACTGCTGCTGCTGCAGGTTTGGCTGCAACAGCTTTTTTAGCTGGGGCTGCTGCGACTGGGGTTTTTTTGGCTGTTGCCATATTCTAGCCTCCTTAACGAACACATGGAAAATTGCGCAATTGATCGCACGGCTAATATTGGTGGGGATTTACCGAGTATGCAAGTGTTTTTCGCGTTTTTTCGGGGAAACCACACGTAAAAATGCGTCAACACTGTAGCCTTGCACCGCCAAGGGGCGCGGCCCCGCTTTTTCGACTGGAAACGCAGCTTTTCGCGACGCCGCGCCCGGGCCGCCAAAGCGACCCGCCCCGGGCGCGCACGGCGGCCGAAAAGCGCCGGCGCGGCGGCTTAACGCAAGCCCGGCATCATGCCTTTCATGCTGCGCATCATCTTCATCATGCCGCCGCCGGACAGCTTTTTCATCATGGTTTGCATTTGCTCGAACTGGTTGAGCATGCGGTTTACTTCCTGCACCTGCACCCCGGCGCCGGCTGCGATGCGGCGCTTGCGGGTGGCCTTGATCAGTTCCGGCTTGGCGCGCTCTTGCGGCGTCATCGAATCGATGATGCCGACCATGCGCCGCACCTGCTTGTCGGCCTGGTCCATGTTGGCGCCGCCGGCCGCTTGCTGGAACTGGGCCGGCAGCTTGTCCATCAGGCTAGCCATACCGCCCATTTTTTTCATCTGGCCCAGTTGCGCCTTGAAGTCGTTCATGTCGAACTTGCCGCCCACCTTCATCTTTTGCGCCAGGTCGGCCGCCGCTTTCACATCGACCCCTTTGCGCGCTTCCTCGACCAGGGCCAGGATGTCGCCCATGCCGAGGATGCGGTTGGCCATGCGGGTCGGGTCGAACGCTTCCAGGCCGTCCAGCTTTTCGGACACGCCGGCGAACTTGATCGGTTTGCCGGTGATGTGGCGCACCGACAGCGCGGCGCCGCCGCGCGAGTCGCCGTCGAGCTTGGTGAGCACGATGCCGGTCAGCGGCAGCGCGTCGTTGAAGGCCTTGGCGGTGTTGATGGCGTCCTGTCCCAGCATGGCGTCGACCACGAACAGGGTCTCGATCGGCTTGACGGCCGCGTGCACGGCGGCGATTTCGCGCATCATCTCCTCGTCGATGCCGAGCCGGCCGGCGGTGTCGATGATGAGCACGTCGTGGTAATGCTTCTTGGCCCAGTCCAGCGCGGCCAGGGCGATGTCGACCGGCTTGTCGCTGCTTTGCGAAGGGAAGAAGTCGGCGCCGACCTGGGCCGTCACCGATTGCAGCTGGGCGATCGCGGCCGGACGGTAGACGTCGGCCGAGACGGTCAGCACTTTTTTCTTTTTCTCTTCGCGCAGATACTTGGCCAGCTTGCCGACGGTGGTGGTCTTGCCCACCCCTTGCAGGCCGGCCATCAAGATCACGGCCGGCGGCTGGGTGGCGAAGCTGAGCTGGTAGGCTTCCGCGCCCAGGTCGGCGCCCATGATGGCGGCCAGCTCGCGCTGCACCACGCCGACCAGGGCCTGGCCCGGGGTGAGCGAGGAAATGACATCCTCGCCCAGCGCTTTTTCCTTGACCTTGGCGATGAATTCGCGCACCGCCGGCAGGGCCACGTCGGCCTCGAGCAGGGCCAGGCGCACTTCGCGCAGCATCTCGGCGGTGTTCGCCTCGGTCAGGCGCGCCTCGCCGCGCATAGTTTTGACGACCTTGGCAAGGCGTTGGGTAAGATTATCTAGCATGATGAACCTGGCATTTGACTGGGCTGAAAAACAGCGTGTTCTGGAACGGCCGGCACGGGGGCCAGAGGATGGCGCCATTTTACCTTATGCGACCGTGGCGGCGGGGCGGCGGCGGCGCCAGACCGGGCCGGCCGGGCCGGGCGCGTCGCCGCAGCTCGCCGGTGCTCTATATATGTGGGCGACAGGTGGGCGACAGGTGGCCGGCGCGGCGCGGGCGCGCCCGGGCGCTGCCCGCTTCGATCCCCCACCGGCGCGCCACCCGGGCGAAAACAGCCCGGCCGCCACGATTTTTCGCTGGCCGGCGTCGCCGCTTGGTATGATTTGCAAAATATTTGTCGCGCAATCAAACCAGGAGACCAGGATGACAAGCAATACACTGTTCAAACACCGCGCGCTGGCGGCCGGCGTGGCGGCCCTGCTGCTGGCGGGCGCGGCCCAGGCCCAGGAAGTGGTGCGTTTGGGTAATTTGAAGTTCGCCCATTACGGCGCCGTCTCGTATATCAAGGAAATCGCGCCCAAGTGCGGCATCAAGGTCGAGGAACACGTGTTTCCCAAAGGCTTAGATGTGATGCAGGCGATCATCGCCGGCGAGCTCGATGTCGGCACCACCGCCTCCGAGGCGGCCATTTCCGGCCGCGCCGGCGGTGCCCCGATCTATGTGGTGGCCGGTTTCGCCAAGGGTGGCGCGCGTCTGGTGGCGCGCGCCGACGTGCCGGTCAAGTCGGTCAAGGATTTGAAGGGCAAGAAGGTCGGCGTGACGCGCGGCGGCATCCAGGAAGTGCTGTTGCTGGCCGAATTGTCGCAAAACGGCATGAGCGTGTCGGACCAGCCGGGCAAGGATGTGCAAGTGGTGTATTTGGCCTACGCCGATTTGAACCAGGCTTTGCTGGGCAAAAACATCGACGCCATGATGCAGTCCGAGCCGCAATCGTCGCAAGCCATCAACAAGGGCTTCGGGGTCGAAATACTGAAACCCTACGACACCCCGATCGGCGAACCGGTGCGCACCATGGTGATGACCGAGAAGTTTTACAAGGAACGGCGGCCGGTGGCCGAAAAGTTTATGCGCTGCTTCGTGGAAGCGACCAAGGCCTTCCTCGACAATAAGGCCGTGGCCGAAAAGTACGTGCGCGAGGTGGTGTTCAAAGGCCAGATCACCAAAGACGATTTCGACGACGCGATCAGCAACTCGCCCTACACCTACGATATCAGCATCGAGCATATCCAGGTCACCACCGACGTGATGGCCAAGACCGGGGTCGGGCGCATGGCCAAGCCGCCGGTGGCCAAGGACTGGGTCAAGACCGATCTGCTGGAGCAGGCCAAGAAGAGTTTGAACGTCAAATAAGCGGTGGAGGAGGGCGCATGAAGAAAATTCGATGGTCCGAGATCGGGGTCGGCATGGTGGTGCCGGCGCTGCTGATCGCCTTATGGCAAGCGTCGGCCACGCTGGGCTGGGTCAATCCGCAAGTGTTGCCGTCGCCGCTGGCGGTGTTGCAACGCTGGATCGCCTACCTGCTGCCGCTCACGCCTTACCAGGGCGGCAATTGGTTGAGCTGGGCCGTGTCGGGCGAATTGATCATCGATTCGATCGGCAGCTTGTACCGGGTGCTGGTCGGCTTCGCGGTGGGCGCCGGCCTGGCCTTGCCGCTGGGCTTGCTGATGGGATCGAGCCAGCGCCTGTACGCCTGGCTCAATCCGCTGACCCAGGTGCTGCGTCCGATCCCGCCGATCGCCTATATTCCGCTGTCCATGCTGTGGTTCGGCCTGGGCAATCCGCCGGCCATCTTTTTGATCGCGCTGGGCGCCTTTTTCCCGGTGTTGATGAACACCATCGCCGGCGTGCGCCAAGTGGACGGCATCTACCTGCGCGCCGCGCGCAACCTGGGCGCCGGCGGCAGCACCTTGTTCGTGCGCGTGATTTTGCCGGCCGCCGTGCCTTACATCCTGTCCGGAGTGCGGATCGGCATCGGCACCGCCTTCATCGTGGTGATCGTCTCGGAAATGATCGCCGTCAACAACGGATTGGGCTTCCGCATCCTGGAGGCGCGCGAGTATTTTTGGTCCGACAAGATCATCGCCGGCATGATCAGCATCGGCATGATCGGGCTGGCGATCGACGTCGCCATGAACCAGTTGAACAACCATTTGCTGCGCTGGCACCGCGGTTTGGAGGGCTGAAATGAGTGCAGGACAAATTCAAGTGGCCGGTGTCGGCAAGGTGTTCCAGAGCCCCGACGGGCCGGTGGTGGCTTTGCAAAACATCGAATTGACGATTCCGCCGGGCCAGTTCGTTTGTCTGCTGGGGCCTTCCGGCTGCGGCAAGTCGACCCTGCTGAACGCCATCGCCGGTTTTTCCGCGCCCACCTCGGGCAGCATCACGGCCATGGGGCAGGTGGTGAGCGGCCCCGGACCGGAGCGCGGCATGGTGTTCCAGGAATACGCGCTGTTTCCCTGGATGACGGTGGCGAAAAACATCGCCTTCGGCCTGGAAATCAAGGGGGTGGCGCCGAGCCAGATCGCGCGCACGGTGGACGAATTGCTGGCCATGCTGTCGTTGAGCGACTTCCGCCATCGCTTTCCCAAGGATTTGTCGGGCGGCATGCGCCAGCGGGTGGCCATCGCCCGGGTGCTGGCGCTGGACTCGCCCATCATGTTGATGGACGAGCCCTTCGGCGCGCTCGACGCCTTAACCCGGCGCAATTTGCAGGATGAATTGCTGCGCCTGTGGGAGCGCTTGAAAAAAACCATCGTGTTCGTCACGCACAGTATCGAAGAAGCGATTTATTTGGCCGACCGCATCATCGTGATGACTTACCGGCCCGGCACCGTCAAGCGCGACCTGTTGGTCGAGCTGCCGCGCCTGCGCGACCCCGCTTCGCTGGAATTCAATACGCTCAAGCGCGAACTGGGCGCGCTGGTGATGGAAGAGCAGCAACGCCACCACAATGACGAGCTGCGCCTGGCCGTCACCGATTGAGGGCCGGTTCGTAACGGGGTCGGCGAATCGACGCGTCGAAGCGGGCTTGACGGGGGCGCGCGCTCCAGGCGATGTAGCGGGCCTCTGCGGAGACCCGATCTTTTTCAGGCCTTGCAGAAGTGGGCCGGGTTCGCGTCAACGTGGTGGCTATCCATCGCTCGACGGGAGGAAGGTTCCGCCAGGATGGGCAAAGGCTTAACAATTCCCCATCAGCAGCACCGGCGGCGCCCTATGGTGTAAACTCGCGCCATGCAGACCTATTTTTTTATCGCGGCCGCGCTCGCGTATGCCGTGTGCACTTTCCTCCCGTCCCGCCTGGTCACGCCGATCGCCGCCGTCACCGGCCTGGCGTGGCTGCTGCATGGCGCCACCCTGGCTTTCGACTTGCTGGCGCCGGGCGTGGTGCGGATCGGCTTCGCCGCCATGCTTTCGGCCGCGCTGTGGATTTCGGTGGGCGCTTACTGGCTGGAAAACCGCAACTTCAGCCTGGACGGCTTGCGCCGCCTGGTCATGCCTTGCGCCGCCGTCACCGTGCTGCTGGCCTGGCTGTTCCCGGGCAGCTTGATTTTGCTGGAGGGCAGGTCGGTGATGTTCGGCTGGCACATCGCCATCGCCATCCTGGCCTACAGTACCATCACCATCGCCGCCTTTCACGCCGTGCTGATGGCGCTGCAAGAGTCGCGCTTGCACACGCGCAGCGAGCGCAAGAGTTTTCTGAGCGGCGCGCTGGACCAGTTGCCGGCCTTGCTGACGATGGAAAAACTGCTGTTCCGCATGATCGGTTTCGGCTTCGTCCTGCTCAGTCTCACCGTGCTCTCGGGCATCGTCTTCTCCGAGCAATTGTTCGGCAAGGCCTTGCGCTGGGACCATAAATCGGTGTTCACCCTGCTATCCTGGGGCTTGTTCGCGGCCTTGCTGGCCGGACGGCGCTGGCGCGGCTGGCGCGGCAAAACCGCGCTCACTTTCACACTGGCCGGTTTCGGCACCTTGCTGCTGGCCTATGTCGGCAGCCGCTTCGTGCTGGAAGTGATTTTGCATAGAGGCTTGGCATGACACGTATTCTTTTTTGGCTGGCGCTGGCGTTTTTGGTGCTGATGGCGATCCGCAGCAAACTCAAAGGCGCCGGCGCGCCGGCCGCGCGCGCGCCTGTGGCGCCGCGCGCGAAAGCGAGGTCCTCCGGGGCCGGGGCCGGGGCCGAGGCCGAGGCCATGCTGTGCTGCGCGCAATGCGGCATCTATTACCCGGCCTCGGAATCGGTGCGGGTCGAAGGGCTCGACTATTGCAGCGTGGCGCACTCCCGCCTGCCGGCTCCCTAGACGTGGTGACGCGTTTGCAAGGCTTGTCGGCGCCCTCGCGCGAGACGTTGTGGCGCTCGCTGCAAACCTTGAACGTCACCCGCATCGTGATCGCCGCGGTGTTGTTGCTGTATCTGGTGTTTAACGGGCGCGGCTGGCAAGACCCGGGCATGGGCGGTTATGCCCTGATCTGCGGCGCCTATGTGGGGCTGTCGGCCGCCTTCGCCTTGCTGACGCAGGTGTGGCGCCAGCGCTATCTGCCCCAGTTGTGCACCCAGATCGCGGTCGATATCGTCGTCATTTCCCTGCTGTATCTGGACGCGGGCGGCGCCCGCAGCGGCCTGGCCATCTTGTATCTGTTCCCGCTGGCGGCGTCGGCCATCCTGGCGCCCCTGGTGCTGGCCTTGTTCAGCGCGTCGCTGGTGACGCTGTTCATGCTGGGCCTGAGCGCTTACGAAATGATGAGCTTTGACAGCGACCGCGCCGCCTTGCAGTCGGGCTTGTACGGCGCCGCTTTTTTCGCCGCCGTGCTGGTGCTCAGCCGGCTGGCCGCGCGCTTGCTGCGCCAGGAAGAGTTGGTGGTGCAACGCGGCATGGCGCTGGCGGTGCAGCAAGCCATCAACCGTTTGGTGATCGCCGACATGGGCGACGGCATCCTGGTGGTGGGGCCGGAGGGCCAGGTCCATACCGGCAATCCGGCGGCCCAGCAGATGCTCGGCCTGGCCGGCTTCGATGCGCAATTTCGCCTGGGCGACACGGTGGCCCTGCAACCGATCGCCCAAGCCCACGCCGACTGGTTGAAGGATGGCGAGCGCAGCGCCGCCTTCGTCACCATCAAGCCCTACAACGACAGCGCCTTGCCCGGCATGACCGGTTCCTGGAGCGGGCGGCGCGAGTTGGCCGCGCACTTGAAGGTGCGCTTCGCAACGGTGGACACCGGCGCCCTGGGCGCCGAGCGCGGCGTGATTTTCCTGCAAGACGTGACCGCCATCGAAAATCAGGCCCAGCAATTGAAGCTGGCTTCGATGGGCCGCCTCACCGCCAGCATCGCCCACGAGGTGCGCAATCCGCTGTCGGCGATCGGCCACGCCACCGCGCTGTTGAGCGAGGATTTGCATCAGCCGGTTCAGCAGCGCTTGCTGAAAATCATCGGCGACAATGTGGCCCGGGTCAACCGCATGGTGGAAGACATCCTGCAATTGTCGCGCAAGGTGCAGGTGCACAAGGAGCCGCTGGCGCTGGACGCCTTTTTGGCCGAATTGAAGACCGAGTTCCAGGAAACCCACAGCCTGGGCGCCAATGTGGTGGTGCTGGACGATACCGGTGGCGCCGAGGTGCGCTTCGACAGTCTGCATTTGCGCGAGGTGCTGATCAATCTGCTCAACAACGCGGTGCGCTACGCCAGCGGCCGGCCCGGCAGTATCCATGTGTTTCTGATACGCGACCCGGCCGGCCCCGAGCTGCACGTGCAAGATGACGGCCCCGGCATCCTGCCCGAAGTGCGCGCCCATCTGTTCGAGCCGTTTTACACCACCTCCAGCAAAGGAACCGGGCTGGGGCTATATTTGGCGCGCGAATTGTGCTTGAATAACAGTGCCATGCTCGATTACGAATACCGTTTCGACACCGGCACCAATGCCGACGGCAGCCAGCTGGCCAGCGGACGCTTCGTGATCACCTTCGGCACCGCCGCCGCGGTCCCGCGCAAGGCGGCGGCGTGAGGGCGCGGCGTCTTATTTTTGCAACGCGGGCGCATGACTTGTAATGACACCATCCGGCACCAGAAAGGCAGCACCATGACCTCCCCCCGAATTCTCGTCGTCGATGACGAAGCCGATCTGCGCGAGCTGCTGGAAATCACGCTGCTCAAGATGGGGCTCGATGTCGACAGCGCCGAATCGCTCAAGGAGGCGCGCGCCTTCCTGGCCGGCGCCGACTATGCGCTGGTGCTGACCGACATGCGCCTGCCCGACGGCCTCGGCCTGGAGCTGGTGCGCGAGGTCAGCGCCGCCTACAAGAACACGCCGATCGCCGTGGTCACCGCCTTCGGCAGCGCCGACAACGCGGTGGTCGCGCTCAAGGCGGGCGCCTTCGATTACGTTTCCAAGCCGGTGGTGCTGGACGAGTTGCGCCTGCTGGTGCAGTCTGCGCTGCGCTTGAACGCGCCCGCCGAGCGGCCGGCCGCCAGCGTGGCCCAGGGCGTGACCCGGCTCAAGGGCGACTCGGCCGTGATCCAGGCGCTGCGGGCGCAGATCGCGCGCCTGGCGCGCTCGATGGCGCCGATCGCCATCACCGGCGAGTCCGGCAGCGGCAAGGAATTGGCCGCGCGCGAAATCCATGCCCAAAGCTCGCGCGCCGACAAGGCTTTCATCGCCGTCAACTGCGGCGCGATTCCCGAGGCGCTGATGGAGGCCGAGTTTTTCGGCTACCGCAAGGGCGCCTTCACCGGCGCGGCCGACGAGCGCGACGGCTTTTTCCAGGCCGCCAACGGCGGCACCCTGATGCTCGACGAGGTGGCCGACTTGCCGCTGGCGATGCAGGTGAAGCTGCTGCGCGCGATCCAGGAGCGGCGCGTGCGCAAGATCGGCGCCACCGCCGAGGAGCCGGTCGACGTGCGCATCATCAGCGCCACCCATCAGAATCTGGCGCATTGCGTGGAGACCGGGAAATTTCGCCAGGATTTGTTTTACCGCTTGAACGTGATCGAGCTGGGCTTGCCGCCGCTGCGCGACCGGCTCGACGACCTGGAAGTGCTGACCGGCGCCATCTTGACCCGCTTGAGCAGCCCGGGCCACAAGGTGGCGCTGGGCGCCGGCGTGCTCGACACCTTGCGTTCATATTCCTTTCCCGGCAATGTGCGCGAACTGGAAAACATCCTGGAGCGGGCCATGGCCTTCGCCGACGGTGGCGTGATCGAAGTGGGCGACTTGGCCTTGAAGGGCGCGCGCCTGGACGCGGGTGTGGCCGCGTCGCCTGTCGCGCTCGCCGCTCCCGCGTCCGCGCCGTCCGCGCCGGCCTTCGCTTCCGCGCCGGCCTTCGCTCCCGCGTATGTGCCGGCCCATGCGCCGGCGGCCGCGCCCGCCGCGCCGGCCGAGCCGCCCGCCCCGTCCCCGTCCCCGCCCTTGAGCGCGGCGGCGGCCACGGCGGCCGGTTTTTCCTTCGCCACGGCCGGAGCCGGCGGCGACGCCCTGCCGGATTTCTTGAGCCAGGTCGAGCGCGACATCATCTTGCGCGCGCTGGCGCAAACCCATTTCAACCGGACCCAGGCCGCGCAATTGCTGGGCATCAGTTTTCGCCAGTTGCGTTATCAGATGCAAAAGCTCAATATCCAGGAACCGTGATGCCGGCCACGCCCGATTACGCGTTCGACGAGCCCGGCTGGTGCCGCGCCGCCACCCGCTACGCGTCGCCGTGGTGCGATCAAAGGCCGGCCGGGCTTGCCATCGACCTGCTGGTGATTCACAATGTCAGCCTGCCCGCCGGCCGTTTCGGCGGACCGCACGTGGCCGACCTGTTCACGGGCCGGCTCGACGCGCGCGCCGACCCCAGCTTCGCCGACTTGCGCGGCTTGCGCGTCTCCAGCCATTTTTTGATACGGCGCGACGGCCGCCTGCTGCAATTCGTGCCGACCGACGCGCGCGCCTGGCACGCCGGCCTGTCGGCTTTCGCGGGCCGCGAGCGCTGCAACGATTTTTCGATCGGCATCGAGCTCGAAGGGACCGACACGCTGCCCTTCGAGGCGGTCCAATACGCGGTGCTGGCGGCGCTGAGCGCGGCCCTGCTGAGTCGCCACCCCTTGACGGCGGTGCGCGGCCACGAACACATCGCGCCCGGCCGCAAGAGCGATCCGGGACCGTGTTTCGACTGGCGCCGTTACGCAACGCTGTTATCGGAAACGCCAGCGTTAGTGGCCACTCCCGGTGTAGTGGGCTTTCCGCCCGGGACTTGAAAAGTCAACTCATTTTTCAGGCGCACGATACAAATTTTATCCTTGCTCAAGCTCCACTGGGCTACTACAATTAGTGGTGTTGCTAGTCCAGTGCACTATATCTAGTAGCGGAGCCCGCATACGCCACAAGCTCAGACTTGCGCGGCGGGCGCGGAATTGACACTGCGCACACATGATTTTTCCGTTGTTTGGCCGGCCGACCCGCCGGGCTGGCGGCGTTTTTTTCTTTATTAAATAGTGTTATCGATCCGCCCGGCATCCGGGCCGGACTTGATGACAGCAAGCGGTAGCACAACTGCAAGCTTACCGGGAGACCCAATGCAATCATCTCAAGACCTGTCCATCCATTCCGCAACCATGCCGCCGGCCGCGCCGAGCGCGCCAAGCGGTGTGAGCCACGCCGGCAACGCCCTGGGCGACTACCGCATCATCCGCCGCAACGGCGCGGTGGTGGCGTTCGAGCCGTCCAAGATCGCCATCGCGGTGACCAAGGCGTTTCTTGCGGTCAATGGCGGGCAGGGCGCGACCTCGGCCCGCGTGCGCGAACTGGTCGAGCAGTTGACGGCCAACGTGGTGGCGGCCCTGGTGCGTCATCACCCGGCCGGCGGCACCTTCCATATCGAAGATGTGCAGGATCAGGTCGAGCTGGCCTTGATGCGTTCCGGCGAGCATGACGTGGCGCGCGCCTACGTGTTGTACCGCGCCAAGCATATGGAAGAGCGCCGCTTGCAGAAGGAAGCCCAGGGTGGCTCCAGCCAGGCCGCCGCGCCGCAGTTGCACGTGACCGAAAACGGTGAGCGCCGCGCGCTCGACATGAACCAGGTGCGCGACTTGATCGCCGCCGCCTGCGTGGGCTTGGAAAAACACGTCGACGCCGACGCCATCCTGGCCGAGACGGTCAAGAATCTGTACGACGGCGTGCCGGTCGAGGAATTGCACAAGTCGGCCATCCTGGCCGCCCGCGCGCTGATGGAAAAAGACCCGGCCTATAGCCAGGTCACGGCGCGCATCCTGTTGCACACCATCCGCAAGGAAGTGTTCGGCAAGGAAGTGGCGCAAGCGGCGGCCGCCGCCCAGTACCTGGAATATTTCCCGGCCTATATCGCCAAGGGCATCGCCGCCGAATTGCTCGACGTGCGCCTGGCCGAATTCGACCTGGCACGCCTGGCGCGCGCCATCGTGGCCGACCGCGACTTGCAATTCGGCTACATCGGCTTGCAAACCCTGTACGACCGTTACTTCCTGCACGTGCGTGACGTGCGCATCGAAATGCCGCAAGCCTTCTATATGCGGGTGGCGATGGGCCTGGCCTTGAACGAGCAAGACCGCGAAGGGCGGGCCATCGAGTTTTACCAGTTGCTGTCCTCGTTCGACTTCATGAGCTCGACGCCAACCCTGTTCAATTCCGGCACCCTGCGCTCGCAACTGTCGTCCTGCTACCTGACCACCGTCTCGGACGACCTGGAAGGGATCTACGACGCCATCAAGGAAAACGCGCTGCTGGCCAAGTTCGCCGGCGGCCTGGGCAACGACTGGACCCCGGTGCGCGCCCTGGGCGCCCACATCAAGGGCACCAACGGCAAGTCGCAAGGCGTGGTGCCGTTCCTGAAAGTGGTCAACGACACGGCCGTCGCCGTCAACCAGGGCGGCAAACGCAAGGGCGCGGTGTGCGCCTACCTGGAAACCTGGCACATGGATATCGAGGAATTCCTCGACCTGCGCAAGAACACCGGCGACGACCGCCGCCGCACCCACGACATGAACACG
>JAYVUV010000093.1:0-19574 GCA_043787615.1 Janthinobacterium sp. | reverse complement strand
CCGATCAGCTGACCTTCATTAACTATGCGTTCGGCAACGTGTACGCCAAAAACGGCGGTTACGAATGCGACATGCTGGTCAAGGCCGAACCGGGCAGCGGTCCCGACGCCGGCACCGGCGGCGATTCCTACGCCGATTATCAACGTTCGCCGGCGCGCACGGTCGATGGCAAGGCGATCCCCTGGGACGCCAAGCTGAGCGGCAACTTCGCGCAATTGAAATTGCTCAAGGCGGCCCATCCCAAACTGCGCGTCTTCATTTCGCTCGGTGGCTGGAGCTGGTCGCGCTACTTCTCGGCCGCCGCTAAAACGGATGCCTTGCGCAAACAACTGGCCCGTTCTTGCATCAAGCAATTCATCGCCGGCGACTTGCCCGTGCAAGACGGACGCGGCGGCCCAGGCGTGGCCAAGGGCGTGTTCGACGGTATCGATATCGACTGGGAATACCCGGGCGGTGGCGGTCAGCCGTACAACACCTTCGACACCGTCAACGACAAGCATAACTACACCTTGTTGATGGCCGAGTTCCGCGCCCAGCTCGATGCGCAAGGCGCCGCCGACGGCAAACGCTACGCGCTGACGGCCGCCATCGGCGCCGGCACCGAGAAGATCGCCCAAACCGAGCCGGATCAATACGGCAAGTCGATGGATTGGGTCAATATCATGACCTACGACTTCCATGGCGGCTGGGAAAGCGTGAGCAATTTCCACGCGCCCCTGTACCACGATTCCTCCGATCCTTCGACCGGCGTGGTCGCGAAGTACAACATCCATGACGGCATCACGGCGCTGGTGAACGCGGGCATGCCACGCAATAAGATCTTGCTGGGCATTCCATTCTACGGTCGCGGCTGGAGCGGCGTCGCGGCCGGTCCGAACGGCAACGGCCTGTATCAAGCCACCGGCGGTTCCGCCCCAGGCACTTACGAGGCCGGTATCGACGACTACAAAGTGTTGAAAAACAAGGCCGGGAACCGTTGGTACCATCCGACCACCAAACAACTGTTCCTGTACACTGGCAACGGCGAATGGTGGAGCTACGACGACCCGACCGTCATCTCCAGCAAAATGCAATACATGCGCGATCAAAGCTTGCGCGGTGCATTCTCGTGGGAGCTGGACGGCGACGCCAGCGGTGCATTGACCAACGCGGTGTGGCAAGGCCGGTAAGCGTGCGTCTCTGATGCGCTGAGGGCTGGACTGGCGGTGGCGATACACCGACAGTCCAGCCTTTTTTACTTTTAACGGGATAACAACAGATGAAAATTCGGAGCGTGGCGGCAAGCCGGGCGCAAGTGAACGACGACTGGCGCCGCTGGATCGCGGAAAATCTCATGCTCGGCAGCCACCCGGCCAGTCTGGTCGAAATCCTGGTCAAGGCCGGCATCGGCGCCCCCGAGGCCACCCGCGAAATCGAGACCGCCTTGCGCAGCCCGTATCTGCACGGCGTGCAGCGGGTCAGGAACCGCATGGCCAAACGCGACTGGGTGCTATCCATCCCCTCCAAACT
Organism: Janthinobacterium sp.; assembly: GCA_043787615.1. Lineage (GTDB taxonomy): Bacteria > Pseudomonadota > Gammaproteobacteria > Burkholderiales > Burkholderiaceae_D > Janthinobacterium. The sequence continues at coordinate 18,065 of JAYVUV010000093.1, read as the reverse complement.
GAACAAGATCGCCCCGGCCGAAATCGCGCGCCGCGCACGCCTGTCGGGCGACGACTTCCTGCGCCAGCATTACTGCGTCAACGTGCCCGTCATCATCACCGGCATGCTGGACGACTGCGCGGCCCGCGCGCGCTGGAATCTCGATTATTTCGCGGACAATTTCGCCGACCGCATGGTCGAGGTGCAATTCGGCCGCGATGCCGATCAGCAGTATGAAATGAACAGCATCGCCCACAAGCGCCAAATCCGCTTCGGCGAGTATGTCGAGCTGGTGCGCAGCAAGGGCCGCACCAACGATTTTTACATGACCGCCAATAACGACTCGCTCAACCGCGACGCCTTGCGCGAATTGTGGGCCGACGTGCCGGCCTTGCCCGAGTATCTGGCGCCCAACCCGGACAACCGGGGCTTTTTCTGGTTCGGCCCGGCCGGCACCGTGACCCCGTTCCACCATGACTTGACCAATAACTTCATGGCCCAAATCATCGGACGCAAAAAAGTGCGCCTGATCGCGCCGTGGGAAGTGCCCAATGTCTATAACGACCGCCATTGTTTCACTCCGGTCGACGGCCGCGACATCGATCTCCAGCGTTTCCCCGCCATGGCTGGCGTGCAAGTGCTCGATTGCGTGCTGGAACCGGGCGAGATTTTATTCTTGCCTGTGGGCTGGTGGCATTTTGTCGAAGGCCTCGATATCTCGGTCACGATATCGGCCACCAACTTCCGTTGGGATAACGACTTCTATTCGCACTACCCGCGCGATCACAACTTCTGATGGCTTCGAGAAAAACGATGACACACCATATCAATAGGCTACTGTTGGGCATGATCGGTATCGGCTTGCTCGCTTGCGGCGGCAGTGGTGCGCCGGGCGGCCAAGCGCCTGCGACGGGCGCCGCGCCGGTGGCGAGCTTGACGCCGGCGGCCATGCCGGGCGCCGCGCCCGCGTCCGCCGGCGGCAGCGAAATCGGCGCCTACTTCGCCCAGTGGGGCGTGTATGACCGTGCCTATGAAGTGGCCGACGCGCACACCACCACCACCCCCGTGGACGGGGTTGCCACCAGCGTGGCCGAGCAACTGAGCTTCATCAACTATGCGTTTGGCAATGTCTATCCGAAAAACGGCGGCTACGAGTGCGACATGCTGACCAAGGCCGAGCCGGGCACCGGCGGCGAGGCCGGCGGTGGCGGCGACGCCTACGCCGACTACCAGCGCACGCCGGTGCGCACGGTCGATGGCAAGCCGGTGGCCGCGAACGCTAAGCTGAGCGGCAACTTCGCCCAGCTCAAATTGCTCAAGCAAGCCCACCCGAATTTGCGCGTGTTCATTTCGCTGGGGGGCTGGAGCTGGTCGCGTTACTTCGCGGCCGCCGCCAAGACCGACGCCTTGCGCAAACAATTGGCCCGCTCGTGCGTCAAACAATTCATCGCCGGCGACTTGCCGGTGCAGGACGGACGCGGCGGTCCGGGCGCGGCCAAAGGCGTGTTCGACGGCATCGATATCGACTGGGAATATCCGGGCGGCGGCGGGCAAACCTATAACGTGGTCGATGCCGCCAACGACAAACACGCTTACACGCTGTTGCTGGCCGAGTTTCGTGCCCAGCTCGACGCCCAAGGCGCGGCCGACGGCAAGCGTTACGCCTTGACGGCCGCGATCGGCGCCGGCACCGAGAAAATCGCCCAGACCGAACCCGGCCTCTACAGCCAGTATGTGGACTGGGTCAATCTGATGAGCTACGACTATCACGGCGGCTGGGAATCGGTGAGCAACTTCCACGCCCCGCTGTATGGCGACCCGGCCGATCGCAACACCGGTTTGCTGGCCAAGTACAATGCCCACGACTCGGTCATGGCACTGGTCAACGCCGGCATGCCACGCGATAAGATCCTGCTCGGCATTCCGTTCTATGGCCGCGGCTGGAGCGGCGTGGCCGGCGGGCCGGGCAACAATGGCTTGTACCAAACCACCAGCGGCGCGGCGCCCGGCAAGTACGAGGCCGGCATCGACGATTACGCCGTGTTGAAAGAAAAAACCGGCAAGCGCTGGTATCACCCCGTCACCAAGCAATTGTTCTTGTACACCGCGAACGGTGAATGGTGGAGCTACGACGACCCCACCGTGATCGCCAGCAAGATGCAATACGTGCGCGAGCAAAAATTACGCGGCGCGTTTTCCTGGGAGCTCGATGGCGACGCCAACGGCGCCTTGACTAGCGCCGTGTGGCAAGGCCGCGCGACGGGCCGATGATCCCGCGCTGACATGCGCGCGGCCGGACCGGACTCGACCAGCTCCGTTCCGGCCACCTCCGTAGTAGCAGCAAGCTGTAACACGTCTCGCCGACTGTTGCATAGGATCGGCACACCCTGACTCACAACAATAATCAGTTTCGGGAGCAAAAATGAACAACAAAATCAACGGGCTGCTGCTCAGCCTGCTAGGCGCAGCCTTGTCCGCGTGCGGCGGCGGCGGCCAATCCGCCGCGCCTGGCGACACCCATTTGTCGGCCAGCGTTGCGGCCTGTAGCGACTGGTCCGCCAGCACCGTCTACACCGGCGGCAATTGCGCCATCTATCAAGGCAAGGTCTACACCGCGAAGTGGTGGACGCAAGGCAATACGCCCGGCACCGACGACAGCAACCCTTGGACGCTGACATCCGACGCGCCCGCCACCACGCCAGCACCGACGCCCACCCCCGCACCCACGCCAACGCCGACTCCGACTGCCGCTTGCCCGGCCTGGATCGCCACGCAAGCCTATACCCAGGGTGTGTGCGTCGCATATCAAAACAAAGTCTACAAAGCAAAGTGGTGGACGCAGGGCGAAATACCGGGCGCCAGCGAATGGGGTCCATGGCAACTGAGCAGCGAGGTGCCGACCACTCCGACACCCACGCCCACTCCGACTCCAATACCAACGCCGACACCGACGCCGACGCCGACGCCAACGCCCACTCCGACGCCAACCCCGACGCCGACGCCGATTCCGAGCGCCGCTTGCCGTCCGGACGGCTTGACCAGCTCCGTGGCCAACGTGCCGTATTGTGGCGTCTATGACAGCAATGGCCGCGAGAAACTGGCCCATGGCTTGAACCGCCGCATCGTCGGCTACTTCACCAGTTGGCGCACCGGCGTCGATGGCAGCCCGTCCTACCTGGTCAACAATATCCCGTGGGATAAAATCACCCACTTGAATTACGCCTTCGCCGGCGTCGATACCGCCACCTCGAAAGTCTTGCTCGGTAGCGGAGCCAACAACCCCGATACGGGCTTGACCTGGCCCAACAATCCGGCGGCGGCCATGGATGCCAGCCTGGCCTACAAAGGTCACTTCAACTTGCTGGCTCAATACAAGAAGAAAAATCCCGACGTCAAAATTTTGCTGTCGGTGGGCGGCTGGGCCGGCAGCGGCGGCTACTACACCGCCACCACCAACGCCGACGGCTCGCTGAACGCGGCCGGCATCAACACCCTGGCCGATTCGATGGTCGCGGTGTTGCGCCAATACCGCTTTTTCGACGGCATCGACATCGACTACGAACATCCCACCACCAACAACGAAGCGGGCAATCCGCTCGACTTCGGCTACTCCAAACCGCGTCTGGCCGGCTTGATGAGCAGTTACAACGTGCTACTCAAAGTGGTGCGGGAAAAACTCGACCAGGCCGCCGTGGCCGATAAAAAATACTATCTGCTCACCATCGCCGGCTCGGCCTCGGGCTGGATCTTGCGCGGCGAGGAAAACCTGTCCGGCCTTAAATATCTGGACTATGCCAACTTGATGAGCTACGACTTGCACGGCGGCTGGAACCAGTACGTCGGCCCCAACGCGGCCCTGTTCGACGATGGCAACGACGCCGAATTACGCGCCGGCAGCGCCTACCAGTTCGCCAACATCGGCTACCTGAACGTCGACTGGGCTTACCGCTATTACCGGGGCGCGCTGCAGGCGGGCCGCATCAATCTGGGCGTGCCGTTTTACACGCGCGGCTGGAAAGACGTCAACGGTGGCAACAACGGCCTGTGGGGCAGCACCGCGCTGGTCAACTCGACCGTCACCTGCGCCGGCGTGCGCACCTGCGGCACCGGCGCGGTCGGCATCGACAACGTTTGGCACGATCTGGACAGCGCCGGCGGCGCCATTCCGGGCGGCGGCAACCCGCTGTGGCACGCGCTCAATTTGCAAAACGCCATCGTGCCCGATTATCTGGACGCCTATAAAATCACCGACAAGACCTTGACCGGCGCCTACCAGGCCAACTACAGCGCCACCATGGCCGCACCGTGGTTGTGGAACGCCACCAAGCGCGTCTTCCTGTCGACCGAAACGGCGCAATCGATGGCGGCCAAGGCCCAGTACATCGTCGACAACAACATCGGCGGCATCATGATCTGGGAATTGGCGGGCGACTATGCCTGGGACGGCGCCAAGAACGGCGGCAAGGGCGAATACTTCATGGGCTCGACCTTGACCACTAATATATACAACGCGTTCAAGGCCGCCGGTCCCTACGGCAACCGGCGCGCCGAATCGGCTTTGCCGGCCGGCAGCGCCAAGATCGCCATCACCCTGGGCGGCTGGAAACTGGGCGACAGCAACTTCCCGATCAATCCGGTCATGACCGTCACCAACAACACCGGCGCCACCCTGGCCGGCGGCACGGTGGTCGAATTCGACTACCCGGTCTCGGCCCCGGCCGACATGAGCGACCAGTCCGGCTTCGGCTTGACAGTCACCCAGGCCGGCTACAACGGCCCGAACAACATCGGCGGCTTCAAGGCCAACTTCAACCACGCCAAGTTCTCGATTCCCGGCTGGCAAACTCTAGCGCCGGGCGCGTCGGTGTCGCTCACGCTCAATTACAAGCTGCCGATCGCGGGGCCGTCGAATTATGTGGTGACGGTGGGCGGGGTGCGGTATGCGCTGGCCGACGAGTATCCCGACTTGCCGGTCGCACTGAAATAAGGCGACAGGGAGCGCACCGCCTTGCGCGGTTCCGCTCTGTTTTGATGACGCGAACTGCGGCCCTTCCTAACACCTTGTTGAGATGCCGCCAAGCCACGGTGTTTGCTCAGCGATGCCGTTGGCCGGGCGGGGCCGTTGGCTTTGGTCGACGCGCTGGCGCGACGAAGACGCAAAAAAAAGGAGCGATGATCGCTCCTTTTTTTGCGGACCGCGAAAAATCAGGCCGCGTCGGGCGTGTCGGTCTTGCGCGGACGACGGCCACGGGCGGCCGGCTTGCGCGCCGGTTTGACTTCGGCCTGCGCCACATTGTCCGGGGCCGGTTCCGGTATCACCACCATCTCCGGCGCCGCCTGCTCGACCACGATCACGGCCGCTTCGCCGCTCTTCGCGCCACGTCGCCGAGCTGGCGCCGCCTCGCTGGCCTTATCGTCCTGTTGCCGGGCGCCCGCGCGCGGACGCCGGCCACGCGCGGGGTTTTCCTGCGCCGGCGCGGCCGTTTCCAAAACCGGTTCCGGCACCGGCGTCGCCACTTCGATCGGAGCGGCCGCTACCTCGACCACCTCGGCGACCGGCTCCACCGAGCGTGAAGCATGACGTTCGGACTGCCCGCCCGCGCCGCGCCCGTTGCGGCGCGATTCGTGCTTGCCAAGCTGCTGTTCGCCGGCTTCCTGACGCGGACGACGGCCGCGTCCCGGTTTTTGCTCCACGGGCGCGACGATTTCGGGGGCTTCCTCCCACACCGCCGCCTCCGGCACGGGCGCGGCCAGCTCGAGCGGCAGGTCCGCTTCGCGCGCCGGCTCCATCGGCTGCGTCACCGGGCGTCCCGCCTGGCGCTCGGACGGCTTGCGCCCGCCACGGCCTTTGCGGCGCGATTCGTGCTTGCCGCCTTGCTGCTCGTGGGCGTCCTGCTCGGCCGCGGCCTCGACCGGCAAGGCACTTGAGCCGGACTCCGGCGCCACATGCTCCAACACGGCATCGCGCGCCGACACCGGCGCGCTGCTGCGGTAAACATACGCGCCCGATTTTTCATCGCGCCCGAATTCAAGCAAACCGCGCGCCTGCGCCTCTTCCAGCAGATTGCCGAAGGTGCGGAAACCGTAATACGATTCGCTGAAGTCGGGTTTGCGACGCTTGATGGCTTCCTTGAGCATGGAAGCCCAGATCTTGCCGCCGTCGCCGCGTTCCGACACCAGCGCGTCGAAGGTCTCGACCGCCATCTCGACCGCCTTGCTGCGGCGCGATTCGAGGTCGTCCTTGCGGCTTTTTTCCTCGTCCGGGGTGCGCTTGGGCGAAGGCTGGGCCACGCGCGGGTCGCGCTTGGCGGCGGCGCGCCGGCTCTCGCGCACCAGGTCGTCGTAAAAAATGAATTCGTCGCAATTGGCCACCAGCAGATCGGAGGTCGATTGCTTGACCCCCACACCGATCACTTGCTTGGCGTTTTCGCGCAATTTCGACACCAGGGGCGAGAAGTCGGAATCGCCGCTGATGATGACGAAGGTGTTCACATGCGACTTGGTGTAGCACAGGTCGAGCGCGTCGACCACCAGCCGGATATCGGCCGAGTTTTTGCCCGACTGGCGCACATGCGGAATTTCGATCAATTCGAAATTGGCTTCATGCATGGTGGCCTTGAAGCCCTTGTAGCGTTCCCAATCGCAGTAGGCTTTCTTGACCACGATGCTGCCCTTGAGCAGCAGGCGCTCGAGCACCGGCTTGATGTCGAACTTTTCGTAGTTGGCGTCGCGCACGCCGAGGGCGACGTTTTCAAAGTCGCAAAACACCGCCATGCTGAGGTTATCGTTGGATGAAGCCATAGTTAAATTTTCTCTGGAAAGGGACGCGGCCCAGCCGCCGAGCACGGCGACTGGCTGGAATCGCCCTGATTATACCCAAGCCCGACCGCACGGGGCGGGCCGTGGCGCGCGCCGTCACCCCGGATGCGCTCAGCGGAACAGCACGGCCGCTTTTTGCAAGGTGATCCAGACTCCGATCGCGAGCGGCACGCCGACCGCCAACCAAGCTAGACCGACCAGCGCCGGGCTGCTGGCGCCGTCGCCGCCGCGCGCCCCGCCATTGGCGAGCTGGGCGCCCGCTTCACGCTCGTGCGCCAGCTTCTTCTCGGCCGCCAATTCGGCGTCGCTCATGAAATGCTTGTCGGCCAGCGGACGCACCATCAGATTGCACAGCAGTCCCAGCATGATCAAGCCGGCCAGCACGTACATCGTCACGTCGTAGGCTTGCGCCTTCGGCACGCCGTGATCGAGCTGGTAGTCGCGGATATAGTTCACCAGGATCGGACCGAGCACGCCGGCGGCGGCCCAGGCGGTCAAGATGCGGCCGTGGATCGCGCCCACCATCTGGGTGCCGAACAGGTCGGCGATATAGGCTGGAATGGTGGCGAAGCCGCCGCCGTACATCGACAAGATGATGCAAAAAAAGCCCACGAACAAGGCCAGATGGCCGCCGTGGCCCATGCCGGGGATGGCGGCGTAGAGGGCCAAGCCCAACACCAAAAACACGAAATAAGTCGCCTTGCGGCCCAGATAGTCCGAGCACGAGGCCCACACGAAGCGCCCGCCGATATTAAACAGCGACAGCAAGCCGGTGAAGCCGGCCGCGATGGCGGCGGTCTGGCCTTTTTGGGCGGCGCTCAAGTCGTTGAAGGCCAGGTCCACCCCCAGCAGGCGGCCGGCGAACACTTCCTGCAACAAGGGCGAAGCCATGCCGAGAATGCCGATGCCGGCCGACACGTTCAAACACAGCACGCCCCACAAATACCAGAATTGCGGAATGCCCCAGACCTTGCTGACGTGCACATGCCGGCTGGTGATCATGGCGTTGGCCGATTTGGCCGCCGGCGGGGTCCAGCCGGCCGGTTTCCAGCCGCTGGGCGGGACCCGGTAAGATAGCGCGCCACCGAGCATGAACACGAAGTAGATCGCCGCCATCACGAGAAAAGTTTGCCACACGCCCACCGAGGCCGGGCCGGCGAACAGCTTCATCAATTTGTCGGCCAACGGCGCGCCGATCATGGCGCCGCCGCCGAAACCCATGATGGCCATGCCGGTGGCCATGCCGCGCCGGTCGGGAAACCATTTGATCAGGGTCGACACGGGCGAGATATAACCGAGCCCCAGCCCGATCCCGCCGATCACGCCCGAACCGAGCCACATCAGCCAGATCTGGTGGGTGTACACGCCCAGCGCCGACATCACCAAGCCGCCGCACCAGCACAGCGCCGACACCACGCCGGCCTTGCGCGGACCGGCGTGTTCCAGCCAGCCGCCGAACAGGGAAGCGGACGAACCGAGCAAGACAAAAAAGAGAATATACATCCAGCCCAACATCGACACCTTCCAGTCGCACGAGGTGGCGAAAATTTCCGCCAGCAAGCCGATATCCTTGGCGCAGGCGATGGGGTCTTTGATGCCGATGGCGCGCGACAAGGGTAGCCAAAACACCGAAAAGCCGTATGCCATGCCGATACATAAATGAATGGCCAGCGCCGCGGGCGGCACCAGCCATCGATTAAAACCGGCGCCTGCGATCGTGTGTTCCTTATCGAGGATGTCAAAAGCTGCCATATAACCCCTGTACGTTGTAAGTCACCAAAACAAATATGCTTTTGAATACACACTTGACTGAACCATCTTATTATTTCTGGAATGTATCATGTTGTAAATCAATGCAGAATAGGCTATTTAAAGCATATGTTTCAGGCAAACATTCATAACCACAGGGCAATGTTTTTCGATGCTAAAACCAGGCGCTAAGTCGCGCCCGGCCGGTCGCCGAGCGGGGCGCCGGCCTCATTCGGTGCGCCCGGTGGCGGCCGCGTTATGGCCGGCCTCGCCCGGCCACACCACATCCTCGTCCACCGAATACAGCCGGCAGGGCTGGCGGCTCCGGCTCTGGCAGGCGGCCAGGGCGCGGCTATCGGGCGACTCGCCCTCCTCGGCCCAGCCCCAGGCGCCGCTGGCCGAGAGCGCGAAGGCGCGCGGGGTCATACGCGCCAGGAAACCACGGTAGGCGGCCCGGCCGCTGTCGGGTAGATACGGCACTGCGTCCACATTGTCGACCCGGGCGAAATCGGTTTTGGGCGGTGGCGCCGGCTCGGCCACATGGTAAATTTCGCGGCTCGGCATGCCGATGCCTTGCAAGAAGCGCTCGGTCTCGTCGCGCCACACCTTTTCACCGTCGCGGCTGGCCAACATGACGTGGGCGTCGCGCTTGAAAGCGCCATAGGCCACCAGCCGCCCGGCCCCGCCCGAGCGGGCGAAAGCGCCATACATGCGCGCCACCAAGTCCGGACCGAAATACGAATCGTTGGCGCCGTACAGCCAGAGGCTGGGGATGCGGTTGCGGGCGCCGAAACGGGCGAAAGCCTGGACCAGGGCGGCGCGCCAGTCGCAGTCGCCGCCGCTGGTTTTCAAGCCGCCGGCGAAGTTGAGCACCCCGCGCACGCCGGGCACCGCGCGCGCGGCCAGGGCCACGCTGGCCAAGCCGCCGTAGGATTGGCCGGCCACCACGATGCGCCCGGGGTCGATCCAGCTCTGCCGGCGCGCGTAGCGCACGGCGTCTTGCACGTCGTCGGCCTGGGAGTCGCCATTGGCCGTCATGTCGCAAGCAAAATCGGCGTAGACGCCGCCGGAACCGGCGAAACCGGTGCGCATCGGCACCATCACGGCATAACCGCGCCGCACGAAAGCGGCCGCCATGTAAATGAAGCGCTCGCGCGGCTGCGCGCGGGGATCGCCCGGCGATTTACCGTGATTAATAATGAGCAGTGGAAATGGCCCGGCGCCATCGGGCCGGAACACGGTGGTCTGCAAGCCGCCATCGGCGCGCGCCCCGGCCGGTATGCGTATCACCGTTTCATTCAAACGCGCATCAAGCGGCGCATCCTGGGCCGATACCGGCGCCGTGGCATAGACGCATAAAGCGGCCGCCAAAATCAGCCCGCGCGCCGCCCGGCGATAACAATAAGCGATGTTAATAATGCACTCCGAAAATTAATTAGCCCGAGGCAAGCGAATGATTCTAGGCATCTGTGTGCTTGAAAACAATGTGGCACGCGGAATGTTTTCACCTTTATTCCACATGAGTACGCTTCGTTTTGTTATCGAAACAAGCTTGCCATGGCTTGCGTTGCGCCTGTCATACATCGTCCCGTGAAAAAGGGCGGAACGCGCGCCGGCGCGGTGTACACTGACGTTTCTGATGCGAGGGGGACCACATGGCTATTTCCGCGTTGAGCGCCGGGCTGTCCGGCTTGCAAGCGAACCAGAGCGCGCTCGATATCAAAGGGCATAACATCGCCAACAGCGTCACGCCGGGCTTTCAAGCGCAAGACTTGTCGTTCCAGGAAAGCGCGCCCGCCGGTGGCGGCGTCACCTTGTCGGCGCAAGGCCGCAGCCAGGCCGCCGCGTCCGCCGGTCCCGCCAACGGGGTGGACCTGGCCAGCGAGATCACCGATTCACTGGTCTACAAGCAGGGTGTCGATCTGTCGGCCAAGGTGGTCAAGGCGGCGGACGAGCGGCTCGGCACGCTGATCGACATCAGCGCCTGACGCGGCCCGCCGCGACATCGGGCGCTCCGGCGGCCGTGGCCGCCGACATCGCGCGGCCGCAGGCGGTTTCACGCGCCCATCCGATGCACGCGATCGCAATCCGTACGGGTCCGCCGTCCGCCCCATGGCGCTGTCGCCATGCCGTCCTTTATCCGCGCTTCATTCTCTAATCGACGCCGCCGTCCGGGCTGCGCCGCCGCGCCGGGTCGCCACATGCGAGGTCAGCCATGAAACAACACATTCTTTCCGCCGGTATCGTGCTGCTTCACGCCGAGCGCTATCTGCTGTTGCGCTCCTACCGTTATTGGGATTTCCCGAAGGGCATGGTCGAGGCCGGCGAGGAACCGTTTCAAGCGGCCTGCCGCGAAGTGGCCGAAGAAACCACGCTGACCGACTTGTCGTTTCCCTGGGCCCAGGCATACCGCGAAACCGCCCCGTATGGCGCCGGCAAGGTGGCGCGCTATTATCTGGCAGTGAGCGCGTCGGACCGGGTGAGCTTGCCGATCAATCCCGCGCTCGGTTTCGCCGAACACCAGGAATTTCGCTGGGCATCCTACGCGGCCGCGCGTTCCCTGCTGGGTCCGCGCCTGCAAAGCATGCTTGACTGGGCGCACGATCTGAGTCGCGGCTAAGTCCGGGATCGCAATCGCCCTCGCGCCGGCCGGAAAAGCCGGGATCCCCGCCGCCCGAAGTGAAGCGATTCTCTTTTTACAGCGCGGACCGGCGCGGCGCGCGGCCAATCCGGTCGCGCGCCATTGCCTCGACGCCAATTTCATGGCAGCATCGAAGGCTGGCCGTCGGCGCGCCGGCCCCACCGTTTCGGAGCACCCCACCTTGCCTTCCCCCTTTCCGCGTCCGATCCATTATCTGGTCGCCTCGATCGGCACCGCGGGCGACATGTTCCCCTTCATCGGCCTGGCCGGCGCGCTGCGCCGGCGCGGCCACCGCGTCACCTTCCTGGCCCCGGAGCCGCACCGCCATTACGCCGAGCTGGCCGGGCTGGACTTTGTGGCGCTGGGTAGCCGCGAACAATATCTGGCCGCCCTGTCCCACCCCGACTTGTGGCATCCGAGCAAGGGCATCGCGGTCGTGATGGGCGCCGGCAAGGGCAGCGAGACGGCCCTGGCCGACTTCGTGGCCGGCTTGCCGAGCGAGGCGCCGTGCGCGATGGTGGCCCATCAATTGCTGTTGCCGGCGGCGGCCTTGGCGCGCGCCGACCGGCCCGACATGCCCATCGTCGGCGTCTACCTGGCGCCGGGCGGGCTGCGCACGGTGCACCGCTCCATGATGCTCGGCCCGTTCAAGGTGCCGGCCTGGGTGCCGCCGGCGGCGCGCCGCTGGCTGTGGCGCCGGATCGACGCGCGCCTGGTCGATCCGCACGTGCTGCCCGCCCTGAACGGGGCGCGCCGGGCGCGCGGGCTGGCGCCGGTGGGCGGCTTCATCGCGCACATGCAAAGCGTGCCCGACCTGTCCGTCACCTTGTTCCCATCCTGGTTCGCGCCGACCGAGCCGGACTGGCCGCGGCCCCTGCACCGGGGCCGGTTCCAGTTGTACGACCCGCACCCCGACACGCCGCCGACGGCCGAACTGGCCGCCTTTTTGGCGGCCGGCCCGGCGCCGCTGGTGTTTACGCCCGGCACCGGCAACCACCAAGCGGCGGCCTATTTCGCGCTGGCCCTGGACGCGGCGCGGCGACTCGGACGGCGCGCGATTTTCCTCAGCCCCCACCGCGAGCAAATTCCCGCCGATTTACCGGACTCGGTGCTGTGGCAAGCTTATTTACCGCTGCGCGCCCTGTTGCCGCACGCGGCCGCGCTGGTGCACCACGGCGGCATCGGCACCACCGCCGAAGCCTTGCGCGCTGGGGTGCCGCAACTGGTGGTGGCGCTGGCCTTCGACCAATTCGACAACGGCGCGCGGGTGCGCGCGCTGGGTGTGGGATCGATGTTGCTGGCGCGTGGACTGCGCGCGCGCGCGCTGACCCGGGCTGTGCGCGCGCTGCTGGACGACGAGCCGCTGCGGCGCCGCTGCCGCGACGTGGCGGCCCGTTTCGCGCGAGCGAACGAGGACGAGGCCGAGGACGACGCCGTATGCCGCGCCATCGAAACGGCGGTCCCGGCCGCCGCCTCTTGAGCGGCGCAGCGCGGCCCGATTTTCGCTTGCCCTCCGGCCGTTGTGGTAGAGTCGATGACGAGGGCGGCACCGCCTGCGACACGGAGCGAAAAAATGAGAAACTGGATACGCACCAATAAAGGCATGGTGGCGTTTCTGCTGCTGTTCGGCGTGTTCCGCACCGCCGTGGCGGACTGGAACCCGATTCCGTCCGGTTCCATGCGCCCCAATCTGCTCGAAGGCGACGTGGTGTTCGTCAACCGCCTGGCCTTCGACCTGAAACTGCCGCTCACCGATGTCATCGTGACCGAGCTCGGTCAGCCGCAACGCGGCGACGTGGTCACGTTTTCCTCGCCCAAGGATGGCACCCGCCTCATCAAGCGCCTGATCGGCGTGCCCGGCGACCGTATCGAGATGCGCAACGAGGAGTTGATCATCAACGGGCAAAAAGCCGATTACAGCCCGATCGGCTCGGGCTTTCAGCAAATCGGCCCCAACAGCGTCGTCACCGCGCTGCGCATCAACGAGAAAATCGGCCAAAAACAACGCCCGATCCAAGTCATGCCGGAAACCAGCGCGCGGCGTAATTTCGCCGCCACCATCGTGCCGCCGGGACACTTCATGATGCTAGGCGACAACCGCGACGACAGCGCCGATTCGCGCTACTTCGGCTTCGTGCCGCGCAAACTGCTGATCGGGCGCGCCGTGCGGGTGCTGGTGTCGGCCGACATCAAGGGCAATTGGCATCCGCGCACGGAACGCTTCGGCATGGCCCTCAATTAAATAGTGTTGCTGACGCGCACGGGCGGAAGCGGCCGAATTGATATACATCACATCACGGCCACACGGCCGCCGCCCCGGCCCGCGCGCGATTGCCAAAGCGCGGCCGCATCGCTAGAGTCGAGCTAACGACAGACGCCCCGCTCCAGCGCCTGAACTAGTTCGACGCCCACCGGTCGACCGGGCTTGACACCGCCCCCCGACATTTTTCGGCCCCAACCCAGCCGCTTCCTCGATGCAACATAACAGGAGCAGCCCCATGTCCATTTTTCCCACACTCACCTACGGCGCCCTTTGCGACGACGGCCATCGCGGCCACCCCAACCCGGCCGGCAAGCGCGCCGGCGACGACGTCGGCGCGCACGACGCGACGCTGATCGCGTTCGCTTGCGCCGCCGCCCGGCATATGCAACAACGCGCCGCCGCCATGGCGCACACGGTCGCCGAACTGGACCTGGCACAAGCGCCCGGCCCGGCGCGCGCCAGCGCCAGGACCAAGCAGATCGCCGCGTGACCTCCCGGCAGGCTGCCGGACCGGGGATCGTCTGCGGCAAAATGCCCGGGCGCGGTCCCTATTTCGCCCAGCGCATTTTTCGCTTCGACTCCGCAAGTCCGGCAGCCTGCTAGCCCTCGCGGCCCATCCTGGCTACAATGCGGTAAACAACGGCGCGGTCGCCGCCACCACTTTGCGCGGGAGCAGCCCATGATCGATCACATCGGCATCAAGGTCAGCGATGTCGACAAAAGCAAGCGCTTTTTCCGGCTGGCCCCGGCCCCCATCGCTTACACGCCGCTGCGACCATTGCCGGCCGCCGTGACCGGCACCACCGTGGTGGCCCGATTCGGCGAGGCGGCCAAGGCGCACTTGGGGATCAGCGCGGGCGGGCCGCATCCGGCGCCGGTCCACGCCGCCTTCGCGACCGGCAGCCGCGCCGCGGTGGACGCCTTTCACCGCGCGGCCCTGGCGGGCACCGACAACGGCGCGCCGGGCCCGCGCCCGCACCATCACGCCGACCACGACGGTGCCTTCGCGCTGGATACGGACGGCCAGAACATCGCAGCGGTATGTCACGCGCCGTGAGCGGGCCGGAACACGGGACCGACGCCCCCGCCGCAGCCGGCAGCCTCGACCACGAGCTCGCGCAACTGGCGCGGTTCATCGATCGTCATCCGCGTATCGTGCTGCTCAGCGGGGCCGGCTTGAGCACCGCCTCGGGCATTCCCGGTTACCGCGACCGCGACGGCGTGCGACGCGGCAACGCACCGATCCAGGGTCCGGAATTCCGGCGCCACGCGGCGGTGCGGCAACGCTACTGGGCGCGCAGCATGGCCGGCTGGCCCACCCTGGCCACGGCCGAGCCGAACCCCGGCCACCGCGCCATCGCCACGCTGGAGGCGCAGGGCAAGCTGACGGCCGTGGTGACGCAAAACGTGGACGGCTTGCACCAGCGCGCCGGCAGCGTTCACTTGATCGAATTGCACGGCAGCATACACGCCGTGGTGTGCCTGGCTTGCGGCACCGGTTACACGCGCCGCTTCGTCCAGGCCCAGCTCGAAGCGGCCAACCCGGCTCCGGCCGGACCGGCGGCGCTGCCGGCGCCCGACGGCGACGCGCACCTGGAACCGGACCCGCTGCGCCCGTTCCACGTGCCCGACTGCGTGCGCTGCGGCGGCATGCTCAAGCCCGACGTGGTGTTTTTCGGCGACGGAGTGGCGCCGGTCGTGGCCGAGGCGGCCGGGCGGGCGCTGGCGGCGGCCGACGCGATGCTGCTGGTCGGCTCTTCCGTGATGGTGTATTCCAGCTTCCGCCTGTGCCGTGCGGCGGCCGAAGCGGGCAAGCCGATCGCCGCCATCAACCTGGGCATGACGCGCGCCGACTCCCTGCTGGCGCTGAAAATCGAACAGCCCGCCGAGTCGATCTTGCCGCGCTTGCTGGCACGGCGCGACGGCGCCTGAACCGACGCGCGCGGCCGGCATGGGTATACTCGGCGCCAAGGAGGATTGCCCATGCTTGAATTAATCAGCGAACACGCCTGCTTCGGCGGCGTGCAACGTTTTTACCGTCATCCCTCGACCGCCATTGGCTTGCCGATGCGTTTTTCGGTCTTTATTCCGGTTTTGCCGGAGCAGGCTAGGCCGGACCAGGCGCGGCCCGGCGAAGCCCAGCTGCCCGCGCTGTTTTACCTGGCCGGTTTGACCTGTAACGAAGAAACCTTCATGGCCAAGGGCGGCGCCCAGCGCGTGGCCGCCGCCGAAGGCTTGATCTTGATCGCGCCCGACACCAGCCCGCGCGGCGCGGACCTGCCCGGCGACGACGCGTCCTGGGATCTGGGCGTGGGCGCCGGCTTTTACGTCGACGCCACCGAAGCGCCCTGGAGCGCCCGCTATCGCATGCACAGCTACCTGCTCGAATTGCGCGAATTGGTGCTGCGACACTTGCCGGTCGACGCGCAGCGGATCGGTGTGTTCGGCCACTCGATGGGCGGCCACGGCGCCTTGACGCTGGCCTTGCGCCATCCGGGCCTGTTCCGTTCGGTCTCCGCCTTCGCGCCGATCGCCGCGCCGACCTTGAGCCCGTGGGGCAAAAAAGCCTTCGCCGCCTATCTCGGCGCCGAACGCGCGAGCTGGGAAGAATACGACGCCAGCGTGCTGATGGCGCGCGCCAGCACGCCGTTCCCGGCCGGCATCCTGATCGACCAAGGCTTGAACGACCAATTCCTGTCCGATCAGTTATACCCGGAAGTGTTCGAAGCCGCCTGCCGCGCCGCCAACCAGCCCTTGCGGCTGCGGCGCCACCCGGCCTACGACCACGGTTATTACTTCGTCGCCAGCTTCATGGAAGACCATCTGCGTTTTCATGCGACCAACTTGACGCCGTCGCGGGCCGGCTTACTGCCGCCGCTGTAAGCCGTCCCGACCGGCGGCCCGCCCGTCGGCGCCCTCGCCCGCCGGCCCGCTCGCGCCCGGCCGCTCCCGTGTGTGGCCCGGCCGCTCCCGTGTGTGGCGCGGCCGCTCCCATGTGTGGCGCGGCCGCGCGCAATTATCGTCAAGCGCGCGTGCGCGCCGCGGAAACGTGTAGCCTCGGCTCAGGGTCGATGTCAAAACCACACCAAACCAGCCTGCCTTTGCCGCGCCCCGTTTTTTTGAATCCGATTTTGCCGCTCCCCCGTACAACACTACACCAGCCACTCTGGTTCACAACAATAGGAGATTGCCATGCAAATGTTGATATCAAGAACGGCGCTAGGCGCCGCCATGTTCGGCGGTGCGCTCGGCGTGCTCTGCGCCCCGTCGGCCTACGCCTCCAGCCACCGCGAAGCGCCTTTCATCACCCAGAACGCCAAGGTCGACGCGACCGACTTCTATCTGTTCCGCAGCTATGAAACCGGGCGCAGCGGCTTCGTCACCCTGGTCGCCAATTACGTTCCGCTGCAAGACCCGGGCGCCGGTCCGAATTATTTCGCGATGGACCCCAACGCGCTCTATGAAATTCACGTCGATAACAATGGCGACGCGAAGGAAGACTTGACCTTCCAATTCCGCTTCACCAACACCAACAAGGATACCCAGTTGACGGTGGGCGGCAAAAAAGTGTCGATTCCGCTGGTGATCAACGGCGGCGCCATCGACAGCGTCAACCCGGCCGGCACCAATGTGCGCGAAACCTACGCCGTGACCCTGGTGCGGGGCGACCGCCGCAGCGGCACCCGCGCCGCCGTCACCAACGCCGACAACGGCGCCACCGCCTTCGACAAGCCGATCGACAACGTTGGCAACAAGGCGATTCCGAACTACGCCGCCTACGCCGCCAAGCATATCTACAACGTCAGCATTCCGGGCTGCGCCACGCCGGCCCGCATGTTCGTCGGCCAGCGCAAGGATTCGTTCGTGGTCAATCTGGGCGAGACGTTCGACTTAATTAACATCAAGGCGCCCGCCACCGAATTCGCGGCCAACGCCGAATCGGCCGCCAAGGACGATCTGGCCGGTAAAAACGTCACCGCCATCGAACTCGAAGTGCCGATCGCTTGCCTGACCGCCGGCAACGAACCGGTGATCGGCGCCTGGACCACGGCCAGCATGCGCCAAGGCCGCCTGCTCAATTCGGCGCCCGGCGCCAGCGCCCCGACTTCGAAAGAAGGCGGCGCCTGGGTCCAGGTATCGCGCCTGGGCATGCCGCTGGTAAACGAAGTGGTGATCGGCTTGAAAGACAAGGACCGCTTCAACGCCAGCAAACCCTCGGCCGACGGCCAGTTCGCCGATTACGTCACCAATCCCACCTTCCCGGCCCTGGTCGAGATTCTGTACGGCAGCGCCGGCGCCAAGGCGCCCACCAACTTCCCGCGCAACGACCTGGTCGCCACCTTCCTCACCGGCATCAAGGGCGTGAACCAACCCACCACCGTGACGGCCTCGGAAATGCTGCGCCTGAACACCGCCACCGCCGTCACCGCCAGCGGCGCCCAAAAGCGTCTGGGCGTGATCGAGGGCGACAGCGCCGGCTTTCCCAACGGCCGCCGCCCCGGCGACGACGTGGTCGACGTGGTGTTGCGGGTCGCGATGGGCAAATTGTGCACGCTTAACATCGGCTGCGCGCCGGCCGACGCCGCCGCTGGCGCCCTGCACTTCACCGACGGC
>JAYVUV010000092.1:0-14976 GCA_043787615.1 Janthinobacterium sp. | reverse complement strand
CCACCTACTACTCCGCCCTGTTCGACGGCCGGCCGGCCTCGCTCAAGGCGCGCCTGGGAGCGGTGGGACCCAAGGGCGACTTGACGGCCGCCGCCGCGGTGGCCGCCGTTCCCGACACGCCGTAGCCGGCGGGCGCCGGGCGCTCCACACCGGATGCTTCCACGCCGGGCGCTTCCACGCCGGGCGCTTCCACGCCGGAACCTTGCCCCGCGCCGCGACAAGCCGGACCCGTCGCGAAGCGGGAATGTGCGCGCGCCCCGAGCGCGGGCCTTGACAGCGGCCGCGCCCGGCATCAAGCTCACCCCACTCGACGCGGTCGCCCACCACCACCTGGGCGCGGGCTTGACCCGCCTCGACGCGTTCCGCAGCCGCGCGGGGCGCCAACCAGACACGGACCACGTATGCATACCACCGAACTCGAACCGACCTTGTCCCACGCGCTGTCCACGGCCAAGTCGCCCGGCCTGACCCTCATCATCGGCAACAAAAACTATTCATCGTGGTCGATGCGGCCCTGGGTGGCCTTGCAGGCCTTCGGCATCCCGTTCCAGGAAGTGCGGGTGTTGCTGGACCGCGACGACACCGCCAACCGCATCGCCGGCTACACCGCCAGCGGCCGGGTGCCGGTGCTGCTGGCCGGCGAGATGACGATCTGGGACAGCCTGGCCATCTGCGAATACCTGGCCGAACAGTTCCCCGACCTGCACCTGTGGCCGCAGGACGTGGCCGCGCGCGCCACCGCGCGCTCGATCTGCGCCGAAATGCATTCCGGCTTCGGCGGCCTGCGCAACGCCATGTCGATGAACATCAAGGCCAATCTGCCGGGTCGCGGGCGCAACGCCGAGTCGCAGGCCGACATCGGCCGCATCAGCGAAATCTGGGAAGAGTGTCTGTCGCGCTTCGGCCATCATCAATTCCTGTTCGGCGACTTTTCCATCGCCGACGCCTTTTACGCCCCGGTGGTCATGCGCTTTCGCACCTACGGCGTATCGCTGGCACCGGCCCTGAACGCGTACTGCGAGCGGGTCAGCGCCCATCCGGCGGTGGCGCGCTGGATCACCGAGGCCCTGGCCGAAACCGAAACGGCCGACAAACACGAGCCATCGCGCGATTGAGCATGCGGATCTACACGGTGGGCGGCGCGGTGCGCGACCAGCTGCTGGGACTACCCGTGCACGACCGCGATTACGTGGTGGTGGGCGCCAGCGCCGAGCAGATGGTGGCGCAGGGCTTTCGCCCGGTCGGCAAGGATTTCCCGGTTTTCCTGCATCCGCGCACCCAGGAGGAATACGCGCTGGCGCGTACCGAGCGCAAGAGCGCGCCCGGTTACCGTGGTTTCGTCATCCACGCCGCACCCGACGTCACCCTGGAACAGGACCTGGCGCGGCGCGATTTGACCATCAACGCCATCGCCATGGCGCAGGACGGCACGCTGAGCGACCCCTTCGGCGGCGTGGCCGACATTGGCCGGCGCGTGTTCCGGCACGTGTCGGACGCGTTCGCCGAAGATCCGGTGCGCATTCTGCGCCTGGCCCGCTTCGCGGCGCGCTACGCCGACTTCAGCGTGGCGCCGGAAACCATGGCGCTGATGCGGCGCATGGTGGCCGGCGGCGAAGTCGACGCGCTGGTGCCGGAGCGGGTGTGGCAGGAAGTGGCGCGCGGCTTGGGCGAGGCCCGGCCCGCGCGCATGCTGACGGTGCTGCGCGACTGCGGCGCGCTGGCGCGCATCATGCCCGAGCTCGACGCGCTGTGGGCGGCGCCGCCGGCCGGCGCGCGCCTGCCGCGCGTGCTGGACCACGCCGCCGAACGCGGCGCCGAGCTGGCGGTGCGTTTCGCCGCATTGACGCTGGGCCTGGGTGAGGGCGTGGCGATCGCGGCCCTGTGCCAGCGCCTGAAAGTACCCAACGATTGCCGCGAGCTGGCCGTGATGACAGCGCGCGAACATGGCCATGTGGCCGGCGCGCCGTCGTTGTCGCCCGAAGCCGTGGTCGCCCTGCTGGAGCGCTGCGACGCCTTTCGCAAGCCGGAGCGTTTCGAGCACATGCTCGAAGCGATGGCGTGCGCCGCGCTAGGCGCACCTTTCGCGCAAGCCGAGCGCTTGCTGGCTGCGCTGGCGGCGGCGCGCGCGGTGAACGCCGGCGAGGTGGCGCGAAGCTGCGCCGCGCAGCCGGCGCGCATCCCGGCGGCGGTGCACGCGGCACGGGTGGCGGCGGTCGAGGCCGGGATGTCGCGGCGCGACTGATGCGACGCAGCGGCCGCGACCCTCTCCGGGCGGGCCGTGACGATAGGGCGAGCGCCGCGCTGATCCGCGCAGGCATCAAAATCGGAAACAAAAATGTATTCACAGAATTTATATTAAAAAGTTGCCTGATTAATAAATTATTTTTATTGTCCATTTCACTTGTTATACGTTGAAAAGTATTCTTGCTGTATTACCTACGCTCGAAAGCAAAATATCAAGCCATCCTAGCTAACCGCGTCTTTGATTCCGCTTTTACTTTCTCGCGGTATCTGTCGGCAAATTACAACATCGATTCTATTTTGTCGGATTGAATACACGTTCGCTGCGATCCGATTAGGCGTAGCGCAATATTGCCGTTATACTACTTTTCAAATGCCCGAGATATATGGGATAAGGAATGGTAATGAGAATCCGGTGGGCGGCTTTATTGGTGTTTGGTATGGCGATGGTGGCCACGCTCGCCAGCAGCGTGATCGATGGTAGGGTGATTGCCGTTCACTCCGATATCATGGGTTGCGAGGCCGGCTGCGTGACGGCGGCGGGCGGGTGGCCGCTGCCTTACTTGGTCGATTATCCCGGAATTTCCCCTGTGGGATCGGTTTCTTTATCCGACGCCTTGTTGGGCTTGGACAAAATCCGGCCCGCCGCACTCGCGCTGACCTTTGTGTTTTGGTTATGCGCGAGCGCGACACTGGTGTGGGCGGCGATGCGCAGACGCGTTACGGCGAAAGCGGCGCGTTGATCTCAAGCGCGCCATATTTGAAAAAGCGATGAGCATAGGCGGTCCGGCCCGCGTACCGCCGGAGATGGACCGTTTCTTGCTTTAACTACCAGTTGTCAGCGTATTTGTTTTTCCCGCGTGCGCTGAGTATAAGAAGTGGAATGGTGTGATGCGCGAGCACGGCGGGTTCCCGACGCTGTCCGATTCTTTATAGTATGGAGATCCATGGTTTCTATCTTCAATCGCCTGGCGTCGCGCTCCCCCCTTCCTTCGGCGCAAGAGGCGGTCCCGCCCTCGACCGCGCAACGGGCCGACAGCGCGCCCGCCACCGCCGGTTCCGGTTCCGCGTCGACCGGTCCGGGCGCCCATTCCGGGCGCGCTTTCGGTACCCGATTGGTGCAACAGATGCGCCGCCTGAACGGTTCTGGTGCGCGCGCCGACAGCGCCTCGCTCCGGCCGCCCTCCGTGAAGAGCACCTCGGCCGAGTCCGCGCTCAAGTTCAATGTCGCCGAAGCGGCGCCGGTCCAGGTCGCCGCCGCCGATATGCACACCGTCATGAACCCCGCGCCCGAACTGGTCGCGGCCGGCGAATCGGCCGCGCATCCGGCCGGCACGCTCGATGTGACGCTCCATGTCGCCGCCGTCACGGTGACCGGCGCGCAGGAGGGCGCCGCCAAACCGGCCGCGTCCGCGCCGGTGGCGGCGAGCAACGCGGCCAAGGCGGCCAAGCTGCGAGGCGAATTGAAAAAGCTACAGGATTGGGAAAGCGCGCACCCGATCGACAAGGAAAAAATCGTCGCCGCGCTGAAAATGGCCAACGAGGCGCACGAAACCAAAAAACCTTGGGACATACGCAATAAAAACTATACCAAGGCGTGCGAGCTGATGCGCCAGGGCATGGGCATCGACGACGAAACTTACGCGCGGGCGCAGAAAACCTTCGCCCTGCAGGGCATCGCCGACGCCTACGATTCGGGCGTGTTCAGCTTTCTGCTGGCGCCGGCGTTGGCAGCGGTGGCCGGGCCGGTCGGGGCCGAACTGGGCGCGGCCGCCGCCAAGGTGCTCAAGTACGCGACCCAATGGGCGATCTCGCCGCTGGTCAACAGCGTGTTTCAAATCCCGGTCGACGCGTACATCGAAACGGCGGCGCGCCACGAGGGTGGGCCGGTGCCGGCCCCGGAAATCGCCAGCAGCCCCAAGATGAACAAGCTGGCCAAGGATGTCAAGGCGCAGGTCGAGAAGGCGAACGCCTTGATCGCCATCCACGAAGACGTGAGCCTGCCGGCCGCGCGCCGCAACCAGGCGCTCGACGACTTGAAGGAGTGCGCGGCCGAACTGGACGCGTTGCATCTGGGTTACACCGCCCGCGTGGTGCTGGGACAGAGCAACTTCATCAAATTCAGCACCCAAATTCCTTGGCGCATCGCGACCGCGCCCGGCCCGGTGGCGGCGACGGTGTTCGGCGGCCCGGTGGCGGGCGCCGCGGCGGCGGCCGCGCAACAGTTGACGATCGCGCCGTTCGCCGCGATGGACGAAATCATTCTCAAGCAGCACGTGCTGCGCTTCAATACCAAGTACGCCGACGTGTTCACCGACCAGGCGCTCGGCGCCGGCAAGAGCCGCCGCAGCGCGGACCTCGCGGTGGGCGACATCGACGAGGCGAAAGTGCGCAAGCTGTGGACCCGTCCGGCGCAAGTCGTCGACGCCAACGTGCAACTGGTGTACACCGACGAGCTGGCCACGCGCATGCGGCGCCAGACCAAGCTCGACAAGGCGGCCGAGGGACGCACCGGCTTGACCGGCAAGGGCTTGGACAAGGCCGTCGCGCGGGCCGACACGGCCCAGGCGGAATTGGTGCGCCTGGTCGACGACGTGATCAAGTTCCGCGACCGCCAGTGGGATCAGCTCGACCCGGAAGGCACCATCGCCGGCATGTTACTCAGTCCGACCAAGCAAATCGCCGCCCTGAGCAAGGCGAAATTCCGCCGTCCCGGCGAATTCACGGCCCAGGTGCTGGACCGGATGGGCGGCCAGGCGCTGCCGCGCACCGTGCTCGGCATCGGCGGCGACGCGTCCAATTTGGCGCACCAGGACTTCGGCGGCCATGGCGCCGCCATCGCCGACAACGGCTTGGCGCAATCGGCCGCGCTGGGCAGTTCGCTGTACACCAATCCGATCGCCAAATTCACCAAGCAGCGCGTGGTGCGCGGCAATTTGATGCCGACCTCGGTGGCCATCCCGGAGACGCCGGCCGACGGCGGCCCGCGCGCGCCCATCATGCGCCGCTCGTTCCGCAAGGAGCGCGCCGTCACCGAGGGCGTGTTCCAACCCAAGATGTCGTTCGGGCCGGAAGACAATCCGCTGATCGTCGATTTCACCCAAACCCGCGCGTGGATGAACCACACCAACAGTAGCGCGAAAATCATCACGCAGGGCACGGCTGACGCGGCGAAAAGCCTGGGCACGCATCTCAAAGCCACGGTGACCATGCCGGTGCGTTCGGTGGCCGGCGCGCGCGCCGACCACCAAGCCAAGCAGGCCCGGGCCAGGATCGCGCGCCTGATGCCGGTGGCGGAGCCGGCGCCGACGCCGACGCCGACGCCTGCGCCGACGGCGCCGGTCGCGCCGCCCGCCCCGGATAGAACCTTGGACTCCCTGATATTCGAGCGCGACGGATCGGAAGCGATCCGCGCGCAGGGGTCGGCCCGGGCCGGCACCACAACCGCCCCGACGCCGGCGAGCGCCCCCTCGCCCGGCACGAGAAGAACGCCGGACTCGCTGATATTCGAGCGCGACGGACCGGAGGCGCTACGCGCGCAAGCATCGGCCGGCGCCGGCGCCGCGACCGCCCCGACGCCGGCGAGCGCCCCCTCGCCCGGCACGAGAAGAACGCCGGATTCGCTGATATTCGAGCGCGACGGACCGGAAGCGCTACGCGCGCAAGCATCGGCCCGCGCCGCTGGCCCAACCGGGATCGCGCGCCCGATGCCGGCCACCGCCACCGCCACCGCCACCTCGCCCGCCGCGAGAAGAACGCCGGATTCGCTGATATTCGAGCGCGATGGTCCCGAAGCGATACGCGCGCAAGCATCGGCCGCGTCGCGGATCGCCAGGCCGACGCGGCAAGCGCCCCAAGCGCCGACCCCGCCCGTCTCCACGCGGCCGGAAACGGCGGCGCCCGTGACGCCGGCCGCTCCGGCGAGAAGCTTGGAGTCGATGATATTCGAGCGCGACGGTCCGGAAGCGATACGCGCGCAGGAATCGGCCCGGGCCGGTGGCGCGGCCGCGACGGACACCCCGCGTTGACACGCCGGGTAACACGCAGAAATAGCGCGACGCGACGCCAACGCGCGGCCGGCGTCGAGCCGCGCGCGCCCGGCCGTTGCGCGCGCGCGTCGCCGAAGCCAGAATAAAATAGGCCGATGAGATACAATGATTGTGATGCTGCACTGCACAAAGGCGGTGCGCCGCCACCATCGGGAGGCTTATCGTGTCGGTATCCCCGTCTTTTCGGACCCGTTTGCCGCGCTGGCTGGGCGGGCCGCGCCGGCCGGGCGCGCGTCCCGCCGTGCTGGTCAAGGAATTGCACGAGCGCGACCGCGCCCGGGTGTTGAAACATTTCCTGTCCCTGGAAAAGAGCGACCGCCTGCTGCGCTTCGGCACCCTGCTGTCCGACGAGCTGATCGCCAACTACGTGCGGCACATCGATTTCACGCGCGACATGGTGTACGGGGTCTACAACCGGGTCTTCAAACTGGTCGGGGTGGGCCATCTGGCTTTCGCCGCCAAGGTCGAGTCGGCCGTGCGCCACGCCGACACCGACAAGGACCGGGTGGCCGAGCTGGGCATATCGGTGCTGCGCTCCACGCGCGGCCTGGGCCTGGGCTCCAAGCTGTTCGGGCGCGCCGCCATCCATTGCCGCAACAACGATGTCGACGTGCTGTACATGCATTGTCTCTCGTCCAACCAGACCATGATGCATATCGCCAAAAAAGCCGGCATGGCGATCCAGCGCGAGCGTGGCGAGGCCGACGCTTATCTGAAGTTGTTGCCGCCCAATCCGGCCAGCGTGCTGCAAGAGGCGGTGGCCGAGCAGTTCGCCACCCTCGACTACACCTTGAAAGCGAACACGCGCGCCGCCGTCAAATGGCTGGACCGTCTGCCGGGCCGCAAAAGCCCGTGAACGGCCTCACATCAGGGGCAGGGCGGTGGTGTCCTTGACGCGTTGCAGGGCGAAGCTCGATTTCACGTCCAGCACGGCCGGATGGCGCAGCAGGGTGGCCATCATGAAGCGTGAAAAATGCTCCATGTCTTCCACGTGCACCCGCAACAGATAATCCATCTCGCCCGTCATGGCGTAGCACGCCACCACTTCCGGCCATTGCTCGACCGAGACGGCGAAGTCGGCCCGCGGCGAGGCGGCGGCGGCCGGCGCCAGCGCGCGCGCGTTGCTCAGGGCCGAGGCGTCGCTGTGTTTTTCCAGCCGCACGTTGACGTAGGCCAGCAGGCCCAGGCCGATCTTTTCCGGGTCCAGCAGGGCCACGTATTGGCGGATCACGCCGGCGTCCTCGAGCCGCTTGATGCGGCGCAGGCAGGGCGAGGGCGACAGGCTGACCTGCTCGGCCACGTCTTGATTCGATAGCCTGCCGTCGGCCTGCAAAATGGCGAGAATTTTGCGATCGGTTTTATCCAGCGCGATCTTGGTCATGATTGCCTCAAAAGACGGGTAAGGACGCAATATTATTGCGTAAATCGGCGAGCGGCGCGATCTATTTGGAATTTAATGCCGACGCCCCGGGACTATACTGGTTTCTTATTCTTGGAGGAGTCAATCATGCAGTTTCAGCCCTGGGACAACCCGATGGGGACCGACGGTTTCGAATTCGTCGAGTACGCCGCGCCGGACCCGAAGGCGCTCGGCGCCTTGTTTGTCAGCCTGGGTTTCACCGCCATCGCGCGCCATCGCCACAAGGACGTGACCTTGTACCGTCAGGGCGGCATCAATTTCATCATCAACGCCGAACAGGATTCCTTCGCCCAGCGTTTCGCGCGCACCCACGGCCCGTCCGTGTGCGCCATCGCGATCCGGGTCGACGACGCCGCCTTCGCCTACCGGCGCGCGCTGGAGTTGGGGGCCTGGGGTTTCGACAACAAGAACGGGCCGATGGAATTGAACATTCCCGCCATCAAAGGGGTGGGCGATTCGCTGCTGTACTTCGTCGACCGCTGGCGCGGCAAGGGCGCCGGCCGGGCCGGCGCGCCGGACGCGATCGCGCCCGGCGCCATCGGCGACATCAGCATCTACGATGTCGATTTCGTCGCCATCCCGGGCGCGGTGGCCGATCCGGTCGGCCACGGCCTGACCTATATCGACCACCTGACCCACAACGTGCATCGCGGCCGCATGAAGGAATGGGCCGCGTTTTACGAGAACTTGTTCAATTTCCGTGAGGCGCGCTATTTCGACATCGAAGGCAAGTTGACGGGCTTGAAGTCGAAGGCCATGACTTCGCCTTGCGGCAAGATCCGGATCCCGATCAACGAATCGTCGGACGACAAGTCGCAGATCGCCGAATACCTGGACGCCTACCACGGCGAGGGCATTCAGCATATCGCGCTGGGCACCGACCAGATTTACCGCTCGATCGAGGCCATGCGCGGCGCCGGCATCGCCTTCCAGGACACCATCGAGACGTATTACGAGCTGATCGACCGGCGCCTGCCGCACCATGGCGAGTCGCTCGAGGACTTGCGCCGCCTGCGCATCTTGATCGACGGCCACAGCACCGAAAGCGCGCGCGAATTGCTGCTGCAAATCTTCACCCAAAACGTGATCGGACCGATCTTTTTCGAGATCATCCAGCGCAAGGGCGACCAGGGTTTCGGCGAAGGCAATTTCCGCGCCCTGTTCGAGTCGATCGAGCTCGATCAAATCAAGCGCGGCGTGCTGGAGGATCAACCCCAAGCCTGACGGCGCCGATGGCATCCAAGCAAGCCGGCAGTGCCGCATAGAACGGCGCGCCGGCTTGTGCTAACCTATAAAAGAAGTCATTTTTTCCGCGGCGGCGCCCACAAGGCGCGCGCCGCGCGCGGCCGGCGATCACCCGCTCCGGACGCAATGCGGACGAAAATAATGGAGACAACATGAATGCACCAGTCAGCGGCTCGCAACTCGAGCCGGGTCCGCTATCGGACGATATTTCCCTGGAAGACAAGTGGACCCTGGAGCGCGGCCGCGCCTTCATGACCGGCACCCAGGCCCTGATTCGCCTGCCGATGATGCAGCGCGAGCGCGACCTGGCCGCTGGCCTCAATACCGCCGGCTACATCACCGGCTACCGTGGCTCGCCCGTCACCAGCGTCGACATGACGGCCATGAAGGCCAAGAAGCACCTGGACGCGCACCACGTCAAGTTCCATCCCGGCATGAACGAAGACTTGGCCGCCACCGCCGTCTGGGGCACCCAGCAAACCAATCTGTTCAAGGACGCCAAGTACGACGGCGTGTTTTCCATGTGGTACGGCAAGGGGCCGGGCGTGGACCGCTGCGGCGACGTCTTCAAGCACGCCAACAACGCCGGCAGCGCCAAACATGGCGGCGTGCTGGTGCTGGCCGGCGACGACCACGCCGCCAAGTCGTCCTCCACCGCCCACCAGAGCGACCATATCCTCAACGCCTGCGGCATCCCGGTGCTGTATCCATCCTCGGTGCAGGAATATATCGACTACGGCTTGCACGCCTGGGCCATGAGCCGTTACACCGGCCTGTGGGTGTCGATGAAATGCGTCACCGACATCATCGAATCGGGCGCGGTGGTCGACTTCGATCCGGACCGCGTGCAGATCGTGATGCCGGACGACTTCGAGCTGCCCGAGGGCGGCTTGAACATCCGCTGGCCCGACACCGTGCTCGATATGGAAGTGCGGATGAACAGCTATAAATGGTATGCCGCGCTGGCCTACGCGCGCGCCAACAAGCTCAATAAAATCATCTGGGACAGCCCGCGCGCGCGCATCGGCATCATCACGGCCGGCAAATCGTATCTGGACACGCGCCAGGCGCTGGCCGACCTGGGCATCGACGAGCAGGCCGCCGCCGACATCGGCATCCGCCTGTACAAGATCGGCATGACCTGGCCGCTGGAGGCGGACGGGGTGCACCAGTTCGCGCGCGGCCTGGACGAGATCCTGGTGGTCGAGGAAAAGCGCCAGATCCTCGAATACGCCTTGAAGGAAGAGCTGTACAACCTGCCCGACGGCCAGCGTCCGCGCGTGGTCGGCAAGTTCGACGACACCGGCGAGTGGAGCAACCAGCAGCGCAGCGGCCACGGCGACTGGCTGCTGCCGGCCACTTACGAGCTCAATCCGGCCCAGATCGCGCGCGCCATCGCCAGCCGCATTTCGCACTACTGCGCCGGCCATCCGGTGGCCGAGCGGGTGCGGCAGCGCATCGCGTTTTTGGAGGCCAAGGAGCTGGTGCTCAAAAGCGTGAGCGCCAAGCCCGATCCGGCCAAGGACCGCACCCCGTATTTTTGCTCCGGCTGCCCGCACAATTCCTCGACCAAGGTACCGGAAGGCTCGCGCGCGCTGGCCGGCATCGGCTGCCACTACATGGTGTTGTGGATGGACCGAGAAACCTCGACCTTCACCCACATGGGCGCCGAGGGCGTGACCTGGGTCGGCCAGGCCCCGTTCACCAACGAAAAGCATGTCTTCACCAATCTGGGCGACGGCACCTATTTTCACTCGGGCATATTGGCGATCCGCGCGGCGGTGGCGGCCAAGGTCAACATCACCTACAAGATCCTGTTCAACGACGCCGTCGCCATGACGGGCGGTCAAGCCTTCGACGGCCCGCTCGATCCGGGCATGATTTCGCGCCAGATCGCGGCCGAGGGCGTGACCCCCATCATCGTGGTCACCGACGAGCCGGACAAATACCCGGCCGATTACAAATGGGCCGAGGGCGTGACCGTGCGCCATCGCAGTGAACTCGACGCCGTGCAGCGCGAGCTGCGCGAGCTGCCCGGCGTGTCGGCCATGATTTACGACCAAACCTGCGCCTCCGAAAAACGGCGCCGCCGGAAACGCAACGAGTACCCGGACCCGGCCAAGCGCGCCGTCATCAACGAAGCCGTATGCGAAGGCTGCGGCGATTGCAGCGTGCAGTCGAACTGCCTGTCGGTGGAACCGCTGGAGACGGAACTGGGGCGCAAGCGCCAGATCAATCAATCGTCCTGCAACAAGGATTTCTCTTGCGTGACGGGGTTTTGCCCCAGCTTCGTGACGGTCGAAGGCGGGGCCCTGAAAAAGCCGAAAAAGGCGGCCGTCGGCGCGGCCGAGCCGGCCCTCTTGCCGACCCCGCAAATTCCCGGCACGGCCCAACCGTTCGGCATTCTGATCACGGGCATCGGCGGCACCGGCGTGGTGACGGTGGGCCAGATTCTGGCCGTGGCCGCCCACGTCGAAGGCAAGGGCGCCTCGGTGCTCGACATGAGCGGGCTGGCCCAAAAAGGCGGGCCGGTGATGTCGCACGTGCGCCTGGCCGACGCGCAGGCCGACCTGCATTCGACCCGGGTCGGCACCGGCGCGGCCGACCTGGTGATCGGCTGCGACTTGATCGTCACCGCCAGCCGCGACGCGCTCTCGCGCATGGGCGAGGGCCGCACCTTCGCGGCCATCAATTCGACCGGTTCCTCGACCGCCGCCTTCGTGAAAAACCCGGACTGGCAGTTTCCGGGCGCCTCGTCGCAAAGCGAGATCGTGCGCGCTTGCGGCGCCGAGCGGGTCGAATTCATCGACGCCGGCCACATCGCCACCGCCTTGATGGGCGACTCCATCGCCACCAATATGTTCATGTTGGGTTACGCCTGGCAAAAGGGCAAGGTGCCGCTGCGCGAAGCGTCGATCATCAAGGCGATCGAATTGAACGCGGTGTCGGTGGCCTTCAACAAGGCGGCCTTCCATTGGGGCAGGAGCGCCGCCCACGACCTGGCCGCGCTGACCAAAATGACCACGCCGGCCGAGGTGATCGAATTCAAGCGCAACCAAACCCTGGACGACATCGTCGAGCGGCGCGTCGCCCTCTTGAGCGCCTACCAAAACGCGGCTTACGCCGGGCAGTACCGGGCGTTTGTCGAGCAGGTGCGCGTGGTCGAGGCTGGCCTGGGCAAAGGCAGCCGCCTGAGCGAGGCGGTGGCGCGCTATTTGTACAAGCTGATGGCGTACAAGGACGAGTACGAGGTGGCGCGGCTGTACACCGACGGCGCCTTCCAGGAAAAGATCGGCGCCATGTTCGAGGGCGACGTGACGCTGAAATTCCACTTGGCGCCGCCGCTGTTCGCCAGGCACGACGCCCACGGCCATTTGATCAAGCAGGAATTCGGCCCGTGGATGATGAAGGCCTTTGGCGTGCTGGCCAAGTTGAAGGGCTTGCGCGGCACGGCGCTGGACGTGTTCGGCTACAGCGCCGAGCGCAAGACGGAGCGGGCCTTGATCGGCCAGTACCGCCAAAACCTGACGGCGCTGCTGCCCAAGCTGACAGCCGACAATCTGGCGCAGGCGGTGGCCATCGCCAGCATCCCGGAGGACATCCGCGGTTATGGCCACGTCAAGGAACGCCATCTGAAAGCGGCCAAGGAGAAGGAGGCGGCGCTGCTGGCCGCCTTCGCTCGGCCGGCGGCGCCGGCCGCCGTCGGCGGTCACGCCGCCTAGTAGTTTGCCGGACGCGCGGATCGGTGGCCGCCAGCGCGGGCGGCCGGTCCCGCGCGTTCGGTTTCGCCGCCGCGGCCGCCCGGGCGGCCCGCGTTGTGGCGGAATCGGTCACACCATGGCCCCGGCGCGCGGCCCGCGTCCATCGGCGCGCAAAAGTTGTAGGTAAATCCGGATCGCTCCCATAAAATTACCGCCAGGATATTTTATCGATCTTTTCGGACTGCGAGCTTCCGTCATGGACATCGTCAACCCGGCCGTGCCAGCCGATATCGTGGCGCGCCTGAGCACCCCCTCGGCCGCCTATCGCCGCAGCGCCCGCCTCGCCGTGCTCGGCTTGCTGGTCTTCGTGGCCGCCTATTTCGGCCTGGCCGGCTGGTTCCTCTGGACCGCCTACCACCTCACCGTGGGCCAGGGCAGCGGCGCCACCCATCCGCTGCTCGCTTATTTCATCGGACTGTGCGCCCTGTTCCTGGGCGGGGTGATGATCGCCGCCCTGTTCGCGGTCAAGCGCTCCCCGCCCGAGGGGCTGCACGAAATCACGCCCGAGCAGGAGCCCGGGTTGTTCATTTTTTTGCACGAGCTGGCCGACGCCGCCGGCGCGCCGCGCCCGCACAAGGTGTTTTTGTCGGACCGGGTCAACGCCGCCGTGTTCTACGACCTGTCCCTGCTCAATTTGATTTTCCCGTCCCGTAAAAATCTGGAGATCGGCCTGGCCCTGGTCAACGTGCTCAATCGCGGCGAGCTGCGCGCCGTGCTGGCGCACGAATTCGGCCATTTCGCACAGCGCTCGATGGCGGTCGGGCGCTGGGTCTACGTGGCCCAGCAGATCGCCGGCCAGCTGGTTTCGCGCCGCAACGGCATCGACGATTTCCTGGCCAGGGTGCGCGGCTTCGACCTGCGCCTGATGGTGCCGGCGGCCGTGGTGCAGGTGGTGTTGTGGTCGGTCCGTTCGCTGGTCGATTCGGCCTTCGGCGCGGTGATCCTGATGCAGCGCGCGCTCTCGCGCGAGATGGAATTGCACGCCGACCTGGTGGCCGTGTCGCTCACCGGCAGCGACGCCCTGGTGCACGCGCTGCACCGCTTGCAGTCGGCCGACGACGCCTGGGCGCGCACCCTGCGTTTCGCCCACGCCGAAAACAGCGATGGCCGGCCGGTGCGCGACATCTTCGCGCTGCAAAGCGCCATGACCGAGCGCGTGGGCGCCATCTTGAACGACGACGCGTATGGCCGCGTGCCGGCGCCGCCGCGGAACGATCCGGCCAAGCACCGCCTGTTCAAGGTCGAACTGGCGCAACCGCCGCGCATGTGGCTGACCCATCCCCTCAACCACGAGCGTGAAGCCAACGCCAAGCGCCTGTATGTGGCGGCGCCGATCGACCCGCGTCCGGCCTGGTCGCTGTTTCACGATCCGGCCCGGCTGCGCCTGGACATATCGGCGCGCGTGATGGCCGCCGAGCAGGCCGCCGCGGACGAGGCGCTGACCCTGGCCGCGCTGGACCGGATGTTCGGGCACGAGCACTTCGATCCGCGCTATCGCGGCGTGTACTTCGGGCGGCCGCTGACGCGCCATGTGGACCGCCACCAGCGGCTGCGCGATCCGGCCCGGCCCTCGCTGCCGTCGGAGCACGCCTTGTTGTACCCGCCGTCGCTGCGGCGGGATATCGAGCGCCTGCGCGGCTTGGACGAGGAGGCGGCCCAACTCAAGGCCTTGATCGACGGGCGCATGAAGGCGCCGGGCGGAGTGGTCAAGCTGCGCGGCGAAGAAATCAAGAAGCGCGAACTGCCGGGGGCCTTGGCGCGGGTCGGCGACGAGATCGAGCGCCTCACGGCGCAGCTGCGCGCGCACGATTTCCTGTGCCGCAGCTGGCATCAGCGCGGCGCCGCGCTGCTGGGCAATGGCTGGTGCGCCTACCTGGACGGCTTGCTGGCGCTGCTGCATTACGCCGAACACACCGAGGCCAATCTGCGCGACGCCCAGGCGCTGGTGCGCAACACGGTGCAAGTGGCCACGGCCCTGCCGCGCGCCACCGACGAGGCGGTGACCGCCGTCATCATGGCGGCCAACGATTTGCACTATGTGATGGAACAGGTCTACCGCGAGCGCGGCGCGGTGCTGCCCGACGACGGCGTGGCGCGCCGCATGCAGCTGACGGCCGGCTGGGCCGAGCTGCTCGGCGAGTTCAAACTGGGCTTGTGCCAACGCGAGCATATCAACCCGTGGCTGCGGGCGGTGGATGGCTGGGTCGACCATGTGGCCGGTTGCCTGTCCTCGTTGCGTAACGCGGCCTTGGGTCAACTG
>JAYVUV010000091.1:0-10844 GCA_043787615.1 Janthinobacterium sp. | reverse complement strand
CAACAAGGCGGCCAAGGAGATGCTGCACCGCTTGTCCGCCATGTTGCCGGTGGCCGTGCGCGGCATGTGGATCGGCACTTTTCACGGCTTGTGCAACCGCTTGCTGCGCACCCACCACCGCGACGCGGCGCTGCCGCAAACCTTTCAGATTCTCGATTCCCAGGATCAGTTGTCGGTCATCAAGCGCTTGCTCAAGACCTTCAATATCGACGACGAAAAATATCCGGCCAAGACGCTGATGTATTTCATCAACAACGCTAAGGACCAGGGCTTGCGCGCCAACGCGGTCGAGGCCTACGACGCGCACGAGCGCAAGCTGGTCGAGTTGTACCAGTTGTACGACGACCAGTGCCAGCGCGAAGGCGTGGTCGATTTCGCCGAATTGTTGCTGCGTAGTTACGAGTTGTTGATGCGCAACCAGCCGCTGCGCGAGCACTACCAGGGCCGTTTCCAGCACATCCTGGTCGACGAGTTCCAGGACACCAATAATTTGCAATATAGTTGGCTGAAACTGCTGGCCGGCCACGGCACCCGCGGCGGCGGCTCGCTGTTCGCCGTGGGCGACGACGATCAAAGTATCTATGCCTTCCGTGGCGCCAACGTGGGCAAT
The DNA here is from genome assembly GCA_043787615.1 of Janthinobacterium sp. Lineage (GTDB taxonomy): Bacteria > Pseudomonadota > Gammaproteobacteria > Burkholderiales > Burkholderiaceae_D > Janthinobacterium. The sequence continues at coordinate 10,234 of JAYVUV010000091.1, read as the reverse complement.
ATGAGCGCGTTCGAGCAGGAATTCAATGTCCAGAATTTGATCAAGCTGGAGCAAAATTACCGCTCGCACGGCCATATTCTCGACAGCGCCAATATGCTGATCGCCAATAACAGCAAGCGTCTAGGCAAGAACTTGCGCACCGACGCCGGCCATGGCGAGCAAGTGCGGGTGTACGAGGCCAGTTCCGATTTGCAGGAAGCGCAGTGGATCGTCGAGGAATCGAAGAGCTTGATCGCCGACGGCGCCTCGCGCAGCGAAATCGCCGTGCTCTATCGTTCCAACGCCCAGTCGCGCGTGATCGAGCACGCCTTGTTTTCGGCCGGCATTCCGTATCACGTGTATGGCGGCTTGCGCTATTTCCAGCGCGCCGAGGTCAAGCACGCGATCGCCTATTTGCAATTGATGGACAATCCGCACAACGATTCGGCCTTCCTGCGCGTGGTCAATTTCCCCACCCGTGGCATCGGCGCCCGCTCCATCGAGCAATTGCAAGCGGCCGCCGAGCAATACGGCATTTCCTTGTACGCGGCCGTGCCTTATGTGGCCGGCAAGGCGGGTTCCTCGCTCAACGGCTTCGTCAAGCTGGTCGAGGGCGCGCGCTTTGCAACCCAGCAGTTGTCGCTGCCCGAGCTGGTGCGGGTGGTGCTGGAGGCGAGCGGCTTGCTGCTGCATTATCAGAACGAAAAAGAAGGCGCCGACCGCATCGAAAATCTGGAGCAGATGGTCAGCGCGGCCACCCAGTTCGTGTCGGAGGAAGGCTTCGGGCATGGCGCGCCGGCCCATCTGGGGCCGCCCGCGCAAGCTCAGGCCGGCGCTCCCATCATCGATGGCGATGGTTTTCAAGTGCTCGACGCGGACGCGCCCTTGCCGGCCGTGATGTCGCCGCTGTCGGCGTTTTTGTCGCACGCCTCGCTGGAGGCGGGCGACAACCAGGCCCAGGCCGGCCAGGAAGCGTTGCAAATGATGACGGTGCATTCGGCCAAGGGGCTGGAATTCGACAATGTGTTCATCACGGGCTTGGAAGAAGGTTTGTTTCCGCACGAGAGCAGCGCCAAGGAGGACGGCGGGGTCGAGGAGGAACGTCGATTGATGTACGTGGCCATCACGCGCGCGCGCAAGCGCCTATATATGTGCTTCTCGCAAACCCGCATGCTGCACGGCCAAACCCGCTACAACATGAAGTCGCGCTTTTTCGACGAATTGCCGGAGGAATCGCTCAAGTGGCTGTCGCCCAAGGTGCAAGCGCATTGGTTCGGCAATAAGAAATCGGCTTGGGATAGCAATCCGTCCGGTCCGCTGGGCAGCGCCGGTTCGGACAATGCCATCGCCCAAAGCATCAGCAAGAGCAATAGTCCGGGCTGGCGCATTGGCGAGTCGGTCGAGCACGGCAAGTTCGGCGAAGGGGTGATCGTCAATATCGAGGGCGGTGGCGGCAGCGCGCGCGCGCAAATTAATTTCGGGCGGCATGGCATGAAGGTGCTCGACTTGAGCATCGCCAAGCTGGAGCGGGTGGCGCGCTAAGCGGGCTCGCCGAACGGGGCCGCCGAACAAGGCGGCGCGATGGGCGGGCCGGCCACGGCCACGCTTGGAAGTTAGCCGCCGGCGGGCGCCGTCAATGTGGCCGGATTGCCGAACACCTGGCAATAACTGGCGTATAGCGAGCAATGTATGATCACCATCAACAGGCCCAACATCGGCACCATCACCATCATCAAGCCATTAAATCCCATCAAGCCCAGCACCAGCGCGGCGACGTTGCCGATCACCATATAAATGCCGAACCAGCACAGGCCCAGCACGATGAAGGCGCCCAGCGAGCGCAGCACCGCGAAGGCGCTGAAAAAGATCGCCTTGCCGACTCCGGTGGCGCGCCAGTAAATCAAGGGCGCGCAAAAACAGATGAGCAAGTTGGCCATTAAATACAGGATTACGGCCAGCGGTATCTTGTAGCTCATCTGTGCTTGGGCGGCGGCCGCCGCGTTGACATCGAGTTTGCCGCTCGACAGTTTCATCAGGATGCCGTCGTCCACCACCCGCAGCACCGCCACCAGCACCGCCATCAGCAGCAAGTACAGTATGCCCAGCGACAAGAGCGGCAGGAAGGCCGGTTTGCGCAAGCCGCTCAGTAACAGATTCGGCTGGATGCGCTGGCCGCGCTCGATGTTCAGGCAGGCATGCATGAAGGCCACCGACACCACGGGAATCAGCACCACCGGCAAGAAGGGGCCGACCAGCGGCACCAGCAGGCTGGCGATGGTGAGAAACAGATACACAAAAAATAGGGACGATAAGCCGCCCGGCTGCTGGCGAAATAGGGCCAGGCCTTGCTTGACCCACAGCCACCCTGTACGCGCTGGAAATTTTTCCATCAGAATAAGGCCGGTGTGCCGTGCGTCACCCGTTCGCGCAAGATGCGTTCGAAGTGGCCCGGATCGTGCGGGGTCAACAGTTCCGCCGCACGCGGCAGGTGCAAGTCGTACAGGCGCGACAGCCAAAAGCGCAGCGCGGCGGCGCGCAGCATGGCCGGCCAGGCTTGCGCCTCGGTCGCGTCGAACGGGCGCGCCGCGTGGTAGGCGTCCAGCAGGGCGCGCGTGCGGACCGGGTCCAGCGCGCCGCTATCGAGATCGACGCACCAATCGTTGACGGTGACGGCCACGTCGAACAGCCAGCTGTCGCAGCCGGCGAAATAAAAGTCGAAGAAGCCGGTCAAGCGCTCGCCGTCGAACATCACATTGTTGCGGAACAGGTCGGCGTGCACCGGCCCGCGCGGCAGGGCGGCGTGGATGGCGCCGGCGGCGAAGGCTTGCTGAAAACGCATTTCCTCGCGCAGCAGTGCGGCCTTGTCGTCCGACAGGAAGGGCAGCACCTGGGGCGTGGTGGCTTGCCACCAGTCCAGCCCGCGCAGATTGGGTTGCTCCAGCGGAAAGTCGCGCCCGGCCAGATGCATCTTGGCCAGCATCGCGCCCACCGCCGCGCAGTGCGCCGCGCGCGGCGCCATTTGCGAAGCGCCGGCCAGCTTGCCGACGATGGCGGCCGGCTTGCCGTGCAAGGGCACGCTCAATTGGCCTTGGGCGTTCGGCACCGGTGCCGGCACCAACACGCCGCGCTCGGCCAGATGGCGCATCAATTCCAGGTAAAACGGCAATTGCGCGAAGCTCAGATTTTCAAAGATGGTCAGCACGTATTCACCGCGTTCCGTGCTCAGAAAAAAATTGCTGTTTTCGATGCCGGAGGCGATGTTGCTGATCGCCAGCGCTTTGCCGACGGGAAATTGGGTGATCCACTGGCGGACATCGTCCAGGCTCACCGGGGTAAAAACTGCCATGGGGTGCGGGATAAAAGTGTCGGAGAAAACGGAAACGGCGCCTTCGGGGCCGCCGCCCAGCTGCTTACTTGCCGGCCGGCGCGGGTGGCGGCTCGGGCGTGGTATCGGTCGCGTCGTCGTCGTGGGCCTTGGTTTTTTTCTTGCCCAAATCAAATTCCATGACTTGCCACTGCGGCCCGCGGTTGGCGCTGCCGGTCATGTCGCCCGGCAGCGCGTTGCCGGCCGGCGTGTTCGGTTTCAGGGTGTAGCTGCTCTTGCCGCTTTGCACCTTCACTTCCGTGACCCGGCCTTGCTCGCGCTTTTCCGTGATGCTGCGGCCCGTGGGTTTGGCGGTGACGGTGATCGGCGTGTCGGAACCTTCGTCGATCTGTTCCAGCTTGGGCGGGGCGGTGTTCTGCATTTGCGCGCGAACGGGGCCGGTGGCCAGCAGGGACAGAAGCAAGAGCGGCAAAATCGGGGCAGTGCGCATCATGATGGGGTATCGCCTTGGTTGGAACGCGTTCACATAATCAGGTGGGGAGTCGCCCTCATTGTAACAAACGCAAACGCTTTACTGTTTTAATTGCGCGCAACGGCCATGCCCGGGTGCGTCGATGCGGACGGCGAAACGCGCGCGCCCGGAACGGCGCCGCAAACTCTGCGATAATTGGCGCATTATCGCGCCGCGCCGCGCGGCCGGCCGCATGTGGCAAACGCGTTTGCATCCGATCTCCCTGGCCCGCCCTTGTCGTGGCGCGGCCGCCCACCATTTCTTGTGGCATTATGCAAAAAACCCTGCTTTTAGTTGACGGTTCCAGTTATCTTTACCGCGCCTTCCACGCGCTGCCCGACTTGCGCAGCCCGGACGGCCACCCGACCGGCGCCATGCACGGCATGGTCAACATGCTGCGCCGCCTGCGTCAGGATTATCCGGCCGCCTATATCGCCTGCGTGTTCGACGCCAAGGGCAAAACCTTCCGCGACGACCTGTATCCGGACTATAAGGCCACGCGCGCCTCGATGCCGGCCGACCTGTCCCTGCAAATCGAACCGATCCACGAAGCCGTCAAGGCCATGGGCTGGCCGATCTTGATGGTGGACGGGGTCGAAGCCGACGACGTGATCGGCACCCTGTCGGTGCAGGCGGTGGCCGCCGGCCTGGACGTGGTGGTGTCCACCGGCGACAAGGACTTGGCCCAGTTGGTCAACTCCCAGGTCACCCTGATCAATACCATGAGCAATGAAAAACTGGACGAGGCGGGCGTGCTGGCCAAGTTCGGCGTGCCGCCCGGCCGCATCATCGATTACCTGACCCTGATCGGCGACACGGTCGACAACGTCCCGGGCGTGGCCAAGTGCGGCCCGAAAACCGCCCTCAAATGGCTGGCCCAGTACGACAGCCTGGAAGGCGTGATGGCCAACGCGGCCGCCATCGGCGGCGCGGTGGGCGAGAATTTGCGCCAGGCGCTGCCCTGGTTGCCCAAGGGGCGCGAGCTGATCACCGTCAAGACCGATTGCGACCTGTCGGCGCACATGATGTCGATCTCGCAGTCGCTGCTGGCGCGTGAGGAGGACAAGGAGACCTTGCTCACCTTCTTCAACCGCTACGGCTTCAAGACCCTGCTGCGCGAACTGGGCGCGATCACGCCGTCCGGCGCCGCCCTCAATTCGCCCACCGGCGACGTGTCCGGCGCCGCCGTGGCGGTCCCGCTCACGGTGCGCTACGATACCGTGCTCACCGAAGCCCAGTTGGACGCGTGGCTGGCCCGCATCGACGCCGCGCCCCTGACCGCGATCGACACCGAAACCACGTCGCTTGAACCGATGACGGCGCAAATGGTGGGCATTTCGCTGGCCACCGAAGCCGGCGTGGCCGCTTACATCCCGATGGCGCACCGCTATCAGGGCGCGCCCGAGCAGTTGACGCGCGAGCTGGTGCTGGCCAAGCTCAAACCGTGGCTGGAGGACGCGGCCAAACCCAAGCTGGGCCAAAACCTGAAGTACGACAGCCACATCTTCGCCAACCACGGCGTGAGCCTGCGCGGCGTGGTGCACGACACCCTGCTGCAATCGTACGTGTTCGAGTCGCACAAAACCCACGACATGGACAGCCTGGCGCTGCGCCATTTGAACCACACCACCATCGCCTTCGTCGACGTGTGCGGCAAGGGCGCCAACCAGATCTGCTTCGATCAAGTGGAAATCGGCCGCGCCACCGAATACGCGGCCGAGGACGCCGACATCACCCTGCGCCTGCATAACGCCATGTTCGGCCACGTCGAAGGCGACGAGAGCTTGACGGCGATCTACCGCACCATCGAGCTGCCCACCGCCGTGGTGCTGCAAAAGATCGAACGCAACGGGGTGTTGATCGACGCGGCCCTGCTGTCGGCCCAGTCCAATGAACTGGGGCGGCGCATCATGGAGCTGGAACAAAAGGCTTACGAGCTGGCCGAGCAGCCCTTCAATCTGGGCTCGCCCAAGCAGATCGGCGAGATCTTCTTCGACAAACTCAAGCTGCCGGTGGTGAAAAAAACCCCGAGCGGGGCGCCGTCCACCGACGAGGAAGTGCTGCAAAAGCTGGCCGAGGATTACCCGCTGCCCAAGGTGCTGCTGGAGTATCGCGGCATGGCCAAGCTCAAGTCGACCTACACCGACAAGCTGCCCAAGATGATCAACGCCGATACCGGCCGGGTGCACACCAATTACGCGCAGGCGGTGGCCGTCACCGGCCGCCTGGCCTCGAACGATCCGAATCTGCAAAATATCCCGATCCGCACCAAGGAAGGGCGCCGCATCCGCGAAGCCTTCGTGGCGCCGCCCGGCAGCTGGATCGTGTCGGCCGACTATTCGCAAATCGAGTTACGCATCATGGCCCATATTTCGGAAGACCCGGCCATGCTGCGCGCCTTCGCCGAGGGCGAGGACATTCACCGCGCCACCGCCGCCGAGATCTTCAACGTGACGCCGGCCGAAGTCAGCAGCGAGCAGCGGCGCTACGCCAAGGTGATCAATTTCGGCCTGATCTACGGCATGAGCGCCTTCGGCCTGGCCGCCAACCTGGGCATCGAGCGGGCCGCCGCGCAAAACTATATCGACCGCTATTTCGCCCGCTTCTCCGGCGTCAAGCAGTATATGGACGACACCCGCTTGCAGGCCAAGGCCAAGGGCTATGTGGAGACCGTGTTCGGCCGGCGCCTGTGGCTGCCCGAGATTAATTCGCCCAACGGGCCGCGCCGCCAGGGCGCCGAGCGGGCCGCGATCAACGCGCCCATGCAAGGCACGGCGGCCGATTTGATCAAGCTGGCCATGATCGCGGTGCAGGACTGGCTGGAAAGCGAGCGGCTGCACACCAAGATGATCATGCAGGTGCACGACGAGCTGGTGCTCGAAGTGCCCGAGGCCGAGCTGGAACTGGTGCGCGCGCGCCTGCCCGAGCTGATGGCCGGCGTGGCCAAGCTCCAAGTGCCGCTGACGGCCGAAGTGGGCGTGGGCCGCAACTGGGACGAGGCGCACTAGTAATAAGCTGTCATCCGATTTGTCACACCAACAGGAGCACACGCATGAACAATATGATCAAGGATTGCGACAGTTTGCTGGACACCGGCCGCGCCTCGGACGGCGTCGGCCGGCGCGATTTTCTCAAAGTCGCCCTGGGCACCGGCTTCGCCGTGGCCGTGATGCCGGTGGCCGCGCAAAGCGTGGTCAAGACCGACAGCGCCGGTTTGACCGCCGGTACCGTCATGATCGAGGTCGATGGCCAAAGCGTGCCGGTGTACCGCGCCCAGCCCGAGGGCAAGAGCGATCTGCCGGTGGTGCTGGTGATCTCCGAGATCTTCGGCGTGCACGAGCACATCGCCGACGTGGCGCGCCGCTTCGCCAAGGAAGGCTATCTGGCCCTGGCGCCCGACCTGTTCGTGCGCCAGGGCGATCCGCGCAAGATCGAATCGATCCCCGAGATCATGAAACAGGTGATTTCCAAGACGCCCGACCAGCAAGTGCTGCGCGACCTGGACGCGGTGCTGGCCTGGGCCGGCAAACATGGCGGCAATCCGGCCAAGGCCGGCATCACGGGATTTTGCTGGGGCGGCCGCATCACCTGGCTGTACGCGGCGCACAATCCGACCGTGAAAGCCGGCGTGGCTTGGTACGGCCGCCTGGTCGGCGAGAGCAACGCCGTCAACCCCAAGCAGCCGATCGACATCGCGCCGGCGCTGACGGTGCCGGTGCTGGGTCTATACGGCGCCAAGGACAGCGGCATCCCGGTCGACACCATCGACCAGATGACGGCGGCGCTGGGCAAGGGCGACAGCAAATCGAAGTTCGTGATCTATCAAAATTCCGGCCACGCCTTCCACGCCGACTACCGCGCCAGCTATGTCGAGAGCGACGCCAAGGACGGTTTCGGGCGCTGCCTGGCCTGGTTCAAGGCCAACGGCGTGCGCTGATTCGCCGCAAATGCCGACCGGGCTGTAAAATGCCCGGTTTGCGCCGCGTCGGGCGCGCGCTCCTGCGTTCAGCGTTCCAGGCATAAGAGGCATTCAAATCGATCCCATTCTCAGCTCCATCCTGCTGGCCACCACCATCGCCGGCGTCGTCAGCATCACGGCGGCGGCCGTGTTTTCCTTCGCCCTGCTGTCGAAAATGGTCGAGCGCATGGTCAGCCTGTCGGTCGGCATCATGCTCTCGACCTCGCTGCTGCACGCCTTGCCGGAAGCGTTCGAGTCGCACACCGACCCGCGCAAGCTGTTCGCCACCCTGCTGGCCGGACTGCTGGCGTTTTTCATGCTGGAGAAGCTGGCCATCCTGCGCCACTCGCATCACCACGAGGGCGACGGCCACCACCACGCCCACGGCCACGACAAGCACGAGGCGGGCAAGGCCGGCTGGATGATCTTGGTCGGCGACGGCATGCACAACTTCACCGACGGCATCTTGATCGCGGCCGCTTTTTTAGCCGATCCGAAACTAGGCCTGGTCACCGGCCTGGCCATCATCGCCCATGAAATACCGCAGGAGATCGGCGACTTCATCGTGCTGCTCAACGCCGGCTTTTCGCGCACCCGCGCCTACGTCTTCAATTTGCTGTGCAGTCTGATGGCGGTGCTGGGCGGCTTGCTGGGCTACTTCACGCTGGACCGGGCCAGCACCCTGATCCCGTATGTGCTGGTGTTCGCCTCGTCCGGCTTCATCTACATCGCCGTGAGCGACTTGATGCCGCAGATGCAGCGCCGCGCCACCCTGCGCGAAACCATTCCCCAGGTGCTGCTGATCGCCGCCGGCGTGATCCTGGTGCTGTGCCTCACACACGGGCACGCCGGCTAGATAAGCCGGAGCGGCCGGCGTGGCCCGGCCAGGCCGGCCTAGACGGATAGATTAGGCGCCGGTGGCCACCGGCCGCGCCGGATCGGCGCACCACTCGCTCCACGAACCGGGATACAGGGCGGCGCCCGGCAAGCCGGCCAGTTCCAGCGCCAGCAAATTGTGGCAAGCCGTCACCCCGGAGCCGCATTGCATGATGGCGCGGTCGGCCGATGTCAGCAACACGCTCCACTCCCGCTTGAGCTGCTCGGCGCTCTTGAAGTGGCCGTCGGCCTGCAAATTATCCTTGAAAAAGCGGTTGCTGGCCCCCGGAATATGGCCGCCGACCGGGTCGATGGTTTCGTTTTCGCCGCGAAAACGGTCCGGCGCGCGCGCGTCGATCACGACGCTGGCGCGCCGTCCGAGGTTGGCCACGACCTGTTCGACGGTGACCATCTTGGTCAGGCTGGGGCGCTCGGCGATGTCGCCCTGGGCCGGCGCGGCCGCCGGCGTCACCAGCGGCAAACCCTGCGCGGCCCAGGCCGCCAAGCCGCCATCGAGCACCGCCACCGCCGGATGGCCTATCCAGCGCAGCAACCACCACACGCGCGCGGCGAACATGCCGCCGTGGGCGTCGTAGGCCACCACCTGGCTGTCATGGTTGACTCCCCAGCGCCGCAGGGCGGCGATCAGGGCGGCCCGATCGGGCAGCGGATGGCGGCCGTGGAAGCGGCCGTCGGGGCCGATCTTGAGGCCGGACAGGTCGCGCTCGATGGCGGCGAATTGGGCGTTTTGAATATGGCCCTCGGCGTAGGCTTGGGCGCCGGCGTCCAGGTTCATCAAGTCGTGCCGGCTGTCCAGGATGACCCAGCGCGGGTCGGTCAGATGGGGCGCCAGTTCGGCGGCGCTGATCAGGGTGGTGTACATCGCGGTCTCCTCAAACTTCGCTTGCGATCGGATCGGTGCTGGCGACGGCCTTGCCGCGCTCAGTGCTACGCGTATTGTAATAGGTCGCGGCGCTGCCGGACGCCAGGATCACGCCGATGCCGGCCCAGCTGTGCCAGTCGAACACGTCGCCGAACACCAGCAGCCCCCAGACGCTGGAAAACACGATGCCGGTGTATTGCAGGTTCGCCACCACCAGCGTCTTGCCGAGCCGGTAGGCGCGTGTCATGGCCATCTGGGCGGCGGTGGCGCACAAGCCGATGCCCAGCAGCAGCGCGACCCCGTGCGCGCTGTCGAGCCGGTGCCACAGCGGGCCGCCGTGGCGCGCGCCCAGCAGGGTGCCGCCCAGGCCGGCCACCACGTTCATCACCGAAAAATAGAACACCACCCGGTATTCGGGTTCGCCGGCCAGGCCCAGTTTGCGCACCTGTAGATAGGCCAGCGCCGACAGCACGCTGGAGCCGAGCGCGATCAGGGCCGGGCTCAGTTGGTTGGCGTGGAAGGCCGGCTGGAGCAGCACGGTGACGCCGACGAAGCTCATGCCGACGGCCGCGATCAAGGGCCACTCGACATGGTTCTTGGCCTGCCACCAGCCGGACAGGAACAGGATCACGGCGATCCAGATCGGCGACATGTAATTAAGCGTCATGGCGGTCGCCAGCGGCAGCGCCGAAATGGTGTAGT
>JAYVUV010000090.1:0-2860 GCA_043787615.1 Janthinobacterium sp. | reverse complement strand
CGTAAATTAATATCGTCGTTGACCCCCTCTTCCGCCGTCAGCTCGCGCGCCGCCGCCATGGCGTCGAATTGCTCGCCGTTGGCATAGCCGGCCACGGTGCCGATACGCAAGCCCTTCAGATCGGCCAGGCCGATCACGCGCAGCGGCGCTTCTTTGAGATAGGCCAGCACCGTCACCGTGTTGGCGATGGGAGTGGAAAAATGGCATAGGGTTTCGCGCTCGGGCGTGCGCCACACCGCCAAAAAGCCGACAAAACGCGGACTATTCAGGCCCAGCTCCACGGTGCGTTTCCAGGGAAAATAGTCGACCTTGGCGCCCATGCCCAGCCGCTCGTAGACGGCGTTGACCAGCGTCACCGACAAGCCGTCGCCGGGCAGCGCGCTGGAAACGAACGGCGGCCATTCCTCGCCGGCAAGATGGACCACGGAGGCGCCCTGAGGCGCGGCCGGGGCTGACGCCGTGGCCGTGGCCGTGGCCGATGCCGCCGCCGCCGCGCCGGCCAAGGCGGCCCCGCACAATCCGATCACCAGTCCAAGCGGCACCCGCACTCTCATGACAGTTCCCCAAAGCAGTAGCTCAGGCCGCACCCGGCTGATGTAGGGACTATGCTCCCACAAACAAACCGCTTTTCAAAGTTGTATGTTTGCAACCGCGTGCGACAAATGAAATCGAGGCCGGCACCCCGACCCGCGTTTTATTCGCCGACATCGGCGTCGGATCTCGGCCGAATATCGGATAATGGCGTTTTGTGTCGTGAAACCCACCGTGCCGCCCTTACCGCCTCCCTCCGTCGCCGACCAGATCGAAGACTTGTTGCCGCAAACCCAGTGCACCAAGTGCGGTTTTAACGGTTGCCGCCCGTACGCCGAAGCGATCGCCGCCGGCCACGCCGAGATCAACCAATGCCCGCCCGGCGGCATCGAAGGCGTGGCGCGACTGGCCGGCTTATTGGGACGCAAGGTAATCCCGCTCAATCCCGTGCACGGTTACGAACGGCCGCGCTCGGTCGCCTTCATCGACGAATCGCTGTGCATCGGCTGCACCCTGTGCATCCAGGCGTGTCCGGTGGACGCCATCGTCGGCGCGGCCAAACAAATGCACACCATTGTGCCCAGCCTGTGCACCGGTTGCGACCTATGCGTGGCGCCCTGCCCGGTCGATTGCATCGTCATGTATCCGATCACGGACGAGCACACCGGCTGGCAAGCCTGGTCGCAACAGCAAGCCGACGTCGCGCGCGCGCGGCACGACTTGCGCACCCTGCGCCTGGAGCGCGAACGGCGCGAGAACGATGCGCGCCTGGCCGCCAAGGCGGTTGACAAGCTGCAAACGGTCAACGCGGAAACGGCCGGCACGGCGCAGGAACTGGCCGAGAAGGAACGCAAGCGCGCCATCATCGCCGCCGCCATCGAACGCGCCCGCGCCAAGGCCGCCGGCGAGGCGCCCCCACCCCCACCCGCTAACAACAAGGCGACATGAACGCTGCCAAACGACTGGAAATTTTCACCCGCTTCCGCGCCGCCAACCCGAACCCGACCACCGAACTGGAATACACCACCCCGTTCGAACTATTGATCGCCGTGCTGCTGTCGGCCCAGGCCACCGATGTCTCGGTCAACAAAGCCACCCGCCGACTGTACCCGGTGGCCAACACGCCGGCCGCCATCCTGGCGCTCGGGGTCGACGAGCTGATGCCCTATATTCAAACCATCGGCTTGTTCCGCACCAAGGCCAAGAACGTCATCGCCACCTGCGAGATTTTGCTCAGGGAGCATGGCGGCGAGGTGCCGCGCGCGCGCGCGGCGCTCGAAGCGCTACCCGGCGTGGGCCGCAAGACCGCCAACGTGGTCATGAACACGGCCTTCGGCGAACCGACCATCGCGGTCGATACCCACATTTTCCGGGTCGGCAACCGGACCGGCATCGCACCGGGCAAGACCGTCGAGATCGTCGAACAAAAGCTGCTCAAATTCGTCCCCAAGGAATTTTTGCTCGATGCGCATCACTGGCTGATCCTGCATGGCCGCTACACCTGCGTCGCGCGCAAGCCGCAATGCTGGAATTGCATGATCGCCGACTTGTGCGAATACAAGGCCAAAACCGCCGCGCCCGCGCTGGTGTGAACGGCGCCGCCGTGGGGACCGCGCGCGCCTCGGCCGTCACGGTTACAGCAATACCATATTGTCGCGATGAACCAGTTCCTGGCCTTCCAGGAAGCCGAGAATCGCTTCGATCTCGGCCGACGGCTTGCGCATGATGCGGCGCGCCTCGCTGCTGGTGTAATTAGATAGGCCGCGCGCCACCGGCGTGCCGTCTTGCCCCACGCAAGTGATCACGGCGCCACGGCCGAACTCGCCCAGCACTTCGACCACCCCGATCGGCAGCAAGGATTTGCCCTCGTTGCGCAGCTTTTGCACGGCGCCCGGGTCCAGCACCACCTTGCCGGCCGTATGCAAATGGTCGGCCATCCATTGCTTGCGCGCCGTCAGCTGGCCGGTCTGGGCGGTGAGCTCGGTGCCGATCGCCTCGCCGGCGGCCAGGCGCGCCAGCACGTCGTTGTCGCGGCCCCAGGCGATGATGGTGTGGGCGCCCGACTTGGCGGCGCGCTTGGCGGCCAAAATCTTGGTCAGCATGCCGCCCCGGCCGATGCTGCTGCCGGCGCCGCCGGCCATGGCTTCCAGGGCCGGATCGCCGGCGCGGCCGCGCTGGATCAAGGTCGCGCCCGGATCTTTACGCGGGTCGGCGCTGAACAAGCCTTCCTGATCGGTCAAGATCACCAGCACGTCGGCCTCGATCAAATTGGCCACCAGCGCGCCCAGGGTGTCGTTGTCGCCGAACTTGATTTCGTCGGTGACCACGG
>JAYVUV010000089.1:0-8221 GCA_043787615.1 Janthinobacterium sp. | reverse complement strand
CAGTGCCAATAGCGAGCTATTGGCCGAGAAAGCGGCGAAATATGGACCGTCCCAGCGCATTTTGCAGCCGACGAGCCCAAGTCCGACAGGCTGCTAGCGTGTCTTCCGATACGGCGCGCCGGGGTGCGGGCCTATGATGGACCTCCATTTGCGCCATCGCGGCCGTCGCGCCGGGGTGCGAGGCGACAGGGTGACGTTCCGCGGGCGCGGGACAGCATGCAAGACAGCGAATGCAACCAGGAGAGAGGTCATGAAATCCTCGCACGCCGATATGAATCAAGGGAAAGATCTGGATATGCGGCCCGATCGGAATAGCGCCGAAAAAGACCGGCAAAAGTCGAATCGCAGCGGTCTGGGGCAAGGCGCCAACCAGCAGAGCGAGCGGCAAAGCGGCATGAACGAGCAAGGCGGCATGGGCGCGGAAACCGATCCCCGCCCAGGCATGGGACGACAAGGCAAGGCGCAAAGCGGCGCCGACACGGGCAACCGGCAATCGCAAGGGCCGGGCGATCGGCAGGGCGATCAGCCAGCCGGCTCCCAGCGGCAACCGCAGCGCGATGCCGGCAACAGCCAAAGCGGTCCGAAAAAATCGGACACCCACGAGCGCTCCGACCTGCACCCCTCGAGCGCACGCGACGGTAACAAGCAACAGCGCGCCGAAGCCGGCCGCGACAATCAGAAAGACGCCAACGATCAACCATCCGGCGGCGGCGCCCGGCCGGACAAGGCGCGCTAGCGTCGCGTCGCGTTCTTATCGCCGCAAATAAAAATAGTGGATGTGCGCGTCAGGCTAGGCGCGTACCGCAGCGATAGCGAGCCACGCTGGCGGCGCCACGGTCGCTTGCGCCATGGCTCATCCTGCCAACGGCGCGCGCGGGTTGAAGGCCAGTTCGCGCGCCATGGTTTCGTACAAGGCCCGCGCGCGCTCGCTGTGCGCGGGCGGCAGCACCAGCTCAAGCAGCAGGTACAGATCGCCGGCCGGGTTGCCCGGAATGCCACGCCCCTTCAGACGCAGCTTGCGCCCGCCCTGAGAATGGGGCGGCACCGTCACGCTCACTTGGCCGGACGGGGTCGGCACCTCGATCTGGGCGCCTAGCGCCGCTTCCCACGGCGCCACCGGAACGGTTTCAAACACGTCGCGGTTTTCGATCCGATAACGCGGGTCAGGCCGGAACTGGATTTCCAGATACAGGTCGCCGGCCGGGGCGCCGCCGCTGCCGGGCTGGCCCTGGCCGGCCAGGCGTAGTTGCTGGCCCTGGATCACGCCTTTCGGGATCGTCACGTTCAAGGTGCGCGCGCGCATGCTACCCCGGCCGTGCTCGTCGGCCACCGGGGCGCCCAGGCTCACGCTGCGGGTCGCGCCGTGATAGGCGTCGGCCAACTCGATGACGATGCTGGCGCGGCGATCCTCGCCCCGCATTTGGAAATTGCCGCGTCCGGCCCGCCCACCAAGATGGGAAAACAGGTCGGCGAACAAGTCGCTGTCGTCGGGATTGACGCCGGACCGGCCAGACGCGCCCGACCACCCCGGCGGCGCGTGGAAGGGCTCGCCGTACGGCTCGCTGTAGGGCTGGCCGGCACGGTGGCGACCGCCGGCGCCCTGTTCATCGTAAGCGGCGCGCTTTTCGGCATCGCCCAGCACGGCGTAAGCCTCGTTCAATTCCTTGGTTTTCTTGTCGCCATCGGCGGAGCGGCTCAAATCCGGATGGAACTTGCGGATCAATTTGCGATACGCCTGCTTGATCTCGCCCTCGCCGGCGCCGCGTTCCAGACCCAGGATCGCGTAATAATCCTTGTATTCCACTCTGCGCTCCCGTCCGCATGTCAACTCGCCGAAATGTCGCCCGCGATCCCGCGCACACCCAGCCCATCGCCAACCGGGCGCGACCCGCCTGCGCCGACTTAGCGTAGCGTGAAACAGCGCCGCCCGGCGCGCGCCTGGCCTCGCCGTTCGCCCGGATACGCCAACGCCCGCGACGGGGCGGGCGTTGGCAAGGGCTGCGGGGACAGCCGGAACGAAACGGAACGGCGGTTTAACGCACGCGACGCACCGACGACAGCTGATTGTTGAGCGGCCCCAGGTGCGGGTAGCGGCCCGGCCCGTAAACCACGCACTGGCCGCCGTAATTGGCGTGCACGCAGAATTGCCATTCGCCTTCATTGACCACGATAGAGCCGGTCTGGTCGTTGAAATCGAAATCGGTCAAGCTGTTCTCGTCGCGGCGCAGGGGCAGGCGCCGGCCGCCGAATTCGGCGGTGGCGAATAGCTCGACCGGGTCGCGCACGACCGGGTCGCGGCCCGAATTGGCGGCCGCCACTTGGCGCATGGACGAGATCGAGCGCACCAGCTCCGGATGCAGACGCGGGTACTCGCCCGGCCCCATGATGCGGCATTGACCGCGGAAATAGCTGTCCGAGCAAAACTGCCAGGTGCCGCTTTGAACCAGGATCGAGGCGAAGCGGTCGTTGGCGCCCAGCGTGACGAAATCGGGGGTGTCGCCGCGCAGCGGCACGGGCCGGCCGCGCAAGCCTTCCTCCGAAAACATCACCACCGGCGCGTTGAACTGCGGCGGCGCGGTGGGCGCCGGCTCGGGACGGGCCGGCGCCCGTTCGTCGACCAGACGGGCCGACGAAACCTGCCCGGTCAAGCCGGCGCCCAAGTCATCGTAACGACCCGGCCCGAACACCCGGCAGGTGCCGCGAAACTGGGCGTCGCTGCACAACTGCCACACGCCATCTTCGACATTGACGCTGGCGGTGCGGTCGTTGAAACCGATTTCGTTGAAATCGTCGCGCTCGCGCACCAGGCGGGTCGAGTTGCCATTCAAGCCGCGCTGGGAAAACAGTTCGATCATGCCGCGCCGGCCGTGCCATTCATGGTCCGGACCCCGGCCGGTATGACCGACTTCGCGCACCGACGAAATTTGATCGTTGAAGCGCGCCAGATTCGGATACTCGCCCCGCTCGAACACGGCGCAGGTGCCGCGGAAGTCGGCGTCGACGCACACTTCCCAGGTACCGGAGCGCACCACCATGCTCGAGCCACGGTCGTTGAAACCGATATCGGTCAAATTGGGAGTGACATCGCGCAGCGTGACTTCGCGCCCGCCGAAATTGTCACGCGAGAAGAGAGTCATCTCGCCGGCGTGGGCTGCGATCTGGGTGAAAACGGTCGCTGCCAGCAGCAGCGCAATGCGGATTGGTTTCATGGTGATTTCCTGTGTTCGTGTTCTGCGACCGGATGGGTGCTATCGAATCAACGCGCCAGCACATCAGCTCGCCTACATCAAAATGTAACAATTTCCTACAGATAAATAAACGGCGCGGCCACCCGCGCGCCATATGTTAGTAGAATCGCTTTTTTGTCCCGGGTTTTTCACATGTCCACCAGCGCCAGCCTCCCCGCCACGTTTTCCCTGTCCGCCGCCCGCGTCGAGGCGACCGCCCTGTGGCGCCTGGCCTGGCCGATGCTGGTCGGGCAGCTGGCCACGGTCGGCATGGGGGTGGCCGACGTCGCCATGACCGGTCACGCCAGCGCCGAGGAATTGGCGGCGGTGGCGCTGGGCGCGGCGATCTGGAGCATCGTCCTGGTCAGCGTCAGCGGCATCATGATGGCGATTAACAGCGTGGTGGCGCACGCGGTCGGCGCCGGCCAGCTGGGGCGCATTCCGCACGTGGTGCGCCAAGCCTTGTGGAAGGCGCTGGGGGTGGGACTGGCGGCCGCCCTGCTGGCCAATCTGGCCACCCTGCTGTTCGACCACTTGTATCTGGCGCCGGCGGTGGCGGCCAGGGCCGCGCTGTTCGTGCACATCATCAGCGTCGGGCTGCCGCCGTTCGCCGCCTACCGCGTGCTGTACGGTTACAGCGCCAGCCTCAATCAAACCAAGCCGGTGATGGTGATCGCGCTGGGCGCCCTGCTGTTCAACGTGGGCGTGAACTGGGTGCTCATCTTCGGCAACCTGGGGTTGCCGGCGCTGGGCGGCATCGGCTGCGCGGTCGCCACCGGCTGCGGCATGTGGCTGATGCTGGCGGCCATGCTGGCCTGGCTGTGGCGCGCGCCGGCCTACCGCGCCACTTTCCCGTTCACCCATTGGGAGTGGCCGCACTGGCCGGAGATCGCCGCCATGCTGCGCCTCGGGCTGCCGATCGGCGTCACCTATTTCGCCGAGGTGAGCGCGTTCGGCGCGGTCAGCCTGCTGGTGGCGCGCTTCGGGGTGGTGTCGATCTCGGCCCACCAGATCGCGCTCAACTTTTCCTCGCTGGTGTTCATGGTGCCGCTCAGCTTCGGCATCGGCTTGATCACCCGGGTCGGCCAGGCGCTGGGCGAAGGCGATCCGCGGCGCGCCCGTTTCGCGGCCTGGGTGGGGGTGGCGATGTCGCTCGCCTTCGCGCTGCTGTCGGCGCTCGGCATTTTGCTGTGGCGCCATCAGATCGCGCGCGCCTACACTTCCGACCCGGCGGTGCGGGAGTTGTGCGCGCACTTGCTGCTGTTCGCCGCCCTGTTCCAGCTGTCGGACGCGACCCAGGTCGCCACCTCGTGCGCCATCCGCGGCTACAAGGTCACGCGCCAGCCGATGCTGATCCAGCTGCTGGCGTTTTGGGGCTTCGCGCTGCCGCTCGGTTATGCGCTCGGGCTGGCCCCGGCCGGCCTGCCCTGGGCGCCGATGGGCGCCAGCGGCTTCTGGATCGGCCTGACGCTGGGATTGACGGTGGCCGCCGTGCTGCTGAGCGCTTCCCTGCATCGGCTATCCCGCCGGCGCCTGGCCGGCGCGCCGGCGGCCACGACATCGTAACCCGGGCCTCCACCACGCCATGTATTCATTCATCCCGACGCCCGGCGCCACGCGCCGCTTTAAACAAGTCGACGTTTTCAGCCAAGTTCCGTTCAAGGGCAATCCCTTGGCCGTGGTGCTGGACGCGGAGGGCCTGGATACGGCTCGGATGCAAGCCATCGCGCGCTGGACCAATCTGGCCGAAACCACCTTCGTGCAGGCCGCGACCGATCCGGCGGCCGACTATATGGTGCGCATCTTTTCGCCATCGACCGAGTTCGCGTTCGCCGGCCATCCCACGCTGGGCACCGCCCACGCCCTGCTGGAAGCGGGCTTGACGCCGAAAACGGCGGGGCGCCTGGTGCAGCAATGCGGCATCGGCCTGGTGACGGTGGAAATCGCCGAAGCCGGCATGCTCGCTTTCGGCGCGCCGGCGGCGCGGCTGCGCGACTTCGATCCGGCCCTGCGCCCGCTGCTGGACGCCGCGCTCGGCGTGGCGACGCCGCCGTGGCCGGGGCCGGGGCCGATCATGGCGGAGATGGGGATAGGCTGGCTGGTGGTGCCGATGCCGAGCGCGCAAGCTTGCCTGGACGCGCGCGCCGACGCCGCCGCGCTGGCGCGCTTGCTACAGAATTGCGGCGTCGACGGCCTGGCCATGTACGGCGCCCACCCCGCCGGCGCGCCGGCCGACTATGAAGTGCGGGCCTTGTTGATCGAGCATGGCGCGCTGGTGGAGGACCCCGTCACCGGCAGCGCCAACGCCTGCGTCGCGCGGGTGTTGCAGCGACGCGGCCAGATCGCCGACGGCGACGCGTACTCGGTGCGCCAAGGGACCGCGCTCGCACGCGACGGCCGCCTGCAAGTGCGCCTGCGCGAAGGCCAGCCGTGGATAGGCGGCGCCTGCGTCACCGTCATCGACGGCCGGCTGCGCGCCTGAGAAAGAGCGGCCGCCCGGCGTCGTGGCGCCGCCATGCGCACGCCGGTCCGCTCACGCCGCGCGCGCGTGGCCGCGAACGCCGGCGCCGAGATCGACTTGCCCGCGCCGCGCGCAATCGGGACACCGCCGTCGGACGGCGATTTGCCGCGCGGCGACGCCCTATCGCTTAACACGCCGATGTCTGGTATCGTTTCGGGCAACGCGGCGCGGCTTGACCCCGCCCGGCCAACCCTGTTCACCATCGCGAGACCCTCATGCGTTTTATTCTTTGCTTTTTGGCGGCGCTGGCCGGCGTACCCGCCGCCGCCGAGCGCCTGACGTTGGAGCGCATCCACGCCGACCCGGCGCTGGGTGGCCCCGGCGTGCGCAATCTTCAAGTATCGCCCGACGGCGCCCGCGTCACCTTCCTGCGCGGGCGCGCCGACAACCAGTTCCAGCTCGACCTATGGCAATTCGACCTGCACGACAAAAGCACCCGGCGCCTGGTCGACTCCAAGTTGCTGGTGCCGAGCGAGAACCTGTCGGACGCGGAAAAGGCGCGCCGCGAGCGCGAACGCACCTCCAGCCTGAAGGGTATTTTGAGCTACAGCTGGTCGCCCGACGGCAAGCAGCTGCTAGTGCCGCTGGCCGGCAAACTGTATCTGATCGATGTCGCCAAACCGGAGGCGGCGCGCCTGGTCGCCGAGGGCAACGTGCTCGATCCGAAAATCTCGCCCAGGGGCCGTTATTTATCCTTCGTGCGCGATCAAAACCTGTTCGTGATCGACCTGCGCGACGGCCAGGAACGCCAGCTCACCAGCGATGGCGCCGGCACCATCCACAACGCCGAAGCCGAATTCGTGGCCCAGGAAGAAATGGGCCAGCGCACCGGCTACGACTGGGCGCCGGACGATTCGGCGATCGCCTATAAACGCTACGACGAGGCGCCGGTGCCGGTGGTGCGGCGCTTCGAGATTTTCGCCGACCGCACCGACGTGGTCGAACAGCGCTATCCGGCGGCGGGCCAGCCCAACGTGCTGGTGCAACTGATGATCGTCTCGCCCGAGAGCGGCGTGCGGCGCCAGGTCGACCTGGGCCGCGAACAGGATATCTATCTGGTGCGGGCCGACTGGAGCGCCAGCGGCAAGCAGCTGCTGTACCAGCGCCAGTCGCGCGACCAGAAGCGGCTCGAACTGGTGTCGGTCGATGCCGCCACCCTGGCCCAGCGCGTGCTGATCACCGAAACCTCGTCGACCTGGGTCGTGATCCACGACGACTTGCGCTTTTTAAAAGGGCGCGAAGCCTTCGTCTGGGCGTCCGAGCGCAGCGGCCGCAATCATTTGTATCTGTACGATTTGGACGGCAAGCTGTTGCACCCGATTTCCAGCGGCGAGTGGGGCGTCGACCAGGTGCTGGCGCTGGACGAGAAAACCGGCCGCGTGTTCGTCGCCTCCAACCGCGACGCCGTGATCGACAAGCAGACCTACGCGCTGGCGCTGGACGGCAGCGGCGCCGACCGGCCGGTGCGCATCACCGAGGGCGACGGCTGGCATGACTCGGCCTTCGCCAAAAACGGCGAGGTTTTCGTGGACACCTTTTCCGATCCGAACACGCCGCCGCAGGTGAGCATCCGCGCGCCCGACGGCGCCATGATCGGCTGGCTCGAACACAATGAATTGAACGCCGATCATCCCTACGCCAAGTACCTGGCCGACCATCGGCCGACCGAATACGGCACCCTCAAGTCGGCCGACGGCCAGACCCTGTACTACTCGCTGATCAAGCCGCGCCATTTCAATCCCTACCAACGCTACCCGGTGTTCCTGTCCACCTACGGCGGGCCGCACGCCCAGCACGTGGCCAGAAAATGGGGCAACACCTTCGATCAATACATGGCCCAGCAAGGCTATGTGGTGTTCCGGCTCGATAACCGCGGTTCCGGCCGACGCGAGCGCGCCTTCACCGATGCCATTTATCGCCAGCTGGGCGCGAGCGAGGTGGCCGATCAACTGGTGGGCATCGACTGGCTGGCCAAACAAAGCTTCGTCGACCCCAAGCGCATCGGCGTGTTCGGCTGGAGTTATGGCGGCTTCATGACCTTGCGCCTGCTGGCGGCGGCCTCGGACAAGATCGCCATGGGCGTGTCGGTGGCGCCGGTGACCGACTGGACGCTGTACGACACCCACTACACCGAACAATTCATGGGCACGCCGAAGGACAACCCGGCCGGCTACCGCGACAGCGGCGTGTACGCGCACCTGGATGGCTTGCGCGCGCCGCTGCTGCTGGTGCATGGCATGGCCGACGACAACGTGCTGTTTACAAACACCACGCGCATGATCGACGCCCTGGTCAACCAGGGCGTGCAGTTCGACTTGATGACCTACCCGGGCGCCAAACACGGCATTTCATCGCGCGCCGGACAGCGCCACGTGTACCACACCATCGAAGCGTTCTTCAAAAAGAATCTGGGCGGCGCGGACGGCCGCTGAGGCTAGCGGCTCGGGTTGAAAGCGGGAGCCGCCCGCGCGGG
>JAYVUV010000088.1:0-10440 GCA_043787615.1 Janthinobacterium sp. | reverse complement strand
ATCTGGGTTTGCGAGATCAGCGCCCCGCCCACATTGATCGGCGCCGACGACAGCAATTGCGGAAACGGCAGCGGATTGCGGCCCCAGATCATCATGGCGAAGGTTTGCAGCAGGATCGACACGCCGATGGCGGTGATCAAGGGCGCCAGCCGGGGCGCGTTGCGCAGGCGGCTGTAGGCGATGCGTTCGATCAGCACATTGACCGCCATGCACACCGGAATGGCGGCGCCGACGGCGATCGCCAGCTGGGCGTAGCCGGGCAAGCCGGGCGCGTACGCGTTGAGCAGCTTGATCACGGTCAAACCGACCATGGCGCCTATCATCAGCACGTCGCCGTGGGCGAAGTTAATCAGGTTTAATACGCCGTACACCATCGTGTAACCAAGTGCGACCAGGGCATACATGCTCCCCAGCACCAGGCCGTTGATGATTTGTTGGATAAAGGTATCCATGCTTGTGCTCGCCCCTTTTAATTCATAAAGATTAACCGCCACGCCGCCCCGCCGCGATGGCGCCGATCGCGCGACCCCAACAAAAACGGCACCCGAGGAAGATCCTCGTAGTGCCGTCGCTGGTTGGACGCCGCTGACCGGTACTTGTGCCGCCCCGGTTCGCTCCCCGTTACCGCATACCAATCCTAAGCAATCTCTATGCCAAGGTTGCCCGCTTGCCGCCCCTCCTCAAAAACTTTACATCAAGTCAATGAAAAAGCGCCGGCAGCCGTTTTGATGGGTTCGTGGGAAACTAAGCTCGGAAAAACTGGCGGTATTCTAAATTAAATTGGGTCCACTGGGCTGTTACGGTTGGGAATTTTTACGGGTTTTCAAGCTTGATGCCGTCCAGACCCTTGGGCAGGGGGAAAGTGACATGTTCCTCCACCCCTTCGAGGGCGCGCACGCTGCGCGCGCCGCACGCCTTGAGGCGGTCGATCACGGCTTGCACCAGCACTTCAGGCGCCGAGGCGCCGGCCGTGACGCCGACCCGCACCTTGCCTTCGAGCCAGGCCGGATCGATTTGCGAGGCATTGTCGACCATATACGAAGCGGTGCCCATTTTTTGCGCCACTTCGCGCAAGCGGTTCGAATTGGAACTGTTCGGACTGCCGACCACGATCACCAGATCGACCTGGGGCGCCATGAACTTGACCGCCTCCTGGCGGTTGGTGGTGGCGTAGCAAATATCGCCTTTTTTCGGCTCCACGATATGCGGGAATTTTTTCTTCAGGGCCACGATGATGTCGGCCGTGTCGTCCACCGACAAGGTGGTTTGCGAGACATAGGCCAGCCGCTCGGGATCGCCCACTTGGAGACCGGCCACGTCGGCCACCGTTTCGACCAGGTGCATGCCCTGCTCGGCCTGGCCCATGGTGCCTTCCACCTCGGGATGGCCGTCGTGGCCGATCATGATGATCTCGCGCCCCTCGCGCCGCATCTTGGCCACCTCGACATGGACCTTGGTGACCAGCGGACAGGTGGCGTCGAACACGCTCAAGCCGCGCGCCTCGGCCTCGGCGCGCACCGACTTGGGCACGCCGTGGGCCGAAAACACCAGCGTGTTGCCGGCCGGGACGTCGGCCAGATCCTCGATGAAAATCGCTCCCTTGGCGCGCAGGTCGGCCACCACATAGGCGTTGTGCACGATTTCGTGGCGTACATAGATCGGCGCGCCGAATTGTTTCAGGGCGCGCTCGACGATTTCGATCGCGCGGTCCACCCCGGCGCAAAAGCCGCGCGGCTGGGCCAGCAGAATTTCCTTGTCCATTTGATTATTCCTTGTTTGCTAGAGCACCGAAATGAGCCGCACTTCGAAGGTGAGCGACTGGCCGGCCAGCGGATGATTGAAGTCGAACAGGGCCGTATCCTCGCCCAGCTCGCGCAACACGCCGGCGAAACGGCCGCCGCCCGGCGCCGCGAAGTCGACCAGGTCGCCGATCTTGTACTCGGCGCCGGGTGCGGAATGCTGGTCCAGGGTGGCGCGCGTGACGGGCCGCACCAGATCGGGATTGCGCTCGCCGAAGCCTTGCGCCGCGCTCAATTCGAAGGTGTGATGCACGCCTTCGGCCAGCCCGAGCAGGCAATCTTCCAAAAAAGGCGCCAACTGGCCCTGG
Source organism: Janthinobacterium sp. (assembly GCA_043787615.1). GTDB lineage: Bacteria > Pseudomonadota > Gammaproteobacteria > Burkholderiales > Burkholderiaceae_D > Janthinobacterium. Next base: position 8,333 of record JAYVUV010000088.1, on the reverse strand, counting down.
CCCAGCATCAAGGTGGCGGGATTTCCATTGAAGGTGGTGACAATATCAGTACCGGCCTGCGTGGCGAGCCGATAATGCAGCGTGAGATAGGCCGAGGCGGTGACGACGGCGGGTTGCGGGTTGGACATGGTATCGATCGAGCTTGCAAAACGATATTGTAAGCCACCTTGGCGCCGCCGCCCCGCCCCGGCCCAACAATCGGCCGCTTGATCGCCGCGAAGCAATTGTTTGCGGCACCTGATCCAGGTTTTCGGAACGCCGCCCTCCGCCACAGCTTCAGCTCCGCCTCGGATTCCAATTCCGGTTTGGAAAATCGTAGGCGGGGCTGTATGATGTTTTTGTTTTTTAATATCGAAGTTATCCCCACCGCAATTTTATGCGCTGTAGCCGCGCACTTCGCCTCTTCACGCCCGGAGCCAGGCTTGCTTGCTGCCACTGTTTTCAACACCTAAAATAATGCCGAGATACCATATGCTTCAAGCACCCTCACTCTTCCGTGTGGCCATGATCGGCCTGGCAGCGTCGACACTCTTCGGCTGCGCGGGGGTGCCCAAGAGCGCGACCGTCGCGGTGGCCAAGCCCGACACGATGGTCTTGGCCCGAGCCTACACATGGCCGGAAGCACACTCGACATTTGGAAGAAAGCTGACCTTCGAGTACACACTGGTCGCAGGGAACTATATCGGCTCCCGCGAAGATTCGGGCGGCACCTACTATGAAGGGGAGGGAAACTGCTTGAGGAAAAAAGTAGCATATAGCAATATCGACTCGTTCACCATGGATTCGGTGTGGACCCAACGATGCGGCGTGTACGTATCCAAACGGGAGGGTGCGGCCGCCAAAGTCTATTATTACAACTTGGGTACGATCTCCCAATTGCCGGGCATGCCGGAGTCGCCGCCCTTGCTCGCGCCAGGACCCGCTACCAACCCGAATAACGTCGTGGAACATGCGACGCTCAACACCCCCGGTTTGTCGCCGATGCAAGCCGGGCTGGCCGGCGGCATAGGCGCGGCGCTGGGCGGCATCGTCGAGGATGCGCAAAACGAAGCGCGCCTGAACAATGCCCAATTCCTTTTTTACCAGCCCGAAGAGACCGAATTAAAGAGCGCCTTCGGCATCCGCTAAAGAAAACGCCTTCCACGGTCCAGGCCCTACATTCCCGACAGGCTTGAAGTCGACGGGATTTCCATCAAAGGTGGTGACGATATCAGTACCGGCCTGCGTGGCGAGCCGATAATGCAGCGTGAGATAGGCTCCCATCCCCTTGCGAGGACATATGGCAATCAATCACTGGCCGCCGCACCTGCGCCCGCGCGAACGCCTGATACAAGAGGGGCCGCAAGCCTTGTCGGACGCCGAATTGCTGGCCGTGTTCCTGCGCACCGGCGTGCGCGGCCAAAGCGCGGTGGAGCTGGCCGACAGCACGGTGCGCCACTTCGGCTCGCTCAACGGCTTGTTCGGCGCGAGCCTGCGCGACTTTTCCGCCGTGCACGGCATGGGGGCCGCCAAATTCGCCCAATTGCAGGCGGTGATGGAGCTGGCCCGGCGCGCCATCGAGGAACCCTTGCGCAGCGGGATCGCGCTCGGCTCGCCCCAGGCGGTCAAGCAATACCTGCGCATGGTGTTCAACCAGCAAGCCCACGAATCGTTTTTCGTCCTGTTTCTCGACGTGAAGAACCGCTTGATCGCGGCCAAGGAATTGTTTCGCGGCACCCTGACCCACACCAGCGTCTACCCGCGCGAAGTGGTCAAGGAGGCGCTGGGCCACAACGCCGCCAGCGTGATGCTGGCGCACAACCACCCATCCGGCGCGCCCGAGCCCAGCGAATCGGACCTCTTGCTCACGCGCGCCCTGGTGCAGGCGTTGTCGCTGGTCGACGTGCGCATCCTGGACCACTTCGTGGTGGCCGGGCGACAGGTGCACTCCTTCGCCGAGCACGGCCAGCTGTAGGCGGCGCCGGTTTAGCGGATGAAATGCCTGCGAAACATAATGTTAAATTTCGTGGATTTTCACGACACAATTGTTTTTCACAAGTCGTTGATAAAGCTCGGGTTTTTGGCTATACTCTCGTTTTTCCAATTGTGGAAGTCCTTAAGGAGTGCGCCATGGCACGTGTTTGCCAAGTCACTGGGAAGAAGCCGATGGTCGGCAACAATGTTTCCCATGCAAACAACAAAACCAAACGTCGTTTTTTGCCTAACTTGCAGAATCGTCGTATTTTTGTTGAATCTGAAAACCGCTGGGTCTCCCTGCGTTTGTCCAACGCCGGTCTGCGCGTCATCGACAAAGTCGGCATTGACGCCGTGCTGACCGATATGCGCGCTCGTGGCGAAAAAGTCTAATTAGCAGAATAAGGGAGCTATCATGGCAAAATCAGGCCGCGACAAAATCAAGTTGGAGTCGACCGCTGGTACAGGTCACTTCTACACGACCACCAAGAACAAACGTACCACGCCTGCCAAAATGGAGATCATGAAGTTCGATCCGAAGGCACGCAAGCATGTGACGTACAAAGAAACCAAAATCAAGTAATCGATTTTCGGATTCACAGAAAGCCGCTCCGATGAGCGGCTTTTTTTACGCCCGCGGCGGCCGAGCGTTCGGCCGGCCCCTGCAAGGAGCACCATGTCCACCCCATTTTCCCGCCGCCCGTCCCTGCGCTGGAGCATCGCCGCCCTGCTGGGCGTCGCCGCGCTGGCCGTATCGAGCAGTTCTTGCACCAGCCTGGGCCAACGCCCGGCCGGGGAACGCCTGGCACGCGCCCAACAATCGCCCCAATGGCGCGACGGCCAATTCCGCAATCTCCAGCCGCAATGGACCGATAACGCGAGCGCCTTGCGCCAAGCCTTCGACAGCACCCCGGGCGACACGCCCGCCGCGGGCGCGGTGCCGGTGCAGCGCGGCGATGGCGCGGCGCTCGCCGTGCCGCCCGCGTCCGGCTTGCGCGTGACCTGGTTCGGCCACTCCTCGACCCTGCTTGAAATCGACGGCATCCGTATCTTGACCGACCCGATCTGGAGCGATCGGGCCTCGCCGGTGTCGTGGATCGGCCCGGCGCGCTGGTACCCGCCGCCGATCGCCTTGACGCAATTGCCGCCTATCGACGTGGTGGTGGTGTCGCACGACCATTACGACCATCTCGATTACGCCACCATCATGGCGATGAAGGATAGCCCGACCCGCTTCGTGGTGCCGCTGGGCCTGGGCGCCCATTTGGCGGCCTGGGGCATCCCGGCCGAACGCGTGGTCGAACTCGACTGGTGGCAATCGACCCGCATCGGCGCCGTCGAACTGGTGGCCACCCCGGCCCGCCACGCCACCGGCCGCTTGAGGCCGGACGCCGATCTGGCCCTGTGGTCCGGCTTCGCCTTCATCGGCCCGGCCCACCGCGCCTATTATTCGGGCGACACCGGCTTGCTGCCGGCCATGCACCAGATCGGCGCGCGCCTCGGCCCCTTCGATGTGACCCTGATCGAGGCCGGCCAATACGACGCGGCCTGGCCCGACTGGCATCTGGGGCCGGAACAAGCCGTGCTGGCGCATCGCATGGTGCGCGGCAAGGTGATGCTGCCGGTGCACTGGGGTTTGTTCAAGCTGGCCCACCACGGCTGGACCGAGCCGGCCGAGCGGGTGTTGGCGGCGGCCGCTTGTCAGGGTGTGAAGGTGCTGATACCCAAGCCGGGCCAGAGCGTGGAACCGGACACGCAGGCGGCCTTGGCGCCCTGGTGGCCGACGCTGCCCTGGCGCAGCGCCGAACAGCGGCCGGTGATCGCCACCGTGAACGGCCGGGCGGACGCGCGCGTGCCGTCGGCGGCGTGTCCGTTGCAAGCGGTGCAATAAGGGAGCGGGAAAAAGGGAAGAAAATCAAAAGGGAAGAAAAGCGGCGGCCGGCGCGAGCGATGCCGGCCGGCAGCCCGCGCCGGACGGCGATGACTGGCGCCATCAAGCCATCAAGAATAACTGCGCAGGCGGAAAGAAAAATCTTCCAGGGACTTGATGCCGGACGCCTCGGCGCGGTTGCACCAATCCTGCAATTTTTGCAGCAACTGGTCGCGCGTGAAATGCGAACGCTCCCAGATCACGCCCAGCTCGACCCGCATGTGGTGCATGGTTTCCAGCGCCTTGCTATGCTGGAACAGCTCGCTCAACTGCTGCTGCTGTGGCACAGCCAGTTTGCCCGGTTCGCGCTGCAACAACTTGCGCGACGATCGCAAAAAGCGCGCTTCCAATTGCGCCTTGACGGTCAAATGCTCGACTTCTTCTTTCCACGCGTGCTTGACCGATTTGGCGTATTTCGACATCACGTCATAACGGTTGGCGATCACCGACTGCAAAGTATCGAAATCGGCTTCCAGCTTGCCGTGCGAGAATTTCGGCGCCGGCGCCAGTTTCTTCACCTTGGCCAGGCCCATGATTTCCAGGGTACGGATATAGGCCCAGCCGATATCGAACTCATACCATTTCGACGACAGCTTGGCCGAGGTGGCGTAGGTGTGGTGATTATTGTGTAATTCCTCGCCGCCGATCAGAATCCCGAACGGGATGATATTGGTGGCGGCGTCGGCGCAGTCGTAATTGCGATAACCCCAATAATGGCCGATGCCGTTGATGATGCCGGCCGCCGTCACCGGTATCCACATCATTTGCACGGCCCACACGGTCATCCCGATCACGCCGAACATCAGCACGTTCAATACCAGCAAAGCGAACACACCCTGCCAGCTAAAGCGCGTGTACAGATTGCGCTCGATCCAGTCGTCCGGCGTGCCGTGGCCGTATTTCTCCATGGTTTCCAGGTTTTTCGATTCGGCGCGATACAATTCCGCGCCCTCGAACAAGACTTTCCTGATGCCGCGCGTGACCGGGCTATGCGGATCTTCTTCGGTGTCGCACTTGGCGTGGTGCTTGCGGTGAATCGCGGCCCATTCCTTGGTGACTTGGCCGGTGGTCAGCCACAGCCAGAAACGGAAGAAATGACTCGGAATGGGATGCAGTTCCAGCGCGCGGTGCGCCTGATGCCGGTGTAAATAGATGGTGACGCTGGCGATGGTGATATGGGTCACCAGCAGGGTATAGAAAAATACTTGCCAACCCGACAGACCGACGATGCCCGTATCCAGAAAACTCAGTACGGCATGGAAAACTGAACTTAAAATCATTACTGCTCCAGAGTGAATGGCGTGTACCCGGTCTCCCCCGGTTTTTGGGAGGTCCGCTATTCTGTATTTTGAATGTAATTGTACGCTGAATTAGTAGCGCTCAGACGAGGTGTTGCTCTAAACCACGAATTAATCGTCCCTGGGCGGCGGGTGCACCGCCACGGCCGGCGCCAGCTCCGGATCGTCGTGCGCGAGCGGCCCGCTGGCCGGTTCCGGGCTGGGCGCCGCCGGCACGTGTGGCTCGGCGTGCGGCGGGCCGTCCGTCGTTTCCCCAGGCGCCGGGCCAGCCGCGCGCGCGGCGAGCGCCTCCGGCACCCCGATGAGGCGCACTTCCCGTTGCGGAAACGGCACCGCAATATCGTTTTCCTTGAGCGTGCGCCAGATCGCGCGGTTGACGTCCGAGGTGACGCCGCCGCGGCCGTTTTCCGGATCGTCGATCCAGAAACTGACTTCCAGGTCGAGCCCGTCGACGCCGAATTTTTTCAGCGAAGCCGACGGCGGACGCGCGGCCAACACCCGCGCCACCGAGGCTGCGGCCGCTTCGAGCTGGGGAAACAGCAAATCGAGATCGGTGTCGTAGGCAACCGAGACCTGGGTCGAGACGGCCAGCATGCGGTTCGACAGCGAGGAATTTTGCACCGGCCCGGAGATCAACATTTCATTGGGCAAAATCGATTCCACCCCGTCCAAGCCTTGCAGCACGGTGTAACGCGTATTGATTTGCGTGACGCGGCCGCTGTACTTGTCGACCGTGATCATGTCGCCGATGGTCAAGCTGCGGTCGAGCAGGATGACAAAGCCGGACACATAATTACTGGCGATTTTTTGCAAGCCCAAGCCCAGCCCCACCCCCAGCGCGCCGCCGAACACCGACAGCACGGTCAAGTCGATGCCCACCAACGATAGGCTGAGCAGCAAGGCCGCCACGATCAAGAGCGCGCGCGCCATGCGGGCCACCACCACCCGCAGATTCGAGTGCACGCCCGGCATGCGCATCAGGCGTTCCTCCAGCGCGGCGCCGGCCCACATCGCCAGCATCAGCAACACCACCACCGACACGGCCGCTTGCAAGATGGCCGCCACCGACACCTTGTATTTGCCCAGCGGCAGAATGGTGTCGTCCAGGTAATTGAAAATATCGGGCCACACGCCGGTGACGTACAGCACCACTCCGAGCCAGACCAGGAGTTGGAAGATTTTTTCGAAAGTGAGGATGGCGCTGCTGGCGTGGCCGTGGCGGGCGAACACCCGGCGCATCAGAAAAAACGCGAAGCGAATCACGGCCATCGAGCCGACGATGGGCAAGGCCACCTTGATCAAATTGATATGATGGTATTTCACCAACAGCACGCGCGACAGCACCAAGAAGCCGACCACGACCAGCGGGCCGATCACGCGGCCGAAACTTTCGACCCCGAAGCGCACCATTTCACGCTGGCCGTCCTGGCTGGAAAAAAGCGACCGCAGCAGGCGCGAGATGCCCCAGCCCAGCACGATGGAGGCGGCGATGGCGCCGAGTTGCCACAGCAAGCCCGGCTCGCGCAAATCGCCGGCCAGATCGTTTAATAGATTGTTGAAATTGCTCAGGCTCATGAGGACGCGGGCGGGTTGGCGGAGCCAGCATGATATTACATGCCGGCTGCGCCGGGCGGGCTTATTACGCGGCGTCGGCCTGGCCTTGCTCGTCGCCGTCGGTATCGGCCCCGGCCTCGGCGTCCGCCTTGTCGGCCGGGCCGGCTTTCTTGGCCATGGCCTTGCGTTCGAACACGGCGGCGAAGAAACCATCGGTGTGATGACGATGCGGCAACAGCTTGAGGTAGTCGCCCATCTCCAGCTCGATCTTTTGCTCGGCCAGCACCTGTGTCATCGGCAGCAAGACGAAGTCTGGATGGGCCGCCAAAAATTGGGTCGCGATGAAATCGTTTTCCTCGTCGAGCAAGCTGCAGGTGGCGTACACCAGACGGCCGCCGCCTTTGACCAGGCGCGCCGCGCCGGCCAGAATCGCGGCTTGCTTTTCCTGCATCTCGGCGATCGCCTCGACTTTTTGGCGCCACTTCACGTCCGGATTGCGGCGCAAGGTGCCCAGGCCGCTACACGGCGCGTCGACCAGCACGCGGTCGATCTTGCCGGCCAAACGTTTGATCTTGGCGTCTTTTTCATGCGCGATCAAGACCGGATGCACGTTCGACAAGCCGCTGCGGGCCATGCGCGGCTTGAGCTTGGCCAAGCGCTTTTCCGACACGTCGAAGGCATACAAACGGCCCGTGTTGCGCATCAGCGCGCCCAGCGCCAAGGTCTTGCCGCCGGCGCCGGCGCAGAAATCGACCACCATCTCGCCGCGCTTGGCGCCGACGATTTGCGACAGCAACTGGCTGCCCTCGTCCTGCACCTCGATCGCGCCGCTCTTGAACAGCGGCAGGTTTTGCAGCGAGGGTTTCTTCACCACCCGTAAACCCAGCGGCGCGTACGGAGTCGGCGTGCTGACGATGGGCGCCTCGGCCAGGGCCGCCATCACTTCCTCGCGGTTGGCCTTGAGCGAATTGACGCGCAAGTCGAGCGGCGCGGGCGCGTTCAGCGCGTCGGCCAGCAACATGGTTTCACTCTCGCCGTATTGCGCGATCAGCTTGTCGAACAACCACTTCGGCATATTGGCGCGCATGGCCGGCTGCATCAGGGCGCGGTCGATCTGCGTGATGCGGGTCAGCCATTCGGTCTCTTCCTCGGTCAAGCCGCCCAGCGCGTCAGCCCCCATCGCCTCGGCCAAGCCGAGAATGGTGAGGCGGCGCATGGTAGGGCCGCTGCCGGCCTCGGCGAAGTCGGTGAAAAAGGATTTATTGCGCAGCACCGCGTAAATGCCCTCGGCCACGGCGCCGCGCTCGCGCGCTCCCAGGCGCGGATGGTCGCGGAAGTAGCGCGACAGGGTCGAATCGGCGGGCGCCGTGAAGCGTAGGATCTCGCGCAATACTTCTTCGGTATTGGCCAGAATCGCTGGTGGCAATCTCATTGTTATTCCTGTGTGATGGTGTGTTCGGTATGTTCGGTATGTTCGGTAAGAATGGCCGGCCCGGGCTGACCGGGCAGCGCGCCGGCCAGGAATTGACGGATCGCGCGCGGGTACAACAGATGCTCCTGGACCAGCACGCGCGCGCCCAGGCTGGCCGCGTCGTCGC